>NZ_BAMP01000101.1 GCF_000615975.1 Nitratireductor aquibiodomus NL21 = JCM 21793 | reverse complement strand
CGGCCAGTCGTGCCGGGTCGCCACGCCGCAGACCAAGTTCGGCTCGGGCTACCGCGCCGGCCCGCTGCGCTGCCCCGCTCCCATCGACGGTGTGAAATCGTGGAATGTCGAAGGCAAGCAGCTTGCCTTCTACGATGCGAACGGCGGCGTGCTCGCACGCCTTTACGCGTCCGGCGCAGGCCGCTTCGACGGCCAGACCACATCGGGCCAGCCCATTTCGCTGTCGCGCTGACTCTCGACCATCAACATCATTCGGCCGAACGGCCAAGCGTGAAAGCCTGACATGACATTGCGTGACGGACTCGTAACCCATCCTTCCGTCACGCAGCGCTATGGCCACATGGTCGAGACAGGCAGGATCGCGCACGATCCCGCACAGGAGAAGATCGCAGCGGCGCTGGACCGGCTGATCGCCGACATCAGCGACAAGCGCCTGGCGCGCAAGTCGAGCGCCCTCGGCTGGCTGTTTGCCAAGCGCAACAAGACGCGGGAGCCGGTACGCGGGCTTTATGTTCATGGCGGTGTGGGGCGCGGCAAGACCATGCTCATGGACCTATTTCATGAACTGGTCCCGGTCGAGCACAAGCGACGCGCGCATTTCAACGACTTCATGGCGGACGTGCATGATCGTATCGGCCAGCACCGCGCGGCGCTGAAGGCAGGCGAGACGCAGGAAACCGACCCGATCCCGCCTGTGGCGGCGGCGCTGGCGAAGGAAGCATGGGTTCTGTGCTTCGACGAATTCACCGTAACGGACATCGCCGACGCGATGATACTCTCGCGCCTCTTCTCGGCACTGTTCGACCAGGGAGTCGTGCTGGTCGCCACCTCCAACGTCGCGCCGGACGATCTCTACCGCGATGGGCTCAACCGCGGTCTGTTTCTGCCCTTCGTCGGCATTCTCAAGCAGCATACCCGCATTCTGGAGCTGGACATCGACACAGACTACCGGATGCGAAAGCTCAACCGCATTCCCGTCTATATGACACCGGACGATGCCTCGGCCAAAGAGCAGATGGACGAGGCCTGGGAGACGGTGGTGGATGGTCGCCCCGTCGAACCCGCCGCGCTGACCGTCAAGGGCCGCACCGTGCCGGTGCCGCAGGCATCAGGCTCAGCCGCCCGCTTCTCCTTCTCCGATCTTTGTGAGAAACCGCTCGGCGCGCGCGATTATCTGGCTATTGCCGGCGCGTTCGACACGATCTTCATCGACCATGTTCCGACCATGGACCTGCGGCGGCGCAACGAAGCGAAACGCTTCATTCTTCTCATCGACACGCTCTACGATGCCGAGGCGCGGCTGTTCCTGTCCGCAGAAGCTGCCCCCGATGCGCTCTACACGGCCGCAAACGGCACGGAAGCCTTCGAATTCGACCGCACGGTCTCGCGCCTCATCGAGATGCAGAGCCGGGACTGGCTGGAACGCACAGACGCACGAAACGAAGAAAAACCCGCTCCGGCGGGAGAGAGGGCAGGACAGGCGGGCTGATACTCACCAGCCAGAGAGCTGCCCAAACCACTACAAGCGCCCGCGAGTCTCTCGTCTTTGCACATTATTGAGGCAAAATTCTTACTTTTACGTAAGCCCACAAATGTCTAAACGATTGAAATTCCTGACCGTGTAAGAACCGGTTGAATTTTCCTGCCAGTATGCTTATTCCAAAGAGGCTTATGAAGCGGGCCACGCCACGCATTTGCCGCGCCTTTCGTTGAAGGAGTGCGGCGGGATGTGGACCCGAATGCATCGGTGTGACACGACACAGGCAAGACGCGACGCGCGGATTTTTCTTCACACATCCATCTCACCACCTATCCTTTCGACACAAGGGGGAATTCTAACCACATGGCACGCGACAAGATCGCTCTCATCGGCTCCGGCATGATCGGTGGAACGCTCGCACATCTGGCGGGCTTGAAGGAACTGGGCGACGTCGTCCTGTTCGACATTGCCGAGGGCATCCCCCAGGGCAAGGGACTGGATATCGCCGAATCCTCGCCGGTCGAGGGCTTCGACGCCAAAATGGTTGGCGCCAACGACTACGCAGCCATTGAAGGCGCGGATGTCTGCATCGTCACCGCCGGCGTTGCCCGCAAGCCGGGCATGAGCCGCGACGACCTGCTGGGCATCAACCTGAAGGTCATGGAGCAGGTCGGCGCGGGCATCAAGAAATACGCCCCCAACGCTTTCGTAATCTGCATCACCAACCCGCTCGACGCCATGGTCTGGGCACTGCAGAAATTCTCCGGCCTGCCGAAGAGCCATGTGGTCGGCATGGCCGGCGTGCTGGACTCGGCTCGCTTCCGCTATTTCCTGTCGGAAGAGTTCAAGGTCTCCGTCGAAGACGTGACGGCTTTCGTGCTGGGCGGCCATGGCGATTCCATGGTTCCGCTGACGCGCTACTCCACCGTTGCCGGCATTCCGATCCCGGATCTGGTTAAGATGGGTTGGACCTCCAAGGAAAAGATCGACGAGATCGTGCAGCGCACCCGCGACGGCGGCGCGGAGATCGTCGGCCTGCTGAAGACCGGTTCCGCCTATTACGCCCCGGCCTCCTCGGCGATCGCCATGGCCGAGAGCTACCTCAAGGACAAGAAGCGTGTCCTGCCCTGCGCGGCGCATCTTGCCGGCCAGTATGGCGTCAAGGATATGTATGTGGGCGTGCCCACGGTCATCGGCGCCGGCGGTGTCGAGCGCGTCATCGAGATCGATCTCAACAAGTCTGAGCAGAAGATGTTCGAACAGTCCGTGGAGGCCGTTGCCGGTCTTTGCGAGGCCTGCGCCAACATCGCGCCCAACCTGAAGAAGTAGGAGTAGGCCTCCAATGAACATTCACGAGTATCAAGCCAAAGAGCTTCTCAAAAGCTATGGCGCACCGGTGGCCGATGGCGTGCCGGTGTTCGAGAAGGGCGAGGCCGAAGCGGCTGCAAAGCAGCTTCCCGGTCCGCTCTATGTGGTGAAGAGCCAGATCCACGCCGGTGGACGCGGCAAGGGCAAGTTCACCGAACTCGGCGCCGACGCCAAGGGCGGCGTGCGGCTTGCGAAAAGCGTCGAGGAAGTTGTCGCGCACACGAACGAGATGCTGGGCAACACGCTGGTCACCAAGCAGACCGGCCCGGCCGGCAAGCAGGTGAACCGCCTCTATATCGAGGACGGTGCGGACATCGACCGCGAGCTCTACCTCTCGATCCTCATCGACCGCACGGTCGGCCGTCCGGCATTCGTCGTCTCCACCGAAGGCGGCATGGACATTGAGGCCGTTGCAGAAGAGACGCCGGAGAAGATCCTCACACTCGCCATCGACCGGAGACGGGCGTTACGGCTGACGACGTGAAGAAGCTCAACGAGGCGCTGAAGCTCGAGGGCGACGCGGCGAAGGACGGCGAGACGCTGTTCCCGATCCTCTACAAGGCCTTCACCGAGAAGGACATGAGCCTTCTGGAAGTGAACCCGCTGATCGTCATGGACAATGGCCGTCTGCGCGTTCTCGACGCCAAGGTCTCCTTCGACGGCAACGCGCTGTTCCGTCACGAGGACGTGGTCGCCCTGCGCGACACGACCGAGGAAGACGAGAAGGAAATTGAGGCTTCCAAATACGACCTCGCCTATGTCGCTCTCGACGGCAATATCGGCTGCATGGTCAATGGCGCCGGCCTCGCCATGGCCACGATGGACATCATCAAGCTCTACGGAGCCGAGCCTGCCAACTTCCTCGATGTCGGCGGCGGCGCCACCAAGGAGAAGGTGACGGCAGCGTTCAAGATCATCACCGCCGATCCGGCAGTGGAAGGCATTCTGGTCAACATCTTCGGCGGCATCATGCGCTGCGACGTCATCGCTGAAGGCGTTGTCGCTGCCGTCAAGGAAGTGGGCCTGAAGGTTCCGCTGGTGGTTCGCCTCGAAGGCACCAATGTCGATCTTGGCAAGAAGATCATCAACGAAAGCGGTCTCAACGTGATCGCCGCCGATGATCTCGACGACGCCGCCAAGAAGATCGTTGCAGCCGTTAAGGGAAGCTGAGCCAAGATGTCCATTCTCGTCAACAAAGACACCAAGGTCCTGGTGCAGGGCCTGACCGGCAAGACCGGCACCTTCCACACCGAGCAGGCGCTCGCCTATCACGGCACGCAGATGGTCGGCGGCATTCACCCCAAGAAGGGCGGCTCCACCTGGACCGGCCAGGGCGGTGAAGAGCTCCCGATCTTCGCATCCGTCGCCGAAGGCAAGGACAAGACCGGCGCAAACGCGTCCGTGATCTACGTTCCGCCGGCAGGCGCAGGCGCGGCCATCATCGAGGCCATCGAGGCGGAAATCCCGCTCATCGTCTGCATCACGGAAGGCATTCCGGTGATGGACATGGTCCACGTGAAGGCGAAGCTCGAGAAGTCGAACTCGCGCCTGATCGGCCCGAACTGCCCCGGCGTCCTGACGCCGAACGAGTGCAAGATCGGCATCATGCCGGGCAACATCTTCCAGAAGGGTTCCGTCGGTATCCTTTCGCGCTCGGGCACACTGACCTATGAAGCCGTGTTCCAGACCACCAATGAAGGTCTCGGCCAGTCGACCGCAGTCGGCATTGGCGGCGATCCCGTCAAGGGCACCGAGTTCATCGACGTGCTGGAGATGTTCCTTGCCGACGACGAGACGAAGTCCATCGTGATGATCGGCGAGATCGGCGGTTCGGCGGAAGAGGAAGCTGCCGAGTTCCTGCGCGACGAGGCCAAAAAGGGTCGCAAGAAGCCGATGGCCGGCTTCATCGCGGGCCGCACCGCCCCTCCCGGACGCACCATGGGCCACGCAGGCGCCGTGATTTCCGGCGGCAAGGGTGGCGCAGAAGACAAGATCGCGGCGATGGAAGCAGCCGGCATCAAGGTTTCGCCCTCCCCGGCGCGCCTTGGCCAGACGCTCGTCGAAGCGATCAAGGGTTGAGGAAGAACGATAAGCCCGGCTTGCCACATCCGTGGCAGCCGGGAACAATGTGACTGTCCGGCCTTGTTTGCCGGCGACCAAGGAGCCGGAACGCGGGTTCCGGAAATCAAAATGGCACGGCAAGATCAGGCCAACGACCAAATGTCGCTCACCTCGTTCCTGTATGGTGGCAACGCCGCCTATATCGAGGAACTCTACGCCAGCTATCAGGACAATCCGGCTTCCGTCAGCGAAGACTGGCGCGACTTCTTCGGCGCACTCAAGGATGATGCCGCCGATGTGAAGAAGAACGCTGCCGGCGCGTCCTGGAAGAAAAAGAACTGGCCACAGGCTGCCAATGGCGAGCTTGTCTCCGCACTCGACGGCGACTGGGGCGCGGTCGAAAAACACTTCGACGGCAAGATCAAGGATAAGGCTGCGAAGGCCGGGACCAAGCTCTCTCCCGAAGAGACGTTGCAGGCAACCCGCGATTCCGTCCGTGCCATCATGATGATCCGCGCCTACCGCATGCGTGGCCATCTGCATGCCGACCTTGACCCGCTGGGCATTGCCAAGCCGCTGGAAGATTACAACGAGCTGTCGCCGGAGGCCTACGGCTTCACGGAAGCCGACTACGACCGCCCGATCTTCATCGATCATGTGCTCGGTCTGGAGACGGCCACGATCCGCCAGATGCTCGACATTCTGAAGCGGACCTATTGCTCGACGCTGGGCGTCGAGTTCATGCACATCTCCAACCCAGCCGAAAAGGCTGGATCCAGGAGCGCATCGAAGGACCGGACAAGGGCGTTGAATTCACGGCCAACGGCAAGAAGGCGATCCTCCAGAAGCTGGTCGAGGCGGAAGGCTTCGAGCAGTTCATCGACGTCAAATACAAGGGCACCAAGCGCTTCGGCCTCGACGGCGGTGAAGCGCTGATCCCGGCGCTCGAACAGATCATCAAGCGCGGCGGCCAGATGGGCCTGAAGGAAATCGTTCTCGGCATGGCCCACCGCGGCCGCCTGAACGTTCTCTCCCAGGTCATGGAAAAGCCTCACCGCGCCATCTTCCACGAATTCAAGGGCGGCTCCTTCGCCCCCGACGATGTGGAAGGTTCAGGCGACGTGAAATACCATCTCGGCGCCTCCTCCGACCGCGCCTTCGATGGCAACAATGTCCACCTCTCGCTGACGGCGAATCCGTCACACCTGGAAATCGTGAACCCGGTGGTGATGGGCAAGGCCCGCGCCAAACAGGACCAGGTATTCGGCCGCAAGCGCGAGGAAGTGGTGCCGCCGGAAGAGCGGGCGCGTGTCATGCCGTTGCTGCTGCATGGCGATGCCGCCTTCGCCGGTCAGGGCGTTGTGGCCGAGTGCTTCGGCCTGTCGGGCCTGCGCGGTCACCGCGTTGCCGGCACCGTGCATTTCATCATCAACAACCAGATCGGCTTCACGACCAATCCGCGCTTCTCGCGCTCCTCGCCCTATCCTTCCGATGTGGCGAAAATGATCGAAGCGCCGATCTTCCACGTGAATGGCGACGACCCGGAAGCGGTGGTCTATGCGGCGAAGGTTGCGACCGAATTCCGCATGACCTTCCACAAGCCGGTCGTCATCGACATGTTCTGCTACCGCCGCTACGGCCACAATGAGGGTGACGAGCCGGCATTCACGCAGCCGATCATGTACCGCAAGATCCGCAAGCACACGACGACCAGCGAGATCTACGCGAAAAAGATGCTCGAAGAAGGTCTGGTCACCGAGGCTGACATCGAGAAGATGCGCGCCGACTGGCGCTCGCACCTTGAAGCCGAGTTCGAAGCCGGGCAGGCCTACAGGCCCAACAAGGCTGACTGGCTGGACGGTGTCTGGTCGGGCCTGAAGAAGGCCGATCATGCGGACGAGCAGCGCCGTGGCAAGACTGCGGTTCCGGTCAAGACGCTCAAGGAAATCGGCAAAAAACTGACCGAAACCCCGGAAGACTTCGAGGCGCACCGCACGATCCAGCGTTTCCTGAAGAACCGCAAGACGATGATCGACGAGGGCGCCGGCATCGACTGGGCAACGGCCGAGGCACTTGCCTTCGGTTCGATCCTTCTCGAAGGCAACCCGGTTCGCCTCTCCGGTCAGGACTCCGAGCGCGGCACCTTCTCGCAGCGCCATTCGGTGCTCTACGATCAGAGCGACGAGAATCGCTACATCCCGCTCAACAATCTGGGACCGCAGCAGGCCTATTACGAAGTCATCAACTCGATGCTTTCGGAAGAAGCCGTTCTCGGCTTCGAATATGGCTTCTCGCTTGCAGAACCGCGCGCGCTGACGCTGTGGGAAGCCCAGTTCGGCGACTTCGCCAATGGCGCGCAGGTGGTGTTCGACCAGTTCATCTCCTCAGGCGAGCGCAAGTGGCTCAGAATGTCGGGCCTCGTCTGCCTGCTGCCGCATGGCTATGAGGGTCAGGGTCCGGAGCACTCCTCCGCCCGCCTCGAGCGCTGGCTGCAAATGTGCGCCGAGGACAACATGCAGGTCGCCTATTGTTCGACGCCTGCGAACTACTTCCACATCCTGCGCCGCCAGCTGAAGCGCGACTTCCGCAAGCCGCTCATCCTGATGACGCCGAAATCTCTGCTGCGTCACAAGCGCTGCGTCTCGACGCTTGCCGAGCTTTCGGGGGAAAGCGCCTTCCACCGTCTCCTGTGGGACGATGCGGAGCATCTGGACGGCGAGAAGATCAAGCTGGTGAAGGATTCGAAGATCCGCCGTGTGGTGATGTGTTCCGGCAAGGTCTACTACGATCTTTACGAAGAGCGCGAGAAGCGCGGCATCGACGATGTCTATCTCCTGCGTGTCGAGCAGCTTTACCCCTTCCCGGCCAAGGCTCTCATCAACGAGCTTTCGCGCTTCAAGAATGCGGAGATGGTGTGGTGCCAGGAAGAGCCCAAGAACATGGGTGCCTGGTCCTTCATCGACCCGTATCTGGAATGGGTCCTGCAGCACATCGAGGCCAAGAACACGCGCGTGCGCTACACCGGCCGTCCGGCCGCGGCATCGCCCGCAACCGGCCTTATGTCGAAGCATCTGGCGCAGCTCGAGGCTTTCCTCGAAGACGCGCTCGGCGAATAGAACGCGACGGAGAAAAACGACATGGCGACCGAGATTCGGGTTCCCACACTGGGCGAGTCCGTTACCGAGGCAACCATCGCCCGCTGGATGAAATCGGTGGGCGACACGATCGTCACCGACGAGCCGCTCGTCGAGTTGGAAACCGACAAGGTTTCCATTGAAGTGCCGGCCCCCGCTGCCGGTACGCTCGACGAGATCGCCGTTCAGGAAGGCGAAACCGTCGAAGTTGGCGCGCTGCTCGGCATGATTGCCGCGGGCAGTGGCACCGGCAAAGCAAAATCAGAGACCAGTCAGGCCGGCGAGAAATCATCCGGCAGCAAAGAAACCCAGGAGGCAACCATGGCCGGCGGCGGAAAAATCGTCGAGGTGAATGTTCCATCGGCGGGCGAGTCCGTCACCGAAGCCCAGGTCGGCGAGATCTACAAGAAGGTCGGCGACGCGGTGAAAACCGACGAAGCGCTTCTCGAGCTCGAGACCGACAAGGCAGCCCAGGAAGTGATGTCGCCGGTCGACGGCGTGATCACCGAAATGGTGATTTCTTCGGGTGATGAGGTTGAGGTCGGCGCACTACTTCTGCGTATCGAGCAGGGTGCGTCCGCCGGAACCACAGCACCCAAGGCTGAGAAGGAAGCTCCTGCGGCGAAGAAGAATGACGATGGCGGACGTCCGCCCGCACCCTCCGCGCAGAAGATGATGACCGAAAAGGGCATGAAAGCCTCTGACGTTGCCGGTTCCGGCAAGGACGGCCAGGTGCTGAAGGGCGACGTGCTGGCGGCCATCGAAGGAGGCGCTCCAAGCTCTCCGGCTGAAAAGCCCAAAGCAGCCCGCCCGGCCTCTCCGGCCGAGGATGGCGAGCGCGAAGAGCGCGTGAAGATGACGCGTTTGCGCCAGACCATCGCCCGCCGTCTCAAAGACGCGCAGGACACCGCGGCCATGCTGACCACCTTCAACGAGGTGGACATGACGGCGGTCATGGAGATGCGCAAGAAGTATAAGGAGCTCTTCGAGAAGAAGCATGGCGTAAAGCTCGGCTTCATGGGCTTCTTCACCAAGGCGGTGACGCACGCGCTGAAGGAAATTCCGGCAGTGAACGCCGAGATCGACGGCACGGACATCATCTACAAGAATTTCTGCCATATCGGCGTAGCGGTCGGAACCGACCGTGGTCTCGTCGTGCCGGTGGTGCGCGATGCCGACCAGATGTCGATCGCCGAGGTGGAGAAGGAAATCGGTCGTCTGGGTCTCGCGGCCCGCGATGGCAAGCTCTCCATGGCTGACATGCAGGGCGGCACTTTCACCATCTCCAATGGCGGTGTCTACGGCTCGCTGATGTCGACCCCGATCCTGAACGCCCCGCAGTCGGGCATTCTGGGCATGCACAAGATTCAGGAGCGGCCCATGGTGGTCGGCGGCCAGATCGTCATCCGCCCGATGATGTATCTCGCCCTCTCCTACGATCACCGCATCGTGGACGGCAAGGAAGCCGTGACCTTCCTCGTGCGCGTCAAGGATGTGCTTGAGGATCCCGAACGTCTGGTCCTCGACCTCTAGAAAACGGCGGGGCGCGGTAGGCGGATGCCTTCCGCGCCCTTGTCCATCCGGCGAGATCGGGAATGGCGATGATGCAGGCAGCGAAAACACTTCTGGTGACAGGCGGAAGCCGCGGCATCGGCGCCGCGATCTGCCGGCTTGCCGCAGATGCGGGCTACCGCGTCGCGGTCAACTATGTCGCCAACCCTGACGCAGCCGAAACGGTCGTCCGCGACATCGAACAGGCGGGCGGCGAAGCCTTCGCTGTTCAGGCCGACATGGCCGAGGAAAGCGACATCCTCGCCATGTACGAGATGGTCGATCAGCGCTTTGGGCGGCTTGATGCACTCGTCAACAATGCAGGCATTGTCGACCGCAAGGCGCGCGTCGACGAAATGGACCTCGCCCGCTTCGAGCGCATGATGCGCATCAATGTGATCGGCACGATGCTGTGCGCCCGCGAGGCGGTGAAGCGCATGTCGACACGCCATGGCGGCAAGGGCGGTGCCATCGTCAACATCTCTTCCATCGCCGCCGTGCTGGGCTCAGCCGGCGAATATGTCGATTACGCAGCCTCCAAGGCTGCAGTCGACACCTTCACAATGGGGCTTGCCCGCGAAGTTGCTGAGGAAGGCATCCGCGTCAACGCCGTGCGGCCCGGCATTACAGACACCGAAATCCACGCCTCCGGCGGCCAGCCTGACAGGGCGCAGCGGCTTTCGGGTCTGATCCCAATGAAAAGGCCTGGCACGGCAGAGGAAATTGCCCGCGCCGCGCTCTGGCTTCTCTCCGATGAGGCGTCCTATTCCACGGGCGCCATTCTCAATGTCAGCGGCGGTCGATAGCCGACGCAACGGAATTCAGGAAAGGCACGAACATGTCCTATGATCTCGTCGTGATCGGCACCGGCCCCGGCGGTTATGTCTGCGCCATCAAGGCGGCCCAGCTCGGCCTAAGGACGGCAGTGTCGAGAAACTGCCCACCCATGGCGGCACCTGCGTCAATGTCGGCTGCATCCCCTCCAAGGCGCTGCTGCACGCCACGGAAATGTTCGCGGAAGCCGGCCATGGCCTTGCCGATCTCGGCGTTGAGGTGAGCAAACCCAAGCTCAATCTCAAGAAGATGATGGAGCATCGCGTCAAGACGGTCGAGCAGAACACCAAGGGCCTCGACTTCCTGATGAAGAAGAACAAGATCGATGTCCTTCGCGGCTTTGGCAGCATCGCCGGCAAAGGCAAGGTCAGCGTTAAGGGCGACGACGGCAAGGAACAGACCGTCGAGACGAAAAACATCGTCATCGCCACGGGTTCCGACGTCGCCGGCATTCCCGGCGTCGACGTGAAGTTCGACGAAAAGGTGATCGTCTCCTCCACCGGCGCTCTGGAGCTTTCCAAGGTTCCTGAGCACATGATCGTTGTCGGTGGCGGCGTAATCGGGCTTGAGCTCGGCTCTGTCTGGGCCCGCCTTGGCGCCAGGGTGACCGTGGTCGAATATCTCGACACGATTCTCGGCGGCATGGACGGCGAAGTCGCCAAGCAGTTCCAGCGCATGCTTGCCAAGCAGGGCTTCGAGTTCAAGCTCGGCGCCAAGGTCACGGATGTGACCAAGGCCGGCAAGGGCGCGAAGGTGACCTTCGAGCCGGCAAAGGGCGGCGACGCCGAGACCGTCGACGCAGACGTGGTTCTGGTGGCAACCGGCCGCAAACCCTACACGGAAGGCCTCGGCCTGGATGCTGTCGGCGTGGAGCTGGATGAGCGCGGCCGTGTAAAGACCGACGGGCATTTCAAGACGAATGTCGAAGGCATCTACGCCATCGGCGACGTGATCGCCGGTCCGATGCTCGCGCATAAAGCCGAGGATGAAGCGTCGCCGTGGCCGAGATCCTCGCCGGCCAGGCCGGGCACGTGAACTATGATGTGATCCCCGGCGTGGTCTACACCAGCCCGGAAGTTGCCTCTGTCGGCAAGACCGAGGAAGAGTTGAAGAAGGCCGGCGTAGAATACAACGCCGGCAAATTCCCCTTCTCGGCCAACGGTCGTGCCCGCTCCATGCTCAAGACGGACGGCTTCGTGAAGGTGCTTGCCGACAAGAAAACGGACCGCGTGCTGGGCGTTCATATCGTCGGCTTCGGCGCCGGCGAAATGATCCACGAGGCAGCGGTTCTGATGGAGTTCGGCGGCTCGTCGGAAGACTTGGCCCGCACCTGCCACGCGCACCCCACCATGTCGGAAACCGTTAAGGAAGCGGCTCTCGCCACCTTTGCCAAGCCGATTCACATGTAATCCGACAGGAATTTGCAGACAACGGGGTCCCGGAGCGAAAGCTTTCGGGGCCTTTTTCTATCCGCCGTCGCCCGTGGGTACAGTGTCGGAAACGGTGCCGGACGTCCCGGTGACGTCCTCGCCGAAAAAGCCGCTTCCCGAAATCGCCATGAAAGCGAGGATCAAGATCGCCGCTCCAACGGCGCCAATCACAAAACCCCGTGTTCCCTCCGAACCGGCAGAACGATGTTGGGGTTTCTTTTTGTGGTTTTCGTCCTGCATGACAGCGCTCCAAATGACGCTCCCCAACGCCGACGGAAAGATAACATGCAATTAGTTAGCCGGAACCCCAAATTTACCGGACACCCTCGACGGTATAACCGTCCGCACGCAGGAGTTCGATGAGCCCTTCCTCACCGGGCAGATGCAGCGCCCCGACGGCGATGAAGGCATTACCCTCATTCAGAATAGGCCGCGCGCGCTCGGCCATCGTGCCGTTGCGTGCCTTGACCATGGCCCGATCGAAGGCGGCGTAATCCCCTGATGCACCCTGTTGCTCGGGGATCGCAACGCGGATCAGCGGCCAGAACATGCCGGTCTCGCCCTCGGCATAGAGCGACACCATGGTTTCCATCACGTCGTTCAGGCCGTCGCCAAGCGCCAGCGTCTCCACCAGGCCGCGCACATGCATTTCCATGGGCAGGGAGGCCATGGCGTCCAGTTGCTCAACCGCCGTCTCGAGGCCCAGAAGCTCTTTGCCGGCGTTCTGGGCATCCTCTGCAAGCTTGAGATCCAGGATCGGCATACCTGCTTCCTTGCGCTCGATCTCGCAAACCGGCAGCGCCACCAGCGAGATCAGCATCCAGGGCTTCATCTTCTTGACGCTGGCAAACGGAATGCCGCGCGCCTCGAGTGCATCCGCCACCGCCTGACGCTCCGCCTCATCGAGGTGATCGCCAAGCGTCTCCTTGCCCGTGAACATCATCAGGTCCGGCCGTTTGAACATCGCCGCAGCCATCTTCGACTGATCGAGAATGTCGGTGGTCTCGATAACGACACGCTCCGCCCCGTCGAAAGCCTCGCGGGCATCCCTGGGGAGCGTGACCACGCGCGGGTCGCTCATATGCATGGTGCCGAAAAGATAAGAGGGCGCAACGCCCTCCTTCTCGACCCGCCAAAGGAGTCCGCTGCCATTCGGCGTCTCCGCCGCCTGTCGTCGCACCTCTTCAAGCGCGGCCGGGTTCTCTGCGGCGAGTTCCGTCAGGAGGTTTGTGCCCGAACAGACAATTTCATCCGCCTTTGCCGACTTCGCCATCGACAGGCCGAGGACCAGCGCCAGAAGCAGGAAAAGCGGAAAGGCAGCAGCGCACAGAAAAAGGCGGTCAACAAACCGCTCGGTCGCGGTGGTGGCTTTTGCATGCGTTTTCATGGTGCCACGCTAGCGGCAAATCCCGGCGAAACCGTTAATCCGCCACCACAAATTGCGAGCAACGGCTTCAGGCCCGCGGATGGGCGGCATCGTAGATTTCGAGAAGCCGCGCCGTGTCCACGCCCGTATAGACCTGCGTCGTGGAGAGGCTCGCATGGCCCAGAAGCTCCTGGATCGCGCGCAGATCGCCGCCGCGCCCAAGAAGATGCGTGGCAAAAGAATGCCTGAGCGCATGCGGCGTTGCCGTCTCCGGCAGGTTGAGCGCGGAGCGCATACGCTTCATCTCGCGCTGAATGATGGCCGGTTGCAAAGCGCCGCCACGCGCGCCGCGAAAAAGCGGCCCGTCTGCCTCCAGATGATATGGGCAAAGACGCTGATACTCGGCGACCGCCTCGGCAGATACCGGCAGCACCGGCACAAGCCGTGTCTTGCCGCCCTTGCCGGCGATCCTGAGCGCGCCCTGACGCAGTTCCCCGACCTGGCCGCCCAGAAGCCCCAGCGCCTCCGAAATGCGAAGTCCGGCTCCATAAAGCAGCGTGAAGACGGCGGCATTCCGCGCCGCGATCCATGGCTCTTCGGCAAGTTGCCCCTCGCCCGAGGCAACCTTGCGCGCATCGGCGGCCGTTAGCGGCTTGGGCAGCGCGCGCGGAGCACGCGGCGCCTTCAGCGCAGCCGCA
>NZ_BAMP01000102.1 GCF_000615975.1 Nitratireductor aquibiodomus NL21 = JCM 21793 | reverse complement strand
TCCGGCGTGAGCGCATGGGTCGGCGCGCTCCCGCCTTGCCCGGCGCACCCGGCAGCGCATCGCCATAGACCACGCTCTCTCGAAATCCGAGATCGCACCCCAGCAGAAGCGCCGTCCGCCGCGGGCGTTCGGCAAAGGCGCCCTGCGGTCCCTCCAGCGTGCGTGCGACTGTCAGGAATTCGGCGCCATCGGGCATTTCCACCGCCTCCACCAGCACCTGCCCCGGCTGTGCGAAAGCTGCATGAACGGCCAGCTTCGGGCACCCGCCGCCGAAGCGCGCCTGCGGAAAGCCCAGCGCGCCCGCCTTGCGGAAACGGTTGCCCGCATTGTCCACTTCGAGCATGAAGAATGGCACGCCCGACGCACCCGGCCGCGCGAGCGTCGTCAGCCGGTTCGCCGCCTGCTCAAATGACACGCCGAAGCGCGATTTCAGCACATCCACATCGTAGTGCGCGCGTTCGGCCGCCGAGAGGAATGCCTGATAGGGCATCATCAACGCGTGTGCCGCATAGCGCCCGAGTTCAAACCGCGCGAGCCTGCGGGCCTCGTTGCTCGACAGTTTCAGCGCCTCGATCTCAGCGGCAATCGCCACTGACATGCGCAGCAGGCAGGCCTCCATGGCGATCTCGCGCAGTTGGTCGGCCGGCGACAGCCGTTCGGAAATGAAAAGGCGCTGCGAATGGCGATCGTATCGCCGCCGCCAGTTCGGCATGGTCGCCACGGGAAGCAGACGCACCACGATGCCGTGCTCCTGTTTCAGCCAGCCCCTGATGGCTCCGGAAAGATCGTCGCCCGGCCCAATCAGCTTGTGGAAGCTTTCCGCCTCTTCTTCGAGAGATGCGAAATGGTTCGCGTGACGCTCGAATGTCTCACGCACCTCGTCAATCGGCAGGCGCGTTGCGGAAATGGCGGTGGTGCGCCCTTCCCGCGCCAGCATCTCTGAAAGATCCGACATGCGATCCGCCTGCTCGCGATAGGCGCGGTAGAGTTTTACGAGCGCCGCCGCCGCGTTGGGCGCAGCCTCGGCCACATCCACCAGTTCCTGCTCACCGGGCAGCTCACCCGCAAGAAGCGGATCGGAAAACACCTCTCGCAGCGCCGCGAGCGATAAACCCGCCTCGCCCTGCAGCTCATCCGGGTCGACCTTATAGACAGAGGCGAGCTTCAGAATGAGCGAAACGGTGAGCGGCCGCTGGTTGCGTTCGATCAGGTTCAGATAGGACGGCGAAATGCCCAGCCCTTCAGCCATCGCCGTCTGGGTCAGCCCCTTGGCTGTGCGAATGCGCCTGATGCGCGGCCCGGCGAATATCTTCTGGTTGGCCATGATGGAATCCCGTTGTTCTCGGCGTCCCCGGCGACACGCGACCGTTCCGCTTTACACGACTTTACAAAACTGTTGCACAAACCCGTCCTTACACAATTTACAAATTTACACGTCCACTCTGTCAAATTCCAGACATGCTGACACGAAAATTTCGGCAAAAATCCGGTTTTCTCTCCGCTTTCGCTGCGCCGCAATGTAAATCCTGTAACGAAATCGGGGCGCAATGACACCCAGTCAGGCAGCTCCGCCAGTGAAACAAATCCTGTACGGAGGCAATTATGACGGATTTTTACAACCTTGTTCCCGGCGCTGCGGAAGGCCGCTTCGATGGCATTGAGCGTCCCTACACGCCGCAGGATGTGCAGCGCCTGCGCGGCTCAGTCACCATCCGTCACACGCTCGCCGAGGAAGGCGCAAAGCGCCTCTGGAAGCTCATCCACGAAGAGGACTTCGTCAACGCGCTGGGCGCACTCTCCGGCAATCAGGCCATGCAGATGGTCCGTGCCGGCCTGAAGGCGATCTATCTCTCCGGCTGGCAGGTTGCCGCCGACGCCAACACCGCTTCGGCCATGTATCCGGATCAGTCTCTCTACCCGGCCAATGCCGGTCCCGAGCTCGCCAAGCGCATCAACCGCACGCTGCAGCGCGCCGACCAGATCGAGACGGCGGAAGGCAAAGGCCTGTCGGTCGACACCTGGTTCGCGCCCATCGTGGCCGACGCGGAAGCCGGCTTCGGCGGCCCGCTCAACGCCTTCGAGCTGATGAAAGCCTATATCGAGGCGGGTGCAGCAGGCGTCCACTTCGAAGACCAGCTTGCGTCTGAAAAGAAGTGCGGTCATCTGGGCGGCAAGGTTCTGATCCCGACGGCCCAGCACATCCGCAATCTGGACGCCGCGCGTCTTGCAGCCGACGTCATGGGCGTGCCGAGCCTGGTCATCGCCCGCACCGACGCCGAGGCCGCCAAGCTGCTCACCTCCGACATCGATGAGCGCGACCAGCCGTTCGTCGATTACGAGGCAGGCCGCACGGTCGAGGGCTTCTACCGCGTGAAGAACGGGCTCGACGCCTGCATCGCCCGCGCTGTCGCCTATGCACCGCACACGGACCTGATCTGGTGCGAAACATCGAAGCCGGATCTGGAGCAGGCGCGCAAATTCGCCGAGGGCGTTCACAGGGCGCATCCGGGCAAGCTGCTCGCCTACAACTGCTCGCCGTCCTTCAACTGGAAGAAGAACCTGGACGACGCGACCATCGCCAAGTTCCAGCGCGAGCTGGGTGCCATGGGCTACAAGTTCCAGTTCATCACGCTGGCCGGCTTCCATCAGCTCAACTTCGGCATGTTCGAGCTGGCACGCGGCTACAAGGACCGACAGATGGCGGCCTATTCGGAGCTGCAGGAAGCGGAGTTCGCGGCGGAAGTCAATGGCTACACCGCCACCAAGCACCAGCGCGAAGTCGGCACCGGCTATTTCGACGCCGTGTCCATGGCCATCACCGGCGGCCAGTCTTCGACCACCGCCATGAAGGAATCCACCGAAACCGACCAATTCCGCCCGGCAGCGGAATAACCCAACGGCCGAAACGGCCGGGAAAGGAGAACGGAAATGACACCGAACACCCGCGTCAAGGAACGAGCAGAGGAACAGTCGAGCGCCATGTCGTCCGACCAGCAGGCCCTGATCCGCATGGTGGCAAACGACCTGCACAGGCTCAACCAGTCGGTCATGAAGGCGGTCGATTCCGGTGTGTCCGTGGAACTGGTCCGCTCAGCACGCCATCATGGCGGGGAGGGAAACTGGGGCGACCTCTTGGTGCCGGTCATCGTCACCAATCTCTGGCCGGCTCCTGACACCGGCCTGACGACCTCCAGTCGAGCGCCCGCGCAAGGTCTCCTGCGCGGGCGCTTTTTCTTGTTCACGGGCAGTCCGTGACCCAATGATCAAACAATACAAACGATTCAGGTTTGAAGAAAATCTTCGCCACCACACCGATGGCCAACAAATATTGATTGCGAAACAGGCACATGCCGATTCTGACATATTTGTAACTTGACTTCTCAACTATAGTGACATTGATTTTCCCCAACTCTCAACCGGGCATTGAAATTCACAATCCAGCCGATGGGCGAGCATATGATGGTAGACAGACATGCAACCGACTGGCCTTGCGATGGGAAAGGCGCGGGCGTAGCGGGGTCCTGTGTTGCCGACCCAGCGCAGGCCCTGGTCATCGCCGCCTCCCCCATCAACCGCATCGTGCTCACGCGTATTGCCCAGCGCGCCTACCTGAAGGTCCAGGCGATGGAGCCCGTGGAAGCGAGGCGTATTCTTTCTGCAGTGTCGCCGCTGTCCCGCCCGGGCCTGGTGATCGTCGACATCGACGCGCAGGTGCAGATGTCGGACGATCTGTTCCTGCATCTGGAGCAGCACAGAAATGCCTCGCCGCGCCGGCTCCCACTCGTCATTACCATCATCCCTTCCCGCCTTGATGCTTCTCCAACGGTCGAGCATGTGGATGCGCGCGTGGTTCGCCCCGTGACACCGGAGACACTGCAGCCCGTCATCCAGCGCCTGCTGACGGCTGTGCAGGCGTAAGACTGGGCTCTTCCCTTTCCTTCAGACCCAAGTCTATACTCCGGCATCCAAACAATAATCCCTGGTGATTGATGCCTGACAGGAAGAAGCTAGCCCGCCGCGCAGGTAGAGGTGAATCCGTACGCGCGCCCGCATTCTTGAAAAACCTACGCGGTGTGAAGGACTGGAAGCAGGCCACGGCCTGGCTGGAATGGCGCGGCATCGAGGACATTGAGTGCATCACCCCCGATCAGGCTGGTGTTGCCCGCGGCAAGATGATGCCGTCCAAGAAATTCACGTCGAACACGTCGCTGGCGCTGCCCTCGGCCGTCTTCATGACGACGATTTCCGGCGAGTATCCCGAAAACAGCGGCGATTTCGTCTATCCGGAAGACGATGGCGACCTGAAGCTCCTGCCGGATCTCTCCACGCTCTCTTCGGTCCCGTGGGAGACCGACCCAACCGCGCAGGTGATCTGCGATCTCGTGCACCAGGATGGGCGCGATGTTGCGTTCAGCCCGCGCAACGTCTTGAAGCGTGTGGTGGCCGAATATGCGAAACACGGCCTGAAGCCCATCGTCGCGCCCGAAATCGAATTCTACCTCGTCCACAAGAACCCCGACCCGGACTATCCGCTCACCCCGCCTGTCGGGCGCTCCGGTCGTCCCATCGGTGGCGGTCAGGGTTATTCCATTGCCGGCGTCAACGAGTTCGACGAGTTGATCGACGACATCTACCACTTTTCCGAAGGCCAGGGTCTCGAGATCGACACACTGATCCACGAGGAGGGGGCGGGCCAGCTCGAGATCAACCTGCGTCATGGCGACCCAATCGAGCTTGCCGATCAGGTGTTCATGTTCAAGCGCACCATCCGCGAAGCCGCGCTTAAGCACGACACCTATGCCACCTTCATGGCCAAGCCGATCCAGAACCAGCCGGGCTCCGCAATGCACATCCACCAGTCGGTGGTGTCGCTTAAAACCGGCCAGAACGTCTTTTCCGACGAGAAGGGCGAGGAGACCGACATGTTCCGCCACTTCATCGGCGGGCTGCAAAGGCATATCCCTAACGCCCTCATCATGCTCGCGCCCTATGTCAACTCCTATCGCCGGCTCACGCAGGGCACTGCGGTTCCCGTCAACACACGCTGGGGCTATGACAACCGCACAACGGCCTTCCGTGTGCCACGTTCCGATCCCGCCGCGAGGCGCGTTGAAAACCGCATCCCTTCCTCAGACGCCAATCCCTATCTGGCGCTGGCGGCTTCGCTCGCCTGTGGCCTTATCGGCATTCTGGAGAAGAACAAGCCCGATGCACCCGCCGGGACCGCCGTCAATCAGGACGAGATTGAACTGCCGCGCGGCCTTCTGGAAGCCGTTGCGCTGTTTGAGGATGACGAGAGCCTGAAAGAGATGCTCGGCGCGCCCTTCGTCTCCACCTTCGCGGCGATCAAGCGGGCAGAGTTCGAGACCTTCATGCAGGTCATCAGTCCGTGGGAGCGCGAATACCTGTTGCTGAACGTTTAGGCACGCGCCCATGATCTACCAGTCGCCCGTTTCGCCCGGCCTCTCCTGGTATGAAGCGACCGTTGGCGCGCGTCCTGAATATCCGGCCCTTGATGGCGACTATCGCGTCGATGTCGCCATTGTCGGCGGTGGCTTCACCGGCCTTTCCGCGGCCGCGCATCTCGCAAAGGCAGGCGTCAATGTTGCTCTGATCGAGGCGCACCGTTTCGGTGACGGTGCATCAGGCCGCAATGGCGGGCAGCTCGGCACCGGCCAGCGCGCCTGGGCCGAGGAACTGGAAGCAGAGCTCGGCTTTACCCGCGCAAAAGCCCTGTTCGACCTCGCCGAAGAGGCCAAGGCCCATCTGCTCGATTTCGCCGCCGGCAACGCCATCGAGATCGACTATCGGCCCGGCCAGCTTTCGGTGGTTCACAAGAGGCGCTATCTGGACGAATACCGTCGGCACGCAGACATCATGCGCGGGCGCTTCGGCTATCCCCACATCACCTATATGGACGAGGCCCAGACCGCTCAACGCCTCGGCTCGACGCGCTATTTCGGCGGAACCCGCGACACCGGCACCGGCCATATTCACCCGCTCAAGCTCGTGACGGGCACCGCGCGCGTCGCGGCAGAGGCCGGAGCACTTCTCTTCGAGAAGACACCGGCCACACGGATTTCCTCAGATGCAGGCGGTGTTCGTATTGAGACGCCCACCGGCACAATCACCGCCGAAAAATGCCTCATCGCCACCAATGCCTATGGCGGCGACCTTGAACCGAAGAGCGCGGCCCATGTCATGCCCATCGGCTCCTTCATCGGCGCCACGCCGCCGCTCGGCGACGACAGCCCGGTCCTGCCGGGGGGCGAAGCGGTGGATGATTCCCGCTTCGTCGTGCGGTATTTCCGGCGCTCTGCCGATGGACGCCTGCTCTTCGGCGGTCGTGAAATCTATGCGCCCGGCGAAGATAAGGCGATCCACCAGCACATCCGCCGCCAGATCGCAGAGCTTTATCCGGCCTTGAGCGATGTGGAGCTCACCCATGCATGGGGTGGTTATGTGGGCATTACCATGCCCAGAAAACCCTATGTGCGCGAGGTCATGCCGAATGTGATTTCCGCCGGCGGCTATTCGGGCCATGGCGTCATGCTGTCGAACTTTGTCGGCAAGCTCTATGCCGAAACCGTGTGCGGAAACCGCGACCGACTCCGCCTCTTCGAGGAGCTCAAGATACCGCCCTTTCCGGGCGGTCGGCGCCTGCGCCCGATCCTGATGTTTCTGGCCCTCAACTGGTACGCCCTGCGCGATCGGCTTTAGGCTCGAAACTCCCGTTGCATTGATGCTGTGCGTGGTTCGACAAGCTCACCATGAGGTGGGTAGAGGCCTGCAGGAGCAATACCAGCATCGTGTAGCCAATCATTCTTGCAAGCGCCTACCTCCTTCATGGTGAGCTTGTCGAACCACGCACCACGCACGGCGCTGTTGCCCGCTCTACAACGGCCAGAAGAACAGGATCGCCGGCACCGACACCGCAATGATCAGCACTTCCAGCGGCAGGCCCATGCGCCAGTAATCGCCAAATCGATAACCACCCGGCCCCATGATGATCGTGTTGTTCTTGTGTCCTATGGGCGTGAGAAATGCGCAGGACGCGGCCACGGCGACACCCATCAGGAAAGGATCAGGCGAAACATCGAGCCCCTTGGCGATGGAAAGCCCCACCGGGGCGGCGATCAGCGCCGTCGCCACATTGTTCAAAAAATCCGACAGCGTCATCGTCACGATCATCAGGATCGCCAGGATTGCCCAGGCGGGCAGAGCGCCCGTGAGCGAGAGAATGGAATCGGCGATCAACTTGGTGCCACCAGAATCTTCGAGCGCCAGCCCCAGCGGTATGAGCGAGGCAAGAAGCACGATCACCGGCCATTCGACGGATTCGTAAACTTCGCGCGCGCCAACCACATTGAACAGCGCATAGATGGCAACTGCCCCGGCCAGCGCCACGGCAAGCGGCATCAGGCCCATCACGGAAAGCGCCACCGCCGCCGCGAAAACACCCACGGCAAACAGCGCCTTACCCCTCTGGATCACCGTGTGGCTTTTTTCGGCGAGCGGCAACACGCCCAGCCAGTCGGCAGCATCGTTCACCCGGCTTTCAGGCCCTAGAAGAAGCACCACGTCGCCCGGCTTGATGACGAGCTTTCGTACCCGTTCGCGGAACCGGCGCCCCTGACGCGAGACGCCCAACAGCGTCACGCCGCGGCGATAAAGCAGCCGCAGATCGTTCGCGGTGCGCCCCACCATATGGGCATTGTCGGGAACGATGGCTTCCACCAGCACCAGAGACTTACCGCGAATGCCGCCATGCTCCTCGGAGCCCGGCGCATCGAGGTCAGCAGCGCCGATGAAGGCTTCAATGGATTTCGGATCGCCTTCGAGAATGACGTGATCGCTCTTGCGCAATTCCTCGCCGGCGGCGAATCCCGGCAGGCGCTTGCCGCGACGCACGAGACCGAGAACGGTCACATCGTGCTCATCGGCAAGCGGGTAGAGTTCGCTGACCGCCTTGCCAATGAAACCGGACTTTTCTTTCACGCCCGCTTCCGCAACGAACAGGCCAGCCGCCCCGTCTTCTCCGACAGCCGCCGCCTGTCCCGTATCCGGGATCAGCCGCCACCCGACCGTTGTCACGAACGCGATGCCGACAATGGCGCACACCAGCCCCACCGGCGAAAAATCGAACATGGAGAAGGATTCGCCCAGCGCCCGCCCGCGAAACTCGGCAATGACGATGTTGGGCGGCGTGCCGATCAGCGTGATCATGCCGCCGAGGATCGTCGCAAATGAAAGTGGCATGAGCGATTGCGAGACGGGGCGCTTGGCCTTTTTGGCCGCCTCGATGTCGAGGGTCATCAGCATGACCAGCGCGGCCACATTGTTGATGACAGCGGAAAGCCCCGCGCCAATCACCGACATGAAGCGATATGCGTGGAAAGGGCGCGCCCGGAGGAAAGCACGAAGCGGGCGATCAGCTCCACCGCGCCGGCATTCATCATGGCGCGCGAGACGATCAGCACCAGCGCGATGATCACCACCGCCTCATGCCCGAAGCCCATGAATGCGTCATGCGCATCCACGACCCCCGCCACCACGGCGATGATCAGCGCCGCAAAGGCGACCAGATCATAGCGAATGCGCCCCCAGACAAGGAAGGCGAACACGACGCCCAGCAGACTGAAAAGAAAGATCTGCTCATAGGTCATGCAAGTTCCCCCGCCTGCGGCCACTCAATCGTTGAATGGCCCTTCTGATTTATCCGACTATGGAAAATTCCGGACCGGGCATCTGGTTCCCGTGCCTGCGGAATTCTCCGTCAGCGGCGCAGCCTCAGATGCAGCGCCCGCCATCCACTTCGAGTGCAACACCGGTGATGAACTCCGCCTCATCGGAAGCAAGCCACAGGGCCGCATTGGCAATGTCGAGCGGTGTGGAAAGCCGGCCAAGCGGAATGGATGCGCGGAACTGTGCACGCTTTTCCGGCGTGTCCTCGCCCATGAACTGATCGAGCATGCCGGTCTCGCCCGCCACCGGGCAAAGGCAGTTCACGCGGATGTTCTGCGGCGCGAGTTCCACGGCCATCGACTTGGTCGCGGTGATCGCCCAGCCCTTCGAGGCATTATACCAGGTAAGACCCGGACGCGGGCGCAGGCCGGCTGTCGATGCGGTGGTGATGATCGAGCCGCCGCCCTGTTTGTCCATGATCGGCACCACGGCCTGCGCGGCGTGATAGATCGCCTTCATGTTGACGGCGGTGATGAGGTCGAAGGTCTCCTCATCGACCTCCAGCATCGGGCCGTTGCGGTGCGTGTAGCCAGCATTGTTGACCATCACGTCGAGCCGACCATGGGCCTGCATGGCGGCATCCACCATCGCGTCCACATCGGCCTTCATGGAAACATCGGCGGTGACGGGCAGCGCCGCCTCGCCAATCTCACCGGCGATCTTTTCCGCACCCTTTGCATTGAGGTCCGCAACGATGACCTTCGCGCCCTCCTCGGCGAAACGCTTTGCCATTCCGGCGCCAAAACCGGACGCCGCGCCGGTGATCACGGCGACCTTGCCTTCAAGTCGTGCCATTTCGAAAATTCCTGTCAGTGTTAGCCGTGGTTGAAAACGATTGTCTTTGTGGCGGACATGTCGAACAGGGCTTCAAAGCCTTTTTCGCGTCCATGGCCGGATTTCTTGAACCCGCCAAAGGGGAGTTCGATACCGCCGCCCGCGCCATAGCCATTGACGAAAACCTGACCGGCGCGCACGCGCTTGGCCACACGGTGCTGGCGCGCGCCGTCGCGCGTCCATATGCCAGCCACGAGGCCAAACTCGGTATCGTTGGCAAGCCGGATCGCATCCGCCTCATCTTCGAAGGGAAAGAGCGAAAGGACAGGCCCGAACACTTCTTCTTGTGCCAACGCTGCCTTCGGGTCGACGGCGCCGAAAAGCGCCGGCGCCTGATAATAGCCGCCCTCCGGCGCATCCGGATGCACCGTGCCCTCGGCCAGAAGCGGGATGCCGGCTTCCTTTGCTGCCGCGATAAATCCGGCGACCTTGTCACGCTGCGCCGGGTTGACCAGCGGGCCGATGTCGAGATCCGCATCATGCGGCCCTGCAACCAGCTTTGAGAAGCGCTCGGCCAGTGCCGAAGCGACTTTCTCATAGACCGGCTTTTCGATCAGCACGCGGCTGCCGGCAGAGCAGGTCTGCCCGCCATTCTGGATGATGGCGTTGACGAGCACCGGCAGCGCCGCCTCAATATCCGCATCCGCGAACACGATCTGCGGGGATTTGCCGCCCAGTTCCATCGTCACGCCGCGATTGTTTACCGCCGCGGCCTGCTGGATTGCCGTGCCGGTCATCGGCGACCCGGTGAAGGTCACGTAGTCCACCAGCGGATGCGCGGAAAGGGCGGCACCGGCGCTGCGACCATAGCCGGTGATGACGTTGAACACGCCTTCGGGAATGCCGGCCTCATGCGCGAGTTCCGCGATGCGGATTGTCGTCAGCGATGCGTCCTCGGCGGGTTTCACCACCAGCGTGTTGCCCATGGCAAGGGCCGCACCCACGACGCGGGCGAGAATCTGCATCGGGTAGTTCCACGGGGTGATGCCCACCACCACGCCATGCGGCTCGCGCAGCGTCAGCGCCGTGTAGCCGTCGAGAAACGGGATCGTGTCGCCGTGGATCTTGTCGGCCGCGCCGCCGTAAAACTCATAATAGCGCATGGTGGCCGTCACATCGGCCTTGCCCTGGCGGATCGGCTTGCCGGTGTCGCGCGATTCGAGTGCTGCCAGTTCCTCGCCGTGCTTTTCGACCAGGTGATAGAGCCGCGTCAGGCAACGCCCGCGCTCGACCGCCGGCATGCGGCTCCATGGCCCCTCGTCAAACGCCTTGCGGGCCGATTTCACCGCCAGATCCACATCCGCCTCGTTGGAGGCGGGGATCGAGGCGAAAACCCTGCCGTCGGACGGGCAGCGAACGTCGATGCGTTCGCCCGAGAGCGAATCGACGGAGCGCCCGTCGATGAACTGCATGAAAGCGCGGCCCTCAGCCACGCTGCGCGAAAAATGGGTTCCCATCCCTGCCGCTCCGGTTTGTAATGTCAGTGCGCAAGCCTATGCTCGCGAAGGGAACCATGGGAAACCCGCCATGCGAAGACATGTCAAGGCACAAATGGTTATGCAGGCTTGGCTCAGCCTCGACATGCGCGTGCGACGGAATCCCATCTGGCTTTCTTAAATCGATTAGACTATAGCAACGGCAAGCTGTACCGACGCAGACGGAGAAACCATGACCAGCCAGACAATTCCGGTCGAACCTTTCGATCTCGTGGTGTTCGGCGCCACGGGCGACCTCTCCGAACGCAAGCTCCTGCCGGCGCTCTATCAGCGTCAGCGGGCGGGACAATTCACCGACCCGACCCGCATTATCGGTTCCTCGCGCACCAAACTCTCCGATGAAGAGTTTCGCACCTTTGCCGAGAAAGCGATCCGCGAGCATGTCGCCAAGGACGATATCGAGGCAAAGGAGCTTAAGCATTTTCTGGCTCGTCTTTCCTATGTGCCGGCGGATGCGAAATCGGGAGAAGGCTTTGCAGATCTCAAAACCGAGGTCGGTGACAGCAAGAGCGTGCGCGCCTTCTACATGGCAGTGGCACCCAGCCTTTTCGACGACATTGTCGGACAGGTGGACAAGCATGGCCTGTCGACGGACACGGCCCGTGTCATCGTTGAAAAGCCGATTGGCCGTTCGCTGGCCTCCGCGCACGAATTGAACGATGCCATCGCCCGCGTCTTCGACGAGCACAATGTCTTCCGCATCGACCATTATCTCGGCAAGGAGACGGTGCAGAACCTGATGGCGCTGCGCTTTGCCAATGCGCTCTACGAACCGCTCTGGAACTCCGCCCATATCGACCATGTGCAGATCACCGTGGCCGAATCTGTCGGGCTGGAAGGCCGCGCGGGCTATTACGACAAGGCCGGCGCGCTGCGCGACATGGTGCAGAACCACATCCTCCAGCTTCTCTGCCTCGTTGCAATGGAAGCGCCCGCCTCGATGGACGCCGATACGGTGCGCGACGAAAAGCTGAAAGTGCTGCGCGCGCTGAAGCCCATCACCTCCGCAAGCGCGGAAAAGGCGACCGTACGCGGCCAGTACCGTGCCGGTGCTTCCAATGGAGGGGCGGTGAAGGGCTATACGGAAGAGCTTGAAAGCGGCGAGAGCAACACCGAAACCTTCGTTGCCATCAAGGCTGAGATCGAAAACTGGCGCTGGTCCGGCGTGCCATTCTATCTGCGCACCGGAAAGCGGCTCGCCACCCGCGTTTCGGAAATCGTCATCGAGTTCAAGCCGATCCCGCATTCCATCTTCGAGGATGGCGCCGGCAAGGTCTTTGCCAATCAGCTCGTCATCCGCCTGCAGCCAGACGAAGGCGTCAAACAGTGGATCATGATCAAGGACCCCGGCCCCGGCGGCATGCGCCTGCGTCATGTGCCACTCGACATGAGCTTTGCCGAATCCTTCAGCGTGCGCAATCCCGATGCCTATGAGCGGCTCATCATGGATGTGATCCGTGGCAACCAGACCCTGTTCATGCGCCGCGACGAGGTGGAAGCGGCATGGCGCTGGATCGACCCGATCATTGCCGCCTGGGAAGACAACGAGCAGCCCGCACAGGGCTACACGGCAGGCACATGGGGCCCGTCCTCCTCAATCGCGCTGATCGAGCGCGACGGCCGTACCTGGCATGAGAGCACCTGACCATGGTGGACTGCAAATGGCATGAATTCGCCTCGCCCGAAGCCCTGGCGGAAGATCTCTCGGCCGCCGTCGCCAGAGTTCTCGCCGCTGCCGTCAAGGAGCGGGGCCGCGCGGCCATTGCCGTCTCCGGTGGCCGCACACCCGCACTCTTTTTCGACCATCTGTCACGACGCGACATCCCGTGGGACAAAGTTACCGTCACCCTTGTGGACGAGCGTTTCGTTCCGGCGGATTCGCCGCGTTCCAATGCCCGGCTGGTCGCCCAGCACCTTTTGCAGAACAAGGCCGCCCGAGCCGCCTTTGTCGGCCTCTACCATGAGGCAGAAAGCATTGCCGAGGCGGCAGAAAAAGCCGCAGGCGTGCTCGCGGAAATTCCGGCGCCCCTCGACGTGGTGGTGCTCGGCATGGGCAATGACAGGCACACTGCATCATTCTTTCCCGACGCCACGACCATCGAGACGCTGCTCAAACCGGCAGAAGGCCCGGATGTGCTGCCCGTCTCCTCTGAGAGTGCCGGCGAGCCGCGCCTGACGCTCTCCATGAACCGCATTGCCGGCGCGCGTTTCCTCGCCCTTCACATCGAGGGCGACGACAAGCGCAAGACGCTCGAGGAAGCGCTGGCCATGCAACCCGGCCCGGACGCGCCCATCAGCGCGGTGCTCGCCAGGGCGAAACATCCTGCCCGGATATTCTGGGCGCCCGCCAGCCAGACCTGAGGCGCGGGAGCAACTGCTACACAGGACGCCATGCCATGACCGCCAGACCCGAAATCGAAGCCGTCACAGCCCGCATCCGCGAGCGTTCGCGCGCCAGCCGCGAAGCCTATCTGGAGCGTCTCGAACACGCTGCCGGTCAAGCGGTGCACCGCTCCGTTCTCTCCTGCGGAAACCTCGCCCATGGGTTCGCCGCCTGCGGTCCGACCGACAAGGCAGCACTTTCCGGCGATCGGGTCCCCAATCTCGGCATCGTGACCGCCTACAATGACATGCTCTCGGCGCATCAGCCCTTCGAGCCCTATCCCAACAT
>NZ_BAMP01000103.1 GCF_000615975.1 Nitratireductor aquibiodomus NL21 = JCM 21793 | reverse complement strand
CGGCCGAGAAGGCTGCGGCGCGCGCGGCACGCGCCGCACTTGGGCGCCTGCTTGCGCAGGGCACTGTGAGGATCGGCAATATCAGCGGCGGGAAGTATTACGGACGGGTGCTTGCCGACGTGACGACGGAACCGGGCGGCGATGTAGCTTCGCGTCTGCTCGACGCCCGGCTCGTTGCCGCCTATGGCGGCGGACGGCGGGCTTCGTTTGTGTGCTGAGGGGTCAGCGCCTCTTTTCAAAAGCGGAACCCTATCTCAAAACAAAAGGCCGTTCCCGAAGGAACGGCCCCGTGTTTTCGAATTCTCACGCGGTCATGGCTGGTCTGCGGTGGCAGTCCATCCGCGCTTCATGCGCTTCAGCGGGAAGACTGCTCCCCGCGAAGGCAATCCATCGAGACCACGCTTGAACGGAAATCACTCGACATTGGATCACCTCCTTTCGGTTCGTTGACGACACCACCAATGTGGAGGCGATACCGCCTTCCTACAAGAGGTAAACGAAAAACGCCGCGCAGGCCTGCGCGCGCCCGGATCCTCAGCCCTTCCTGTTCTGGCGATTCTCGACCAGGTCGTCGACCACGGCGGGATCGGCGAGCGTCGACGTGTCGCCAAGTGCGCCATAATCGTCCTCGGCGATCTTGCGGAGGATGCGACGCATGATCTTGCCCGAGCGTGTCTTCGGCAGGCCGGGCGCGAACTGGATCTTGTCCGGTGAAGCGATCGGCCCGATCTCACTGCGGACATGGGCGACGAGTTCCTTCTTGAGCTCTTCGGAACCTTCTTCGCCGGCCATGAGGGTCACATAGCAGTAGATGCCCTGGCCCTTCACATCGTGCGGGTAGCCGACAACGGCGGCTTCCGACACCTTGTCATGGCTGACAAGCGCGGATTCGACCTCCGCCGTGCCCATGCGGTGGCCTGACACGTTGATGACGTCATCGACGCGACCGGTGATCCAGTAATAGCCATCCTCGTCGCGGCGACAGCCATCACCGGTGAAATACTTGCCCTTGTAGGTGGAGAAGTAGGTCTGGATGAAGCGCTCATGGTCGCCATAGACGGAGCGCATCTGGCCCGGCCAGGAATCGGTGATGCACAGATTGCCGCTGGTCGCGCCGTCGAGAACCTGTCCCTCGCCGTCAACGAGCTGCGGCTGGACGCCGAAGAACGGACGCGTGGCAGAACCCGCCTTCAGGTCCGTTGCACCCGGAAGCGGCGTGATGAGGATGCCGCCGGTCTCCGTCTGCCACCATGTGTCGACGATCGGTGATTTCTTGTCGCCGACGACGTTGTAATACCACTCCCAGGCCTCCGGATTGATCGGCTCGCCGACCGAACCCAGGATGCGCAGCGATTTGCGCGAGGCGCGGGTGACGAATTCGTCGCCGGCGCCATCAGGGCGCGAATCGCGGTGGGGGCGGTGTAGAAGATGTTGACATTGTGCTTGTCGACAACCTGCCAGAAGCGGGAGGCGTCCGGGTAGTTGGGCACGCCCTCGAACATCAGGGTGATGGCGCCGTTGGCCAGCGGCCCATAGACGATGTAGCTGTGGCCGGTGACCCAGCCCACATCGGCGGTGCACCAGTAGACGTCGCCATCGTGATAGTCGAAGACATATTCATGTGTCATCGAGGCATAGACGAGATAGCCGCCCGTGGTGTGCAGAACACCCTTCGGCTTGCCGGTCGAGCCCGACGTATAGAGGATGAACAGCGGGTCTTCCGCCTTCATCTTCTCCGGCTTGCACTCTGGCTTCGCCTTCGCGGTTTCCTCGTGGTACCAGAGATCGCGGTCCTCGAACCAGTTGATCTTGCCGGCAGTGCGCTGGACAACCAGAACGTGGCGCACTTTTGCGCCAGCCTTTTCGGCCAGTGCGATGGCCTTGTCGGTGTTTTCCTTGAGCGGAATCTTCTTGCCGCCGCGCAGACCCTCATCGGCGGTTATGACGAAATCCGACTGGCAGTCCTCGATGCGGCCGGCAAGCGAATCGGGCGAGAACCCGCCGAACACGACCGAGTGGACCGCGCCGATGCGCGCGCAGGCGAGCATCGCATAGGTGGCTTCCGGGATCATCGGCATGTAGATGGTGACGCGGTCGCCCTTCTTGACGCCGCGCGACTTCAGCACGTTGGCGAGCCGGCAGACTTTCTCGTAGAGCTCGTTATAGGTGATCTTCTTGTCGTCGTAGGGATTGTCACCTTCCCAGATGATGGCGGTCTGGTTGCCGCGCTTTTTCAAATGGCGGTCGATGCAGTTGTAGGCGACGTTCGTCACGCCGTCCTCGAACCATTTGATCGAAACCTTGCCCTTGAAGGAGGTGTTCTTCACCTTGGTGTAAGGCTTGAACCAGTCGATGCGCTTGCCGTGCTTCTTCCAGAATTTTTCCGGATCCTTGACGCTGTCCTTGTACCATTTGAGATACGTCTCATCGTCGATGAGCGCGTTTTTCTTCCACGCGGATTTGACGCGGTGAACGTGGACTTCGGACATTTTTCCTCCTCCGGGTAGGCACTTGCTGGGACTGGAGCTGCGCATCGAGACGCAGGGTCCGCTGGCTCGCGCGCATTATTACCATTCTGCCTGCCGCTACAACATTAGACATTTGGTGGCAGCGGTAGAACCGCACAAAACGCATGGGCCAGAGCGTTAGCACCGATGGATTCCGGCTGCTAACAATCTGTATTTACACGATAAATTTACGCATATGTGACAGCATCAGGCTGGACGAAGAATCGCTTTCGCCGCACAATTTCTCAATCCGGAACCTGATTCGGAAAGGAAGCACATGCAGCAGAAGGGCGAAATGGAGCTGATGCTCCGGGGCTATGGACTGACGACGGCAGAGTTTCTTTATCACATGCCGGATCATCCGACGATCCTGCAGAGTTTTCTATGGCAGCATTACGACACAGCACCGGATTTTCCGGCACTCTACCGGTTTATCGACTTCTGGAACGAGACGCTTGACGGGCCGCTTCATTCGGTCACCTACACGCACAGGAAACTGATCTCGCCGAGCGAGTGGCGTAGCGTGGCCGGCGAGCTTGTCCTGCACTGATGCCTGTTGGGGTCAGGCCGCTGCCGGGCGTGGAGCCTCCTCCTCACTCCATGCCCGGCTGCATCGCAGGGTCAGACGGCGGGCGGGCTGAGGCGGGCGAACGCCTCCTGCCGCCGGTAGGGGAAGTAGGGATAGGCGGCATCGGTGAGGCTTGCCGCATCGAGCTTCGCGATCTGTTCATCCGACAGCGACCAGCCGATAGCGCCGAGATTTTGACGTAGCTGTTCCTCGTTGCGGGCACCGATAATGACGGAGGAGACGCTCGGCCGACGTGTAAGCCAGTTGATTGCTATCTGTGGAACCGTTCTCCCGGTTTCCTCGGCCACGTCCTCTAGCGCATCCACCACGCGATAAAGCTGTCCCTGGTCAACGGGCGGGCCGAAGCTGGCCGTATCGTGCAGGCGGCTGCCCTCGGGGAGGGGAACGCCACGACGGATCTTGCCGGTAAGCCGGCCCCAGCCGAGTGGACTCCAGACCAGCGCGCCGACACCCTGATCGAGGCCGAGCGGCATCAGTTCCCATTCGTAATCGCGGCCGACCAGCGAATAGTAGACCTGGTGCGCGACATAGCGCTGCCAGCCATGACGCTCAGCGGCCGCCAGCGACTTCATCACCTGCCAGCCGGAAAAATTGGATACGCCGAGATAGCGCAGTTTGCCGGCGCGCACGAGATCATCAAGGGTCGACAGAATCTCCTCGACCGGCGTTGCGGCATCGAAGGCATGCAGTTGCAGGAGGTCGATGTAGTCGGTTCCGAGGCGTTTCAGGGCCGCGTCGACACTGCGAACGAGACGGGCGCGCGAGGTGCCGGCATCGGCAGGACCGTCGCCTGTGGGCAGGGCCGTTTTGGTGGAGATCACAACAGCGTCTCGACGGCCCTTGATGGCCTCGCCAAGGACCGTTTCGGAAGCGCCGTCTGAATAGACGTCTGCAGTGTCGAAGAGGTTGAGCCCGGCGTCGAGGCAGATGTCGATGAGACGGCGGGCCTCATTGGCATCTGTGTTGCCCCAGGCCCCGAACAATGGACCGGTGCCGCCGAAGGTCCCCGTGCCGAAGCTCAAGACCGGGACCTTCAGGCCCGATGCTCCGAGATTTCTGTATTCCATGATTTGCTCCCTGGTTGGGTAGAGGATGACGGGTCAGGATGTGGCGGGGTCGCAGACGGCTTCCCGGGTTGTGCGCCGATGCTCCATGCGGTGCGCAGCGAACGCGACCGCGAAAGCCGCCATGGGCACGAGACCGGCGATCCAGATGACGGCGCCAAGGCCGGGGCCGTGGTCGATCACCGCGCCGCCGAGCCAGGCACCGATCGCATTGCCGAGATTGAAGGCGGCGATGTTGAAGGAGGAGGCGAGGCCCTGGCCGGCGCCCTCGGCCTTGTCGAGCACCCACATCTGCAGGGGCGGCACGGTGGCGAAGGCGGCAGCACCAAACACCCCGATGGCGATCACGGCGGTTGCCTTTTCGTGGACGGCGAAGCTTATGGCAAAGAGGACGGTCGAGAGCAGGGCGAGTGATCCGAGAACGGCCGGTCTGAGCCATCGATCGGCGAATTTCCCGCCGATGAGGTTTCCGGCGATGAGGCCGCCGCCGAAGACGAGCAGGATGGGTGAGACTGCGCTTTCTGAAAAGCCGGTGATGCGTGTGAGGATAGGCGCGATATAGGTGAAGGCAGCAAACACGCCGACCCAGCTCAGCACCGTTGTCAGAAGGCCGAGGAGCACCTGCGGGCGGGCCAGCACGGCGAGCGTGTTTCCGCTGTCGTCCTCACCAGCGGAAGCATCGTCGCGCGGAACAAAGATGGCGATGATGGCCAGGGCTGCAAGGCCCACCACTGTGACGGCCCAGAATGTGGAGCGCCAACCGAATGCCTGACCGAGCCAGGTGCCGAACGGCACACCGAGAATGTTTGCCACGGTGAGGCCGGTAAACATGATGGCGATGGCCGAGGCCCGCCTGTCGGGGGAGACAAGGCCGGTGGCCACCACGGAGCCAACACCGAAGAACGATGCGTGTGCAAAGGCCGTCAGCACGCGCGCGGCCATGAGGGCCCAGTAGTTGGGCGCAAGCGCGCAGGCGAGGTTGCCGAGCGTGAAGATGACCATCAGGGCGATCAGCAGGGTCTTGCGGGACCAGCGTCCAGTCAGAGCGCCCAGAATGGGCGCGCCGGCCACCACGCCGAGCGCATAACCGGAAATGAGGAGACCGGCTGCGGAGATGGTGACATCAAGATCGGCGCTCACCTCCAGAAGCAGGCCCATGATGACGAATTCGGTAACGCCGATGCCGAAAGCGCCGGCGGTCAGCGCGTAGAGTGCAAGGGGCATGTCAAAGGCTCTTGTCGTTGCGAAAGGGCGAATTTGGATTGATCACTTGCGTTTAGATGGACGTCTGCCAATTGATGAATTAGACTTCGAAAAATAAAATCATCATGGAATTCAATTCATAAATGGCGCGTATCGACATAAACCGTTCCGGTGAGATCGAAGTGTTCGTGCGGGTGGTGGAATTGCAGAGTTTTTCAGCCGCGGCGCGCGATCTGAAGATGACGCCGTCCGCCGTCAGCAAGCTGGTGGCGCGGCTCGAGGCCCGGCTTGGAACGCGGCTGCTGCGTCGCTCCACGCGCCGGCTTCAGATAACCCCGGAGGGAAGCGCTTTCTATCAAAGCGGTGTGCGCATTCTGGCGGATATCCAGGCGGCTGAACAGGAAGCTGCGGCGGGATCCGCGCCGCGCGGGCGCCTCAGGGTCAACTCGAACGTGCCTTTCGGCCAGAACCGGCTGATCCCGCTGCTTCCAGAATTCATGGCCCGCTATCCGGATGTGGTTGTGGATCTGGTGTTGACGGATCGGGTGATCGATCTGATCGAGGAGCGGGCGGATGTTGCCATCCGTGCCGGAGCGCTCGCCGAATCGAGCCTGATTGCGCGCAAGCTTGGTGATAGCGGCATGGCCGTCGTGGCCGCGCCTTCTTATCTGGAAGTACATGGACGGCCGGAGAGCCCGGCCGACCTTGCCGGCCATGCGCTGCTCGGCTTCTGCTTTTCGCGCATTCATGAAGGGTGGCCCTTCACCGGACCGGAGGGGATGAAGAGCAGCATCCCGCCCACTGCCGGCACGCTTGTCAGTGACGGTGAGGCCATGCGGTTGATGGCGCTGGCGGGCGCGGGCATCGCCCGCCATGCCCGCTGGCACATTCAGCCGGACATTGACGCGGGGCGGCTGGTGCCGCTCTTGGAGGATTTTAATCCGGGCGATCGCGAGGGCGTCTATGCAGTCTATGTCGGACAGGGAAAATTCCTCCCGACCCGCGTCCGGGCATTCCTCGATTTTCTGGCCGAGAAGGTCGATATCCGCTAATCCGGGCCAGCCATTGTGCCTATATTCCTACCCCTTCGCCGCCGATGTAGATTCTTCCTCAGAAAATCAGGCCGCGCGAACCGGAATCGCTGTGAGTCCGGTTGCCGCGCGCCGAGTGGCGGAAGGGGCAGCTATGAACGGGCTTGCGAGAGTTTGCTGGATCACAGCCCCGCTTTACGCGGTGCTTGGGATGAGCTTTGGAATTTATATGGCGGCTTCGGGCGATCACACACTGGCGCCTGCGCATGGACATCTGAATCTTCTTGGATGGGTGACCATCGCGCTGTACGGCACCTTTTATACCGTGATGCCTCAGGCAGCGGAGGGGCGGCTGGCGAGGTTGCAGGTGCTTCTTGCCCAGCTCGGAGTGATCGTCATGGCACCGGGCATCGTGTTTGCGATCCTGGGAATGGGCGAAGGGTTGGCGAAAGCCGGCGCGGTGCTCACCCTGCTCGGAGCGCTGCTGTTTCTCATTGTTGTCGTGCGTGCCACGGGGCGCTCAGCGGCGGGTGCCTGATCCCTCAACGCGCGCCGAAGATTGCTGATCCGACGCGCACGCTGGTGGCTCCGAAAGCGATGGCTTTCTCGAAGTCGCCCGACATGCCCATGGAGCATTTCTCGACGCCGGCCTCGGCGGCGAGCTTCTTCAACAGCGCGAAATGCGGGCCGGGGTTTTCGTCGAGCGGCGGGATGCACATGAGACCCTCGATGGCGAGGCCGTATTCCTCGCGGCAATGTTTGACGAAGGTGACGGCCTGACGCGGGTCGATGCCGGCTTTCTGTTCTTCGAGGCCAGTGTTGACCTGGACATAAAGACGCGGTTGGCGGCCCTGTTTCTGCATCTCGGTCGAGAGCGCGCGGGCGATCTTTTCGCGATCGATGCTCTCGATAACATCGAACAGGGCAACTGCATCGGCGGCCTTGTTGGACTGCAGCGGGCCGATCAGGCGCAGCTCGATGTCGGGATGGGCCTCCTTCAGCGCGGGCCATTTGCCCTGGGCTTCCTGGACGCGGTTTTCGCCGAAAACACGCTGGCCCGCCTCGATGACCGGGCGGATCTGATCTGCATCGAACGTCTTGGAAACGGCGACCAGTGTGACCGGCTCGCCTGAGCGTCCGGCAGCTTTCTCCGCCGCTGCTATCTTCGCTTTGACATCCTGCAAATTCTCGACGGCGTGGCTCATCGGTTCGCTGATCCCTCTTCCAAAAAGGCCTCTTGGAGTTGACGCTTCGGCGAAACCATGGTGAAGGTCCGCCGACATCATTTCCGCTTCTTATCTTGTGAAAATCCTGCCATGGCAACCGAACGTTACAATCCCCGTGTCGCAGAACCCCGCTGGCAGAAAGCCTGGGACGAGGCAAAGCTGTTCGAGGCCAGCAATGATGACGGGCGGCCGAAATATTATGTGCTCGAGATGTTTCCCTATCCGTCCGGGCGCATTCACATCGGCCACACGCGCAATTACACGATGGGCGACGTGGTCGCGCGTTATAAGCGCGCCAGGGGCTACAATGTTCTGCACCCGATGGGCTGGGACGCGTTCGGCATGCCGGCGGAAAACGCGGCGATGCAGAACAAGGTGCATCCCAAGGAGTGGACCTATCAGAACATCGCGGTGATGCGCGACCAGCTCAAGACCTTTGGCCTGTCGCTCGATTGGAGCCGCGAATTCGCCACCTGTGACGTGGATTATTACCATCGCCAGCAGATGCTGTTCGTCGACTTCTTCGAGAAGGGACTGGTGACGCGCAAGACCTCCAAAGTCAACTGGGACCCGGTGGACCAGACCGTGCTCGCCAACGAGCAGGTGATCGACGGTCGCGGCTGGCGCTCCGGCGCGGAAGTGGAACAGCGCGAGCTGGCGCAGTGGTTCTTCAAGATCACCGATTATGCGCAGGATCTGGTCGACGCCATCGACGATCTGGACCAGTGGCCGGAAAAGGTGCGCCTGATGCAGCGCAACTGGATCGGCCGTTCGGAAGGCATGCTGATCCGCTGGGCGTTTGCCGAGGAGACGGTGCCCGAGGGCGTGAATGAGCTGGAGGTCTACACGACCCGGCCCGACACGCTGTTTGGCGCTTCCTTCATGGCGATTGCCGCCGACCACCCGCTAGCGAAGACACTGGCTGCCGAGAATGCTGAGCTTGCCGCATTCTGCGAAGAATGCCGCCGCATGGGCACCTCGGCTGCAGCACTTGAGACGGCTGAGAAGAAGGGCTTCGACACGGGCGTGCGCGTGCGCCATCCCTTCGATCCGGAATGGACGCTGCCGGTCTATGTCGCCAATTTCGTGCTGATGGATTACGGCACGGGCGCGATTTTCGCTGTCCGTCGGGCGACCAGCGCGACCTCGACTTCGCCAACAAATACGGCCTGCCGGTGACGCCGGTGGTGATGCCGGAAGGCGCGGATGCCGCGACCTTCCAGATCACCGAGGAAGCCTTCACCGACGATGGCGTGATGATCAATTCGCGCTTCCTCGATGGCTTGAAGCCGAAGGCGGCGTTCGAGGAGGTGGCCAACCGCCTGTCCTCGGAGACGATCAATGGCCGACCGGTGGGCGAGCGCAAGGTGAATTTCCGCCTGCGCGACTGGGGTGTATCGCGGCAGCGCTACTGGGGCTGTCCGATCCCGATGATCCATTGCGACGATTGCGGTGTCGTGCCGGTGCCGAAATCCGACATGCCGGTCAAGCTGCCCGACGATATCGACTTCGAAAAGCCGGGCAATCCGCTGGACAGGCATCCGACCTGGAAGCATGTCAAATGTCCGAAATGCGGCGGCGATGCGCGGCGCGAGACGGACACGATGGACACGTTTGTGGATTCGTCGTGGTATTTCGCGCGCTTCACTGCGCCGTGGGAGAATGACCCGACCGATCCGAAGGCCGCCAATGAATGGCTTCCGGTTGACCAGTATATCGGCGGCATCGAGCATGCGATCCTGCACCTGCTCTATTCGCGCTTCTTCGCCCGCGCCATGAGCGCGACGGGCCATCTGGACGTGGCCGAGCCTTTCAAGGGCCTGTTCACACAGGGCATGGTGGTGCACGAGACCTATCGCGCCGAAGATGGCCGGTGGCTGGCTCCGAACGAGATCGAACTCTCCGGTTCGGGAGATGATCGCAAGGCGGTGGAGATCGCCACGGGTGAGCCCGCATCCATCGGCTCGCTGGAGAAGATGTCGAAGTCGAAGAAGAACACGGTGAGCCCCGAGGACATCATCGAGTCCTTCGGCGCGGATACGGCGCGCTGGTTCATGCTGTCCGATTCCCCGCCCGAGCGCGACGTGGAATGGACGGACGATGGCGCGACCGGGGCGCACCGGTTCGTACAGCGTGTTTGGCGTCTGGTCTCCGAAGTTGCGGATCATGTGCGTGGTGTGGCGCCGAAGGCGGCGCATGAGGCTCTGCCGTTGCGACTTCGAAGGCGGCGCACAAGGCCTTGAAGGCCGTGGGCGAAGACATCGAGAAGCTGGCCTTCAACCGTGCCATTGCGCGCGTTCATCAGCTCGTCAACGATCTGCAGGAGCCGCTTTCGGCGCTGGCCGGAGCGGACGAAGCGGTGAAGGGCGCGACGCGCGAGGCCGTCGACATCCTGATCCATCTGGTCGCGCCCTTCATGCCGCATCTGGCCGAAGAGTGCTGGGCTGCGATCGGCGGTGAGGGGCTGGTCGCTGCGAGCGCCTGGCCGGCGTTCGATCCGGCGCTGGTCGTGGACAATGAAATCGTCCTGCCCGTTCAGATCAACGGCAAGAAGCGTGGTGATTTGACAATTGCGCGCGACGCAGATCAATCTGCCGTCAAAGATGCGGTGCTCCAGCTCGATTTCGTCCAGAAGGCGCTGAACGGTTCTGAGCCGCGCAAGGTGATCGTCGTTCCGCAGCGCATCGTCAACATCGTTGCCTGATGCCGCGGGACCCGGATTGATGCTGTTTGGAAAACAGGGGGAAAGCTTGAACCCGACGTTTCGCGTTTCGCTTCTGGCTGGTCTGGCACTCTCATTGGCGGTGGTGTCCGGCTGCACGGTGCGCCCCCTGATGGCCACGCCGGATGTAACGACAAGCGGCTATGCCTCTGTGCCCGCCCTGTCGTCAATCGCCATTGCGCCGGTCGACACACGCTATGGGCAGGAGGTTCGCAACCACCTGATTTTCCTGCTCAATGGCGGAGCCGGCCAGCCCGCAGGCGCACGGTATACGGTTGATCTTTCCGTGACGCGGTCGAGCACCGCGGCGGCGCGCGTGCAGGTTCGTACCGACAATGAGCCCACCTCCAGTCTCATGACCATGACGGCGGATTACAAGGTTACCGACAGCGGCACCGGCAGTGTGGTTGCGACCGGGCGCCGCCAGATTTCCTCGGCCTACGATGTGCCTCGACAGGAGTTCGCCGCGCTGCGCGCAGAACGCGATGCGGAAAACCGCGCTGCCCGCGAACTGGCGGAGCAATTGCGTCTGGCGCTGGGGCAGGACCTGGCGCGCGCGGAGAACGGATCATAACACTGCTGCCCTCAGCGGCCGTCGTTTCGCTGCACATGGACGTTGTAATCTTGCATTCGTGTCATTGCGTCGTCACAGTATTCGGTGAAACAGCCTGTGAGGCGTGATCTCTGAATGTTGCGCTATTTCCGTGGAAGCTCATCTTCCGACAAGTCGAAGGAGCGGAGTGACGGTGATGACGAGAACCGAAATGCTGCAGGGGGCACTTCGTCCATGGCTCTGCACACGACGCTGACCTCGGTTGCTGCGGTTCTTGGTAGCCGCGTACTGGGCCGCGACGTCTATACGCCCGAAACGCCGCATGTGGTCGATCAACTGATTGCCGAGCGCACCACGCATCTTTCGCAGAATATGCTGTGGCCGCTGGCCCAACCCTTTCTCTACCGCTTTCTGCACTACCGGCAGGCCGTGACCATGGCCGACGAGGTTGCAGAATTATCCGGTCGGGATGCCTTCGCCTATATCAGCCGGCTTCTTTCACTGGAAATTTCGGCGAGCGGGCTGGAGAACATTCCGGTTTCGGGCGGCTTTATCCTTGCGCCGAATCATCCGACCGGCATTGCCGACGGCATCGCCGTCTACGACATGATGAAGGCCGTTCGTCCGGATATGGCGATTTTCGCCAACCGGGATGCCCTGCGTGTCAATTCGCGGTTCCGCGATCTGATCATTCCGGTGGAATGGCGCGCGGGTGAAAAGTCTCACGCCAAGAGCCGGGATACGCTGGAAATGACCGCCAAGGCGTTCAACGCCGGCAAGGCCATCGTGCTCTTCCCCTCCGGACGCATCGCCTACTGGAACAGGGACAAGCTGACCGAACGCCCCTGGCAGCCTTCCGTGGTGGCGCTCGCGCGGCGCTATCAGGTGCCGGTCATTCCAATGAACATGACGGCGCGCAATTCGGGCCTGTTCTATCTGCTCTCGCGCTATTCGACAGAACTGCGCGACATGACGCTGTTCCACGAGCTTCTGAACAAGAAGGGCCGGGCGATCAGCATGGTGATTGGCAAACCGATCATGCCCGAAGCGCTGGGTGAGGGTGAGCCTGCGGATGTGGCCGCGCGCCTTCAGGAGCACACGGTGCAACGGCTGCGCGACGACCCGGACGCGACCTTTTAAAGCGCGGCGCGATCTTTCAGATTCGCTCTGTGCGCTTTAGGTCCTTGATTTGACGCATGTCTTTGTCCCGAAACCGGTGCCCACTTTCGAGAGACATGCGTTGGGATTTGCGGCGAGCGTGCCGATTGGCGTGCGACGGTAGAAATCAGTTTTCGGAGAAGAAGGGCGCGCCTGCCGTTGTTGCTGGCGCTTGGCCCTCATCCTTACCTTCTCCCCGCAGGCGGGGAGAAGGGGGCGTCTGTGTCGGTGCGAATCTTGCACCGAGGTTGCTTCCGGCTGTTTAGCCTCAGCCGATCTTCTGGCCGGTCTTCGCCCAGTCGGCGAGGAAGGCTTCGAGGCCCTTGTCGGTGAGCGGGTGCTTGACCAGCACCTTCAAAACGGACGGCGGCACGGTTGCGACGTCGGAGCCGATCAGGGCGGCCTGCTTCACGTGGTTTACGGTGCGGATAGAGGCTGCGAGGATTTCAGTGCCGAAATCGTAATTGTCGTAGATCGTGCGGATCTCGGCGATCAGGTCCATGCCATCGATACCCATGTCGTCGAGACGACCGATGAAGGGCGAGATGAAGGTGGCGCCGGCCTTGGCGGCGAGCAGCGCCTGATTGGCCGAGAAGCAGAGCGTGACATTGACGAGGCGGCCCGAAGAGGTGATCGCCTTGCAGGCCTTGAGGCCGTCCATGGTGAGTGGCACCTTGATGCAGATGTTGTCGGCGATCTTGGAGAGAACCTCTGCCTCTTTCATCATGCCTTCGAAGTCGGTCGCGGTGACTTCGGCGGAAACCGGGCCATCGACGATGTCACAGATTTCCTTCGTCACTTCCATGATGTCGCGGCCCGACTTCATGATCAGCGACGGGTTCGTGGTGACGCCATCGAGCAGACCGGTGTCGCTCAATTCGCGGATTTCATTGACGTCGGCGGTGTCGACGAAGAACTTCATGACAAACTCCTTAGGCAGTCCGAAGGCGGGGATTGAGAGGATGCACACTCATCCTCCATATGTTCGGTCTTTGCTCTAATGCAAGAACAGGGCAAGGTCACGCCCGATGACAAAAGATTCGCCAATGAGCTCCGTTGTTCCGGTCATGGTGCCGATGCCGGCCGAGCGGCCCTACTCATATGCCGTGCCCGAGGGCATGCGCGTGGAGCCGGGCTCCATCGTGCGCGTGCCGCTGGGGCCGCGCGAGGTGGCTGGCATCGTGTGGGACGGGTCGGGCGAGGCGGTGGCGGCGAAAAAGCTTCGGGCCATTGCCGGGGTTTTCGACTGTCCGCCGATCCCCGAAGAGATGCGCCGGTTCGTCGACTGGGTAGCAAGCTATACGCTTTCGCCGCCCGGTATGGTGGCGCGCATGCTGCTGCGTGCGCCGGCGGCCTTCGATCCCGAGCCACCGACCGAGGGCTGCGGCTTGTGGAGGGCATGGGCCCGACCGGC
>NZ_BAMP01000104.1 GCF_000615975.1 Nitratireductor aquibiodomus NL21 = JCM 21793 | reverse complement strand
GGGCCGCAAGGCCAGCGGCCATGGCGACCCGGCGCATATGTCGACGCGTTTTCATCGCCGCCGCCTACTGCCCCACGATCTCCATGAAGCCCGTGGCCGTGCGGGCGGAGAATTGCGGACGGTACATGTCTTCCACGCTCGCCGCCGGATGCGTGTAGACGCCCGGCGTCACCGCACGCACCACATAGGCAAGCCGGAACTTGCCGCCCCCATTGCGATCGAAGGCTGCAATGAAGCGGTCGTCGCGGAACTCGGTGTGAACCGCATCCGTCTGACCAAGCCACTCGAAATTCGCCAGATCCGCACTGCCGACAAGGCGCGGATTGTCGATCTCGAAGCCCGCCGGCAACAGATCGGAGACCAGCACGCGTGAAGGCCAGGCGTTCTGTTCCATCATCTCCAGAACCACGACATAGCGCTCGTTCTGGCGTGCGTCGGAGACATTCGCCTCTTCACCGTCAAGCGTGTAGTAGCGCCGCTCGATGGTGAAGCCCTCGCCGCCCGCCGGCAGCGGCTGCTGCGGCGCGGCCACGGTGGTGATCACCGCATCGACTGGCTCATCGCCCTGATTGGCCACCGTCAGCGGCGCTGCCTCGATCTCCAGCCCGGAGAGCCGCCGCGAGAATGCGCCCGCATGGGCGTTGCCGTCCACGGTCAGGCGCAGATCATCACTCGACTGGCTCAGCGCGCGGGCGGCAAGCAGCATCCACGCCTCGTCCTGCGTGCTCATGTAACGCGTGTCACCGCGCACATCGGCAACCAGATCGATCATCTGCGGCACCAGCGCCGGTTCGGGCCGGCTTTCCGCCGCCAGCGCCAGCATCGCCGCGCCGTCGCGCAGACGCGATCCGTAATCGGAGCGCGCCGTGTAGCGCCCACTCATGCCCTGAGCGAGACGGAAGGCGGAGGCAAAGCCCCGTTCCGCACGTTCTGCATCGCCATAGAGCGCGAGACCCGCGGCCAGCTGCGCACGAGCCAGCGGCGTGGAGAACTCATCGAGCCGCGTGTCGAGATAGTAGCGCAGATCGCCGGCGGAAGCCTTGCGGTTGCGCGCCAGCACATAGAGCGCATAGGCAATCTCGCTGCCGCGCGAGGAAACATCCGTGTCATAGGCGAGCGTGTTCTGCAGGTTCTGCAGCGCCTGGCCCATCGCGGCCTCGGGCACGGCAAAGCCCTGCTCGCCGGCGCGGGTGAGGAAATCCGTCACATAGGCGTCGAGCCACAGATCGCCCGATCCCGGTCCCCAGAGACCGAAACCGCCAGACGAAGACTGGGCGGCAAGCACGCTTGTGATGGCGTCCTCGATGCGCCCCTTCAGCGCTGGGTCGTCGTCCAGTCCGGCGGCCTTTGAAAGCTCGCTCACATAGAGCAGCGGCAGCGCGCGGCTGGTGGTCTGCTCCGTGCAGCCATAGGGGTAGCGGTCGAGCGACATCAAAAGTGCCGGAATGTCGAACCCGTCGGCCCGCGAAATGTTGAGGCTCACCGACGCATTCTCGGCAAAGCTGTCTTCCAGAAGCGCGCCGTCCAGCGAGACACTGCCGCCATTGGCCGCAAGCGTGACCACACTACGGGTGGCGACCGGCATCACGCCGGGCCGCACCGGCAGGGGCACGCTCTTCTCCACGGCAAGCCCGCTCTCATGCGCAAGCGCCACCGTCAGCGCACCCTCGCCCGTCTGGTTCGTCGCCGAAACAGGCACGGAAAGCGTCGCTCTGCCGCCCGCCTCAAGCGTCACCGTATCGGAGAGCGACCGCAGATCGGCGTCCACCGGCCCTTCGGCCATCACCGTGAGGCGATAGTCGCCGGCCGGGCCATCCGTGTTGGCGATTTCAAGCAGAAGCCGCGCTTCATCGCCCGGAGCCAGGAAGCGCGGAAGGCTGGTGGTCAGCACAACGGGATCGCGGATGATCACATCCTGCTGCGCGCTGCCCACACCCTTCTTCGACCAGGCGACCGCCATGATGCGGGCCGTGCCGTTGAACTGCGGAATATCGAAGGAGACCTGCGCCTTGCCGTCATCATCCACCTTCACGATGCCGGAGAAGAAGGCGACCAGCTTCTGCGTCGGCGCGCTGCCGGTGGGCGTCATGCCGCCGCCATCGCCGCCTGTGCGCAGCCGGCCCATCGCGCCGAGCGAACCATCGATCAGCCGCCCGTAAATGTCGCGCATTTCGATGCCCAGCATGCGCTGGCCGAAATACCAGGCGTCCGGCTGTGGCGGCTCGTAGCGCGTGAGGTTGAGGATGCCCACATCGACCGCCGCGACGGTCACATAGGCTTCTTCGCCCGGTGCCAGCCCGCCAACGCTGACGGGGATGGAAAGGCTCTCATCGGGACGCGCCTGTTCCTCCACGCCGAGTTCAACCGAAAGATCCCGTGCACCCGGATCGACCTTGAGCCAGCGCACGCCGATGGCGCGCATGGGCAGGCGATTTTCGGCATCGTCGCCGGGGCGGAACAGCGTTGCGGTCACATAGGCCCCGGCCCCGAGTGCATCGGTCACCGGAATGTCCACGGTCGCACCGGCTTCCGGCACTTTTGCGGTGAAGGTTTCCAGAAGGCTCTCAGAGCCCACCGTCACCAGAACCTCGCCGGCAAAGCGCGGCGAAATCTTCAGCTTCGCCGTCTCGCCCACCGCATAGGCGTCGCGGTCGAGCGCCACTTCCAGCCCGTCCGGCGTTTCGGTGGAACCGGCCTCCACATACCAGCCGGAATCGAACGCCGCGCTAGTGATCGGCCCGCCCGCATCCGGGCTTTCCACCTCGAGGCGATAGCGCCCCCAGTCCACGGAAACGCCGATCTGCGGCTCGCTGTCGGCCTTCGCATCCACCGTTCCCTCGCGCACGAGGCTCGTCGTGGTGATCGGCTCATAGTTCCAGGAACCGCCATCGCGATACCACTGATAGTGACGCTCCACCTTCAGCAGTTTCCATTCGAGGCCGTCCATGGCGATGCGCTCGCCCTCCGGATCGACCGCGATCACGCGGAAGTTCGCTGTCGCTCCCTCGGCAACGCGCCCGCCGGTGAATTCCGGCTTCAGGCCGATCATCGCGCTTTCCGGCTCGACATCGATCTCCAGCGCACGCTCCACGGCGCGGCCGCCGGCCTCGCGCATGCGCACACTCACATCCGCCTTCAGAAGACGCGTGGTCGAAGGCGCGCCATCCAGCGCCACCGGGAACTGCGCCTGCCCCTGCGCATCGGTCTCAGGCAGGCCGGGCAGCGAGACGCGCAGCGCCTCCACATCCTCTTCATCATCGAGGCCGAAGACATAGCCCGGGAAGGCTTTCCATTCGCGCGTCGGCGCGACCGTCAGTTCGCCTTCAAGCGCAAGCCCCGCCGCCGGCGCGCCATAGAGATAGCGGCCATCGACGGTCACATCCGTCACACCGCCGACCGGCACGGTCTCATCCGCGCTCGCAAGCTCGAACTCGGTGCGGTCGGGCACGAAATCCTCGACCAGAAAATTCTTCTCGGCCAGCGCCGGCTTTTTCGGATCGGCATAAATGCCGAGCACCCAGGTGCCGCGCATCGCGCTTCCGGGCAGATCAAGCGTCACCGCATGACCACCAAGCGCCGCGCCATCCGAAACGACGCGCCGGTCCTCCACACCGTCGGGACGGCGGAAGATGAAGGTCAGCGGCAGATCCTCCACCGCATCCGAAGCGGGATTTCGCGTGAGCGCGCTCGCATGCACCGTCTCGCCGGCGCGATAGATGCCACGCTCCGTCCACGCGAACACGTCGAGCGGTCCGGGCGAGGGACGCCCCGTCACGCCGCGATCCGAAAGGTCGAAGCCAGCGCGCGTCATGTCGAGGAAAACGAAATCCTCCGTCCCGTTCCGGGCGATGATCGCCGCCGGTGCGAGACCGGAAGAGCCGCGCGCCAGACCGGGATCAAAGCGCGCATGTCCATCGCCATCGGTCTCCGCTTCGCCAAGCACCTCATTGTTGCGCGCCACAAGCCTGAGCTTCAGACCATCGAGCGGCTTCGCGCTCGCCAGCGAGCGCGCGAAGACCGAAAGCCCGTCCTCGCCGGCAAAGGTGGAAAGCCCGATATCGGAGACAAGGAACCACTGCGTGGCGCGGTTGTCCCAGTTCTGGCTCCGGTCGCCTTCCGGCACCGCCGTCATCATGTAGACGCCGGGTTTGCGCTCCGGCACCGCCTCATCGATGGGAATGCTGGTGACGACATCCTTGTTCAGTTCGGCGTCGACCTCGATCGTGCCTTCCCAGACGGGCGCCCCCATCTGGTCGGCCACCTCGTTCACCGCATATTCGTTGAGCTGGCGCAGGAACTGCCCCTCGCTCAGAAGACGCGCAAGCGCACGGTCACCAACGCGGTAGACGGACAGCGTCGCACTGTCGGTGTTCACGGAAACGAACGGAATGCCCCGGCGCGCCGAAGACGGCAGCACGAAATTGTCACCGGTAAAGCGCAGCGAAGGCGCACGGTCCCTCACGTAGATTTCGAGCGGCACCGGCTCGGCAATCACCTCGCCAATGGCCGCCGGCAGACCCTGCCGGATGACGATGCGATACTGCTCGCCATGCTTCAGGCCGCTGACGCAAAGCTCCTTGTCGCTGCGATCAACGGCGAAGGAGCGCAGATTGTCGACGGTCACGAACTGGGCATAGTCGACGCCGCTCTTCACCAGTTCCTCGGAAAACTGCACGCAGGCGCGCGGCGTGGCGCTGTCGGAATCGACCGAATGGTCGATCACGCGGAAGCCCTTGCGGCGCTTGAGGTCGGCATAGGCCTCCTGCACATCGCGCGCGGTCCTGAGCGCAAGGCTCGCCTCATAGGCGCTGAGCGCGGGGCGGAACAGGTTGCGCCGCTCAAGAGCCGGCGCAAGAACGGCCAGCGCCTCGGCGCGGTCATCGGTGCTGCGCGACAGATTGTAGGCGTTCACGGCTGCACCCGTGCCAGCGCGCTGGAGACGATAGAGGTTCATGTTGCCGGCCGGCTGCGCCTCGGTCGCGGCGCGCGCAAGCTGAGACCACAGGCCCGCATTGTCCGGCTCCACCACGAGTGCGGCGGAATAGGCCCGGATTGCATTGAGCGGATCATTGTTCGCCAGCGCCTGACCGCCCGCAGCGGCCAGCGCCGCAAAACCGGCATTGACGGAATTCTGCGTGCGCAGCACCTCGTCACGATATTGATCGGCCTCGCGCAGCACATGGTCGGGCACGAAGCGCAGCGCCGGCGGCGCGCCAAGATCGGCAGCAGCCCCGCTAACCACAACCTTGCCGGCCACCGCGCCGTCAAACGCATTGAGGCGATTGAAGTCCGACTTCAGAAAGCACCATTCCGCGCTGGTGTTGTAGGTGAAGGCCCGGCACTGCGGATCGGCAAGGCACACCGCCTTGCACTGGTCGAGCGTCACATCCTTTTCGGTGCGCAGGTCGAAGCCGAAGTAATCGGCGTTCTCGCTGGTCACGATCCGGCGCGCATCCTGCGCGGCAGCCATTGCTGCAAACCCGAGAAGAAAAACGAAAAACAGGGAGAGTCCGCGTGCCGCAAGCATGGCAATCCTCCAGGCGCTGCCGATATCGTCCCATTGATATTGGGGCAGCTTTGCAAAAGCCAGTCAACAGGCTCGGAGAATTATCGCTTCTCTTATAGTCCCTTCGGATGGGTCATGAACTCTTCGATGATTTCCTCGGGCGGTTTCACGAAATCCGAGGTGCGGCTGACGCCAAGGCCGGTCAGCCCCTTCAGCTTCACGGCCATTTCCGCCAGCTTCACGACAATCGGAATGCCGTTGATCACCGGCGCGCCATCCACCCGGTGTGCTTGCAATTGCGAGAATAAAAGCATGGGTATGCCGCCACCGGGGATCAGCACGTCCACACCGTCGCGCACCAGCGGCCGGGCCTGCTCCTCGAAAAGGGCGCGCACCGTCTCAAGCCGCTCATCGGAGCCGAAGGCGGCAAGGATCTGCCCCGGCTCGAAATCCATGGCGTGCACGCCGGTCACGCGTTCGCCGAGACCATATTTGCCGATCTGGTGGTGAAACCAGGGAATGTAACGCCGGTTGATGGTGACGATGCCCGAGCGCTGGCCAAGCTGGCAGGCATGCAGCATGGACGCCTCGCCCATGCCCAGCACCGGAATGTCGACCACCGACCGCGCTTCATAGAGGCCGGCATCCTGAAAATGGCCGATGATGAAGGCGTCATAACCCTCGCGCTCGGCCCGCACCGCATTGCAGATAACCTCACGCGCGCAGCGAAACTCCACGATGGCGTGGGCATAGCTGTCATGCGGGGTGATGCCCTTGATATCGATCTCGGTGCCGGGATCGACAATCGCATCGAGATGCTTTCTGAGTTCATCCCAGTAGCCCGCGCCGTTCTCGTAATCGACATAACTCTGATACCAGATCTTCATGCGTCAGCTCCTGATCAAACCCGGCAGCCAAAGGGCCAGTTGGGGGAATAGCGCCAGCAAGACCACCAGCAAAAGCGTGCAGGCTATGTAGGGCAGCGCGGCCCGCGCCACCTGCCCGATGGTCGTGCCGGCCGGGCTCACCCCAACCATGACGAAGAGCAGAAGGCCGAAGGGTGGGGTCGCAAGGCTGAGCTCCAGCGCCAGAAGCATCACCACGCCGAACCAGATCTGATCGAACCCGTAGAGTGCCACCAGCGGCATGAAGATCGGGAGCGTCAACATCATGATCGAGAGCTGATCCATGAACATGCCGAGAAGCAGAAGCACCAGGAACATGATGGCAAGCACCACATAGGCGTTGAGCTCGAAACTGGTGGCAAACGCGATCAGCCCGGAGGACGCCCCGGAGAAGGCAAGGATCTGCGAAAAGGTCGTGGAACCCACGATGATCATCAGCATCATGGCCGACACTTTCAGCGTGCCGGTGAGCGAACGAACGACGGCCTCCCAGCTCAGCGTGCGATAGCAGGCCGCAAGCACCACCACCGAAAGCGCCCCGAAGGCGGCGGATTCGGTCGGCGTCGCCCAGCCGAGCAGGATGAGCCCGACCACGGCAAAGACCACGATGCCCATGGGCAGGACATCGACAGCAAGCGCCTGAACGATCTCGGAGACGCTTGCCCGTTCCGCCGCATAGCCGGGTGCGGCGTCGGGATCGAGCGCGATCTGTATGCGGATCGTGGCAAGGAACATGAGCGCCAGAACGAGGCCGGGTACCAGACCTGCGATCAGTAGGGCACCAACATCGATCCGCGCCAGCGAGCCCAACAGCACGGCCAGCGAGGATGGCGGAATGATCATGGCCAGACCGCCCGTCGCGAGGATCGGCCCCATGATCATGTGCGGCTTGTATCCGCGCTTGATCATGTCGGGCATCAGCGTAGTGCCCAGCATCGCCGTGTTGGCCATGGAGGAGCCCGACAGGGTGGCGAAGATCGTGCCGCCGCCCACTGTCAGATAGGACAGCCGCCCCTTGATGCCGCCAAAACACTTGTCGAGCGCATCGAACACGCGAATGGCAAGCCCCGTGTGAAACAGAAGCTCGCCCATGATGAGAAAGAGCGGCACCGGCACCAGCGCGAAACTCGTCACCGATGTGGTGGCATTGGCGACCAGCTGATCGATGCCGATCATCCCACCCATGAAAATGACAACACCGACGATGTTGATCGCCAGAAAGGCGATGGCCACCGGCATGCCGAAGAACATCAGCGCGAGCAGCCCGCCGATCATGAGGAGTGTGGCTTCATACCAGGCCATCAGTGCGCTCCCCCGCTACCCGTATAGGTTTCGCCCCGCACCAGCATGCGCAGGAACTCCAGCGCCATCAGGCCGAAGCCTACGGAAAGCATGGCGTAGAGAACCCAGGACGGGATGTTGATGGAGCGCATGTCGACCGCGCGTGACTGCACCATCTCCAGCCCCACCGCCGCCGAGCGCCAGCACAGAAGGCCAAGCGTCAGGATGGCGAGAACCAGCACGACCCGCCCCGCCAGCAGGCGTATCGTTTCCGGCATCGCTCCCACGAATGAAGAGATCGCCACATGGCCATTGTTGCGCACCAGCCAGGGGGCGGCCGCCATGGTGGAGAAGAGCATCACATATTCAACGATGGCGCTGGTCGACTGGAACGGGCGAAACCCGGTGTTGCGCAAGACAACATCGACAATGATGGCGAGCGAAATGAAAACGAGACTGGCGGCGCCCAGCACAGCCAGCCCGGTGATGACCCGGTTGTAGAGACGTATCAGAAACATGGTGCGCGGCTTTTCAAAGCGAGTGTGGCGGGGAGCCGATCAGCCCCCCGCCGGTGCGGGATCAGCGGTCGTAATAGGCTTCGCGCAATGCGTCGTAATATTCTGATCCGGAATCCTTCATCCGCTTCCAGGCGCTGTCATAGGCCAGATCAAGGAACTTCGCCTGCGCCTCGCCCTCGAGTGTGATCACTTCCATGCCGTTCTCGCGAACCGCCTTATCGGTCTCCTCGATCACCTTCTGGAAGTTCTCATAGGATGTCTGCTCATATTCGGCGGCAGCATCGTTGATGATCTTCTTTGCCTCATTGCTCAAGCTGTCCCATTTGGCCGGGTTCACCACAACGGCGAGGTCGGTCTGGAAGAAGCCCGGATCGATGCGGTAACGCAGGAACTTGTCCCAGGAGAGATCCTGAATGCCGACAATCGGCCAGCCCGAACCGTCAAACGTGCTGCGCTCCAGACCCGTATACACATCCGGAACCGGAACGGAGACGGGAATGGCACCCAGCGCTTCAAAGAAAGAGTTGTAGATCGGCTGCGAGCGGATGCGCTGACCATCGAGATCGATGCCGCCATCCTCCGTCCGCTTGGGCTCGTTGATCGTGTAGATATAGAACTGCACGCCGGTGTCGAGGTGAGCCAAAAGGTTCACGCCGAGCTTCTTGGAAAAGGCTTCCTGCATGATGCCGAAGCCGCCATTCTCACGCGCCTTCGCCGCCGTCACGGTCGAGCCGACCCAGGCATCCGCCTCCGGCATCGTGCCGAGATAATAGGAGGCGGGGCCATACTGCATGTCGATCACGCCGCGGCGCACGGCATCCACCTGCTGGTTCGGCGGGAACATTTCCGGCCCGCCCGCATAATTGATCTGGATGACGCCCTTGCCGCGCTCGTTCACAAGATCGACAAAGCCCTTGAAGCTCTGCGAGAAGGCAAGCGACTGCGGGAAGGCGGAAATCGCCTTCAGCGTTTCTTCCGCACTGGCCTGTCCGGCAAAGGCGATGCCGGTGAGCGCCGTTGCAAGAAGGCCGTTTCTGATGGTCCTGGCGATCGATCTGGTCGTGGCTTGGTTCATTTCTTCGTCCTCTCTGGTTGTCCGGGCTTGTTCCACCCGGTTTTGGTTTCAACTGCTCCCTAAAGCTTTGGCGGCCGCACAAGCCCCGCATTGTCGAGCGCCTTCAGGAAGGCGGCCATGCGGCGCTGGCGATAGGCATCGACATCCATGTCGGAATAATCGAAGAAGCCGGAGCCGGTCTTCAGGCCGATACGCCCCTCTTCCATGTGGCGGCTGATGATCTCCGGCGCTTGATAACGCTCATCCTCAAACGCCCCTGCGAGATAGCGGCTCGCATAGTAGAGAATGTCGCCACCGCCCCAGTCGATGAATTCCAAAAGGCCGAGCACACCGAAACGCAGGCCGAAACCATAGGTCACGGCCTTGTCGACATCCTCAGCGCTCGCAACGCCTTCCTCCACTATGCGCGCCGCCTCGTTCATGGCGAGCGCCTGAATGCGCGGCACGATATAGCCGGGCGAAGCCTTGCAGACGATCGGAACCTTGCCGATGCCTTCAAGAAAAGCGCGCACGAATGCGGTCGTTTCCGCATCCGTCTCATCGGCCGGGCTCAGTTCCACCAGCGGCATCAGAAAGGCCGGGTTCAGCCAGTGCGCATTGAGAAAGCGCTCGGGCGCAGAGGTGAAACCCGCCAGTTCCGTCGACAGCATGGTCGAGGTGGTCGAGGCCAGAATGGCGTCGCCATCGGCATGGGCGTCGAACAGCGCAAACGCATCGCGCTTGGCGTCCGTCACCTCGGGCACGCCCTCGAACACGATGCGCGCGCCGGAAAGACCCGTCGCAGCCTCGCCGCGCGGCACGATGCTCACCCGCTCCATGATCTGCGGAACAGCATCGACTTTGAAAGCACCTAGTGCTGCGATGGAGGCGAGCGCCGTGCGGATCTCGTCCAGCGCCTCGTCGCGCAGTTTTGCGAAGGCGTCGGCCTCACGCTCCTTGGCATCGATCAGCCGCACCTCGTGGCCGGCATAGGCGACGCATTGCGCAATGCCCCGCCCCATGCGCCCGGCGCCGATGCAGGCGATGGTCACGTCATCTGCCATCACAGCCCCTCACGCAGCATGGTCTGCACCGCCTCGCGGCTTTCACCGGCAAGGCCGATCTTTTCCATCGTGCGGCCCTCGGCGCGGAAATCGCGCTCGGCCACAGCACCGGCAATCGCAAGAAGGCCGGTCGCAACCGGACAGGGCACACCTGCCCATTCACCCACGGAAACCATGAAGCGAGGCCCATGCCCACATCCTCCAGCATGTAGCGATGCGATTTCAGGTCCAGCTTCTCGTGCCAGTCACCGGAATCCACCAGCTTGTCATGGGCCAGATTGCCATACATCCAGTTGCTGGTCTCGTAGTGATCGGCGAGCGGGAAATGCGGCGCGCCATAGCCCAGCGCCTCGCGGATCGCCATGCGCTCATTGTCAAGCGCGGTGTGCGTGCGGCGGATGGATGCCTGCGTGCCTTCATTATGAATGTCCCAGCGGTCGAAATGCTCGATGGGACCGGCATTCATGAGGATCAGCGGCGGGTGGATGATCGGGCCGGCATTCATCAGCGCGCCCGACAGCGCATCCTCCACCGGCTCGATGGAGGCCGGGAACACCGCCGCAATGGTCTTGATCGCATGATCCGTGTGCCGCGCCGGCAGCACGCCGGTCGGCAGGCGCGAGGCCCGCGTCGTCACGCGCACTTCGAGCGACCCCTGCTTGCGCGTCAGCCATGGCAGTGTGCCGGTCTCGGCAATCGCGATGTCGGCCTTCGAGCCCGCTTCGCGAATCCGCTTCATCATCAGGTAGGAGCCGAACGTGCCGGGCGGCAGGTAGATCACCTGCCCGTCCTCCAGATGCGGCGCGAGCTTCGTGGCGATGTCCTCCTGCGCGAAGGCCGGCGTTGGCGCAACGATCAGCTCCGCTCCCTTGAGCGCTGCAGCAAGGTCGTCGGTCGGCACGACCGCAATCTTCCGGCTGCCCTCGTGGTCGGTCAGGGTGATGCCGCCTGCCTTCTCGACATCGGCGAAACTTGCCCGGTCGCGCCGCCACCAACGAACCTCATGGCCCGCCTCGGCGAAATCCGCCGCAGCCGCATAAGACCCGTTGCCTCCACCCAGAACAGCTACTTTCATGTCTTCACTCTCCTCCTCGCCCGCACACAGTCACGGGCATTCATGTCACGCTCGCTGGTTCACCCCCGGGGCAGAACCGCCGTCGCCTCGATCTCCACGACCGCCTCCGGTTCCACCAGGCGCGTTACCTCCACCGTGGCCATGGCCGGAAAACAGCGGCCAAAAACATCACGATAGGCTCTTCCCAGTCCTTTCGGGTCGGCCAGATAGTCCTCGACGCTCGTCACGTACCAAGTGAGGCGCGTCAGATGTTCCGGCCCAGCGCCCGCCGCTTCGAGCACGTCGCGGATGTTGCGAAAGGTCTGGTGCGCCTGGGCGACGAACCTTCCGGGAAACGGCCCTCGCGATCCCAGCCGACCAGCCCGCCCGTGTAGATGATGCCGCCATCGGTCATCACGGCATTGGCATAGCCCTTCGGCTGCGGCCAGCCTTCCGGGCTCACCGTTGCGTGCAGCAGGCGCGGCTCGGCAGCGTTCGGGGCGTTCTCGGTCTCGCTCATGTCGCTCTCGTCTCCAGTTTCACCGGCCCGGCGACCGGAGCGGCCGCAACGCCGCTGCCGGCACGGTACAGCGCGTGAATGTGCCTGAGGGCGTCTTTCAGCAGCGCCGCCTCGCCGGGGCGAAGCCGAGCGATGATCGCCCGCTCATGGGCCTGCGCCTCATCGACCAGACGCCCGCCAAGCTCGCGTCCGGCCGGTGTCAGGAACACGCGCACGCGCCGTCGGTCGCGCTCGTCGCTCCGGCGTTTCACCAGCCCTTTCGTCGCCATCTGGTCGACGATCTTGGTCAGATGCGATTGTTCCATCAGCGCGAGTTGGGCGAGCTGCGTCACCATCTGGCCGTCCTCATCGCTCAGGCAGGCGAGAATGCGCCATTCCGGCACGCGCAGCCCCTGCTCGCGCACATGGGCGTGAAAGTCGGCACTGGCGGCGTCGCTGGCGGCAGCGAGCAGATAGAGCAGGTAGTCGCCGACAAACCCGGCATTGCGGTCGATCTCGATCCTGTCTTCGTCTTTGGCCATCATATCGTCCGGTCACATCGAATTGGGAATGACAAGCGCCATTGCCGGCAGCGCGATCAGAAGCGCAAGACGCACCACATCCATCGCCACGAAGGGCAGGATGCCGGCGAAAATACGCTCCAGCGGAATGTCGGGCGCCACCGTCCGCATGACGAAAACATTCATGCCGATGGGCGGCGTGATGAAGCTCAGCTCAGTCGCGATCACCACGAAGATGCCGAACCAGATCGGATCGAAGCCGAGACCGGTAACAATCGGAAACAGGATCGGCACAGTCAGTGTGATCATCGAGATGCTTTCAAGCAAACAGCCCAGCACCAGATAGATCAGCACGATCATGAAGATCACCGGGTAGGGGCCGACGCCGAAAGCGTTGATCCAGTTGCGCAGGTCACCCGTCAGGCCGGAGAAGTTCACATAGTTCAGGAAGTAGAGCGCCCCGAACAGGATGAAGAACATCACCGCCGTGGTCTTTGCCGTGTCGAACAGCGTGGAAAGCGTGGCCCGCAGGGTCAGCCGACCGCGCATGAAGGTGAGAAGAAACGCCCCGCCCGCACCCATGCCCGCCGCTTCCGTCGCCGTGAACACGCCCAGATAGATACCGCCCAGAACGAACACGAAAAGCGCCAGCGCCCAGACCACACCGCGCAAAGCGCGAATGCGGTCGATCAGTGGCAGCTTGGGCTGCGTCTCCAGATGCTCTGAATAGACCACCAGCGACAGACGCACGGCGATCATGTAGCCGATCACGCCGATCAGCCCCGGCAAAAGGCCCGCCAGAAAAAGCTTGCCGATGTTCTGCTGGGTGAGGATGCCGTAAATAACAAGGATGACGGACGGCGGAATGAGAATGCCGAGCGTTCCGCCCGCCGCGATGGACGAGGCGGCCAGCCGGTCGGAATAGCCATATTTGCGCATGGCCGGCAGCGAGATGCGGGCCATGGTCGCCGTGGTGGCGAG
>NZ_BAMP01000105.1 GCF_000615975.1 Nitratireductor aquibiodomus NL21 = JCM 21793 | reverse complement strand
CCGCAGCCGCAAGGGCCTGACCGGCGCGGGAACACGCCACCGCAGCGCGCTCCGGCAGTCAAACAGGGGCGTGCGCCTCCCCCGCTCTTCTTTCCGATTTTGACCGGCCGGGGGATGATCCGGGCGCGCCATGATAGGATTAGCGTGTTCGAAACACCGGCAGTGCGATTTCATCGTTGATGCGCGCCAACGCTTCGGCTATGAAAGCCACGCGCTGGCGCTTCGCCGCCCTAGCGTCGGCCAGCACCCGTAGCTCAGCTGGATAGAGCGCTGCCCTCCGAAGGCAGAGGTCACAGGTTCGAATCCTGTCGGGTGCGCCAATAAAATGATCGCAAATTCAACGACTTTACGCCAAAGTGGTCTTTCTCGAAAACGCTGTGAAACCAGCTTGCCAAACTCTGGTGACAAGCGTGGAGTTTTCGACATGACCTTATTCAGACAGCGCAATGGGCAATAGCCGGCACGGCCAAGACGTAACGGTCAGCGTAACGCGATTGAGCACCCGCCCCCAATAGAGAATCAGCGCGTTCCCGAACAGCCGCCCCTGTCAGAGCGCCATCAGCGATCAGGGCGGCGGGAAGCCCACGAGCAGGAGCAGCGCATCCTCAGTGCTCCCGCGGCCATGTGGCATGCATGTCGTCGATGACATAGGCATGGGCATGACGGTGCCCGCGCCCGGTGTCGGCAAGATGGGGATGATCGGCCGGCAGATCGTCATGGGTGTGGGCGAGAACCACCGGGTCGTCGGCCGGCCAGATCGCCAGGGCAATGACTATGGCGATGGCCGCCACGGCGGCAAGGATGATCGCGGTGAACGGCAGGCCAAGCGCTGCGCCCGCCCAGCCGGCAAGCGGGTAGGCGATCAGCCAGAAGGCGTGCGAGAGCGCGAACTGTGCCGCGAACAGCGCCGGACGGTCCTCCGGATTGGCCGAACGCCTGAGAAGCCTGCCCGAGGGCGTCTGCGCGGTCGAATACCCGATGCCAAGCACGAACCACAGCGGGAGCATCCAGCCATAGCCGGGCAGCACCGCAGCCAGAAGTGTGCCGCCGGTCAGGAGCGAAGCCCCTGTCAGCATTGCAGTGCGGTCCGGCACCGTGTCCAGAAGCCGCGGCAGCGCCAGCGCCGCCGCCATCGAACCGCCGCCGAATGCCGCAAGCGACAGCGCCGTCGCCTGGTTGTCGAGGCCGAAGGCGGCCTGCACATAGACGACCGTGTTGACGATCACCAGTGCACCTGCCGAGGCGACGGCAAGGTTGACCGCGAGAAGCCCGCGCAGGCGCGGCGTTGCCAGATAAATACGGATGCCGCGCGTCGTGCGGTCGTAGATGCCGCGCGGACGGGCAGGCTTCGGGCTCGGCAGCGTTACCGACACGACAAGCGCGGCCGAGGCGAGAAACCCTATCACAGTCCCGGCGAACAGGCTGTGAAAGGTGATGAAGGAGAGCAGCGCCGCCGCCAGCATCGGGCTCACCACGCTTTCCAGATCATAGGCGAGACGCGAAAGGGAAAGCGCGCGCGTATACGCTTTCTCGTCAGGCAGGATGTCTGGAATCGTGGCCTGGAAGTTGGGCGTGAAGGCCGCTGAAGCCGATTGCAGCATAAAAATCAGGATATAAACCTGCCAGATTTCCGTGACGAAGGGCAGAAACACCGCGACGCCGGCGCGCACCAGGTCGAGTGCCACCAGCATGGCGCGGCGCGGCACCCTTTCGGCAAAGGCCGAAGCGATGGGCGCGACGCCCACATAGGCGATCATCTTGATCGCCAGCGCCGTGCCCAGAACGGCGCCTGCGTTCTCGCCGGCCAGATCGAATGCGAGCAGGCCGAGGGCCACCGTCGCAAGGCCGGTTCCCACCAGCGCGATAATCTGGGCAGCGAAGAGATGACGGTAGGTGCGGTTTCTGAGGATCGCCAGCATTAGAGATACTTCGCTATTTCCCTGAATTCATCGATCGACTGCCGCCGCTCGCGCGTCATGGGGCCGACCACCTCCTCCAGACAATGATCGAGATGATCCTGAATCAGCGTTTTCTTTGCCTGGGCGATGGCTTTTTCGACGGCATGGAGCTGCTGGGCGATGTCGAGGCAGGGCCTGCCGGCTTCGATCATCTCAATGACACCGCGCAGATGGCCATCGGCGCGTTTGAGCCGCTTGACGATCTGGGGGTGGGTTTCGTGCAGATGGGGTTGTGTGTTCATATGAATATGCTATCCCCCCGTAGAGGATATGCCAAGACACTGTGGCGGCAAAAACATCCGTTGAATACAACCGGTGGAGAGATGCGTTCCGATGCCAGGGAGAACCCTTAGTCATGCCTGAGCAGGCGCAAAGAGCTGTGCTGCACCTCGCCCTCGCCTTTGCGATGGCTCTGGGGTGGCTACTGCCTCACACTGCGCACGCCTCGTCGCCTGCGCGCGCCTTGTTCTCGACTGCCGAAATCGAACAGAGTGCCGGCAATCTGCACCAGCACGAACGGGCGGGTGGTCACACCGATCAACACAATCCTGCCGACCATGCCCACGAAACGCCGACGACACCGCCCGGCAACGGTGCCGAATTGCCACCGCCGGTCCAGGGCGCGGCGCCAATGCCGCCGGATAGGTTGAATTTCGACGCAACCTACCGGCTTGAACGTCCGCCGAGACCGATCGTCATCGCCTGATCTCGACCGCACATGCGGTCACAGTCAACGACGACGATTGGAGCCTCCATGCACAGACCTTTCCACAAGGGTCGGTCGCGCCATCCGCGCGCACGGTCCTTCATTATCCTTTTCTTCGCCCTTATCGGACTGGCAACCCTTGCCGGTCCTGCCTTCGCTCACGCCGTTGCCGAGGGAGACAAGGGCTATATTCAGGAGATCACCGGCATTCAGCTAATCCCCTTCCTCTACCTCGGAGCGAAGCACATGGTGACGGGATACGACCATATCCTCTTCCTGCTGGGTGTGATCTTCTTTCTCTACCGCCCGCAGCATATCGCCACCTATGTCAGCCTGTTTGCCATCGGCCACTCTACCACGATGCTGGCGGGCGTTTATTTCGACATCGGTATCAACAGCTACGTCATCGATGCGATCATCGGCCTTTCGGTCGTCTACAAGGCGCTCGACAACATGGGAGCCTATCAGCGCTGGTGCGGCTTTCAGCCAAACACCAAGGCCGCCACACTGATCTTCGGCTTCTTCCATGGCTTTGGACTGTCCACCAAGATCATCGAATACAACATCTCGCCAGAAGGCCTGGTACCAAACCTCCTCGCCTTCAACGTGGGTGTCGAGATCGGCCAGTTTCTGGCGCTGTCGGCGATTCTGATCGCGATCAGCTACTGGCGATGGAAACCAGGCTTCTGGCGCCACGCCTACACGCTGAACGTAGCAATGATGGTCGCGGGCTTCGCACTCACCGGCTACCAGATCGCCGGCCTTTTCGCCACTTCCGCTGCCTGAAAGGACTGATACCATGTACAATACCGACCTTCCACGCCGGGCGGACCTGCCGACCTCCGCGCAACTCAGGCGCTCTACCTTGATCGCAGCCCTGACGGCAGCGGCAATTCTCATCTTTGTCGTTCTGCCCTCTGAATACGGCATGGATCCTACCCGTGTGGGTCGCCTCCTCGGCTTGACTGAGATGGGAGAAATCAAGACGCAGCTTGCCCGCGAAGCAGCGCTGGACGCAGCGAGAGCGGGCACCAGCGGCGATGCCGAGATCATCGCCCGCCTCGACCGGATTGAGACCCTCATCGAGGGGCTTGCATCCGACGCCGGCGCAAATCCCCAGAAAGACGACCCTCTTGCCGGCCTGATTCAACAGCAGAGGCAAACGACCCCCGCCCCCGCGGCACAGACACAGCAGCAGGCGACAACGCCGGCCTCCGAATGGCGCGACGAACTTTCATTTGTCCTGACTCCTGGCCAGGGCGTCGAAGTCAAACTGGTGATGAATGAAGGCGAACGCGCCCGGTTCTTCTGGACCGCCAATGGTGCCAACGTGAACTATGACACACATGGCGATGGCGGCGGCAAGTCGGTTTCCTATGAGCAGGGCCGCGGCGTGCCCGAGCAGGCAGGCGTTCTTGAGGCGGCGTTCACCGGCAATCACGGATGGTTCTGGAGAAATCGCACAAACAGGGACGTAACCATCACGCTGCGCACCGCAGGCCAATATCTGAAAATCAACAGAATGATGTAAAGAGGCCACTCAAAAGGAGCGCTTCATTTCCGCCGCGGTGCAGATGCGCCGCACTGCGGCGGCTTTCCAACCCGAGCGGAAGCAGGCAGACTACCCATTTGCTCCGCAGATCGCGCAAACCATCGTTCCGGTATCAAATGTAAGCCATGTGACAAGAATGGACCCAAAAAACAATGGCGATCCCGGCAGGATTCGAACCTGCGACCATCGGCTTAGAAGGCCGGTGCTCTATCCAACTGAGCTACGGGACCGACGCGTGAACGCTGAATTCAGTGCGTCCACGGGGTCTTGCGGTCATAGCGGAAATTGTCCGCGTAGGAAACCTGGCGCCGTTTGGGCTGGTGCGGTTCTTCCACACGGAAGGGAATGCCGTTCCGCTCAGCATAGGCCACGGCCTCTTCCCTGCTTTCAAAGGTCAGGCGAACCTGGCTCTTCATGTCGGAAGAAGACGTGTAGCCCATAAGCGGATCTATCTTGCGCGGCACCTCGGGATCGAACTCCAGTATCCAGAGACCGGTCTTGGCCTTGCCGGACTGCATGGCCGTCTTGGCCGGGCTGAAAATGCGCGCAGACACGTCGTGAACCTCGTTTCCAGCAGGCGTATAAACGCCGAAACAGGCAGCATGCCGCTGTTCATGCAGCACGCAGAGCAATGGTCGGAGCGGCAGGATTCGAACCTGCGACCCTCTGGTCCCAAACCAGATGCGCTACCAGGCTGCGCTACGCTCCGAGGTCCGCTCTCCCTAGTGATTCAGTCCTGGTTTGGCAATAGGTGAAGACCCAAAAACCGAACAATCAATGCACCGTGGTGCGGGTGCGCGCAAAAGTCCCACGGAAACAAACCTGAAAACGCCTGGCGCCTGCCCGGCATGCGGCACATGCATGTACGACAACAAGGCTTCCCCTCCCCCTGCTTCACAGGTTGGCTAAAACGGCGCCTGGCAATCAAAACGTACTACCCCGCTTCCGCCAGAACCGGGTGCAGGATCACATGCACCTCCAAGATGTAGCCAAATACAACCTGGGAGTGATTAAATATCAGTTTTCCGTAGTATTTTGAAATACAATAAATTTTTGACAGAAATCGAGGCTTGTATTTCTTATACTGAAGAACCTAGATGCTCCAAAATAAAGCTGGAGCTTATAAAATTGCTGAACGATTCGAATCGGACACCTGTTTTCCGGGGCGTCAGAACCATCAATCTTGCGGCAGCGAAGAGCGGCGTACTTAGCTCGATCGTCCTGACAGGGGTATGCGGGCTTGCCGCAATCGACGGAATTTCCGCACAGGCGCAAAGCCTGGCTCCAATCGTTCTCAATAGCGGTACTTACGATCTGGGCGATGCAGAGCAAAGTGCGTCCAGCCTGTCCGGTACCGGCGGAACAATCACGACAGGCGGTTCCTCGGGCTCGCTGAACCTGAACCAGAACGTCGACACCACTTTCTCGGGAAACTGGAGCGGCCAGACGGATTTCTTCACGGATTACCTGCAGAAACACGGCACGGGAACGCTGACCTTATCAGGCAACAACACAACCACCGGAGACGGTGCGGTCGCGATATACGACGGCAGGATTGCTGTTTCAGGAGGCAACGCAATCGGCGACACGAACTTTGTGACGCTTTCTGGCTCCGGCGCGTTTGAGCTTCTGTCGGATGAAACGGTCGGCATGATCGGCGGCGGCTCATCCAACGGCAGGATTCTTCTGAACGGCAACACGCTTACGATCCATGGCGACGGGGTGCCGATATCCTCTGTGAGCGGGTATTTCGCCGGCTCCATCAGCGGAACCGGGAGCCTGATACTGGATGATGTCTCCGGCAGCGCGCTCGGTGTGTCGGCCCTGACGCTCGCAGGAACGAACACGTTCACGGGGCCCCTGACCATCAGATCTGGCAGCATTCTTCTCGTGAGCGGAACAGCAGTCGGCGACAATACGGATGTGGTTCTCTCCGATGACACGCGCGCTTCGCTCCGCGTGAACGTCTCCGAAACGATCGGTTCGTTGACGGCGGGGTCCGGGAGCAACATCAGCCTTCACAGCGGCGCGGTCCTCACGGTCAACGGAAACGGAAAATCCACCTCGGTCGACGGCAAGATCACAGGCGCGGGCGGGCTTGCCAAGCAAGGTACCGGCGTCCTCACGCTCAACGGCATTAATGATTATACCGGCCTGACCACCGTTGATCAGGGAACCCTGATCGTGGGCGACAGCGTGCATGCAAGCGCCCACGTTTCAAGCAGCATCCGCGTTCGCAGCAGCGCCACGCTTGGCGGTGTCGGAACGTTGAGCGGCACAATGATCGAGGCTGGCGGGGTTCACAGCCCGGGCAACTCGATCGGCACCCAGACCATCAATGGCGATTACACCAATCACGGAACGCTGGCGATTGAAGTGACACCGGCTGCAGCAGACAAGCTGGTCGTGCAGGGTGCCGTCGACATCACCGGCGCCACCCTGGCGCTGACGGGAACACCGCTGGCCGCGTCGGATTGGCCTATTCTGAATGGCCCCTATGTCGTCATCGACAATCAGGCGTGGATGCGATTACCGGCACTTTCGCCGATGTCACCAACAATCTCCTCTTCCTTGACGAGAAGATTGAATACACAGGCGGAGACGGCAATGACGTTACGCTGGAGCTCATCCGCAATGACGTTTCATTCGCAGGCATCGGGCGGACAGCGAATCAGCGGGCCACCGGCGCCGCTGTAGATGCACTTCCGGCCGGCGACCCAGTCTGGCGGGCCATCGTTTCAATGTCGGATGAAGATGCGGCGCGGACGGGGCTGAACTCCCTGTCCGGCCAGGCGCACCCTTCATTCCAGGGCATTCTCAACCAGAACAGCATTTTCCTGCGCAGCGCTGCCAACGAGCGTATCAGAACGGCTTTCGCAACGTCTGATCAGGGAATGCAGCCCCTTTCCTACGGGGCAGACGAAAACACGCCGGGCGCCGTGCCCAGCGGCACGCAGCCTGCTTTCTGGAGCGAGGCATATGGTTCCTGGGCGGATATCGATGATGACATGAATGCCGTGACGATGGAGCTTTCCTCAGGTGGTCTGTTCGCAGGAGCGGATGTTCAGGCTGGCGGGTGGCGCCTCGGCATTCTTGGCGGGTACGGGGTATCACAGCTTCGCGCGCCATCGATTTCTTCCTCGATTGACAGCAAAGACTATCATCTGGGCCTTTACGCCGGCACCGAAACGGGCAGGCTCGGAGTCCGGGCGGGCCTTGGCTATAGCTGGCACAGCATTGATTCAAGGCGGCATGTCCAGGCCGGCGCGCTCGCCAGCAATCTGAGCGCGAATTATGACGCTGCAACCCTTCAGGCCTTCGGCGAGGCGAGCTACAGGTTTGACCTTGCGGCAGCGAGCGTCGAACCATTCGTCAATCTGGCCTATGTGAACCAACGGTCAGACAGGTTCATCGAACAGGGCGGTACGGCTGCACTGTCGGTCGACGGCCAGTCCATGGATACGGGGATCGCCACTCTTGGCACGCGGCTGGAACACAGTTTCCAGTTCGCCTCGATACCGGCAACCTTCAATGCGACGGTCGGATGGCGGCATGTGTTCGGCGACGTAGCTCCAACAGCCGTTCACGCCTTTTCGGGCGGCTCGGAATTCACCGTTGCCGGTGCCCCGATCGCGCGAAACGCGGCGCTGATCGAGGCCGGGCTGGATTTCGATTTCACCCCGCAATCGACGGTCGGCCTTGCTTATCGCGGCCAGACATCCGGAGACGTGCAGGAGCATGGCCTCAAGGGAATGCTTGCTGTTCGTTTCTGATCAATAGGACATTGCCCCTCTTTCTCCGATTTGGGCCGGATCAGATAGACCCGACCTTTCACACATGAAAAGCCCCGCTTGCCCATCAGGCCGGCGGGGCAATACGTTTCTACCAGAGATGCGGCGGGATTGCCGCAAGTACCGCGCTATTCGGATGGCTTGGGTGTCTCTATCGTCACCTTGTCGGGAACATCGATATTGATGCCGCCACTCGTGCCACTGCCGATGAAACCACCAAAAAATAGAAAACCACCCAGAATCAGGGCAACGATCAGTCCGCCGGCGAGAAACCATCCAGCGCCACCACCGCTTCCGGTCGTGACCACCGTGGTGCGTTCCTTGCGTTCGTCACTCATAGTGCGCTCCTTTGCCTTTTGCCTGGCTTCGGGAGAACAAACAGAGTTGTGCGCAAATGGTTCCGTTCGTGCTTCAGCTTCGGATGCGGAGATACCGCGGCATCCCTATCCTTCGTTGAAGCCGCCGCCCGCTTCGAGTGCGTTCACCACCTCTGCGGCCAGGGGCCGGGTGATGCGCGTCTTGCGTTCAAGAGCGGCACGGTCGATGGCGTCCACCACGCGGATCGCGCTCGACAGGGAGCGCTCGATGCGGCGCACGAGGAACTGCACCACATGCGGTTCCACATCCACCTGACGGTCGGCGAAGAGTTTCGTGATCACGCCGGCGAGCAGCATGTCGTCGGGCTCGTCGATCTCCACGGTCGCCGCCGCCTTGAGGCGCGACAGGAGATCCGGCAGTCTGACGCCCCAGGCGCCGGGAAAGCTGCGCGCGGTCAGAAGCATGGGCTGGCCGCCGGCGCGCGCGGCGTTGATCAGGTGGAAAAGGCCGTTCTCGTCGATCGGCCCGCTGTCGATATTGTCGATCAGGATCGGCCGCAGCCCAGCTTCTTCGATCGCCGCCGCTTCGATCCCGTCGCAGGCTATTTCGGCCGCATCCGCCTCTTCCCGCCAAATGGCGGCGAGATGCGACTTGCCGCTGCCGGCGGGACCGGCAAGGATCACCACCGGTGCCGGCCAGGAAGGCCAGTTCTCGATCAGGGCGGCTGCGCGCGCATTGGCCGGTGTCACCACCAGATCATCGCGGCTCAGCGCTTCTCCCGGTGCCAAATCGAACGGTAGCTGGCGCGACGGCATGGCTTCAGCCCCGGGATTTCGGCGTTTTGGCCGGCGTTTGCGCGTGTCCGCTGTAGAGCGGCGAAGCGAGATACTGGTTGATGGCGAAGCGCACCAGAACGGCAACGGCCGCCGCCGCCGGAACGGCGATCAAGAGCCCCGCAAAGCCGAACAGATAGCCGAAGGCGAACAGCGCAAACATCAGCCACACCGGATGAAGGCCCACGCTCTTGCCCACCAGTTTCGGCTGCAGGATATTGCCTTCCAGGAACTGGCCGGAGAAGAAGATCGCCGCCACCGCCAGCACCCACCACCATTCGGGCCAGAACTGCACCAGCGCGATGCCGATCGACAGGCCGAAGCCGAGCAGCGAGCCCACATAGGGGATGAAGCTGATCAGGCCGGCGAAGAGACCGATGAGAAGCCCGAAATTCAGCCCGACCAGCGACAGGCCGGCGGCATAGAAAATGCCGAGAATGAGACACAGCGTGCCCTGCCCGCGCACAAAGCCCGCCGTTGCGACATTGATGTCGCGGGCGATCTGGCGCACCGTCTCCACATGGTCGCGCGGCACCCAGCTGTCCACCTTCTCGACCATGTGATCCCAGTCGAGCAGCATGTAGAAAGCCACCACGGGCGTCACGACAAACAGGCTCGCCACGTTGACGATCGCCACGCCCGAACTCCAGACCGATTTGAAGAGCGTGCCAAGAAAGCCCGTCCCCTGCGCCAGGATAGAGCTCAGATTGTCGCGCACCGCATCGGTTTCATTGTTGATCAGATTGTCGAGCCATTCCGGTTCGAGCCGGTTCGCAAGGTCCTGAAGCCGCGTCAGATAGTCCGGCAGACGGCTTGCGAAATCGGCAAGCTGGGTCCCCAGCACCGGCAGCACGATCATCAGGCCGAGCAGGACCGCGACTATAAAGCTGATCAGGATCACAACGGTCGCAGCAATACGCGACAGCCCCATTTTCTCCAGCCGGTCGGCAACGGGATCGAGGAAATACGCCAGCACCATGCCGGCCAGGAAGGGCAGCAGAATGGAACTGAAGACGTAGAGAAACAGGACGAGCCCCAGCCCCGCCAGGCCCCAGAAGGCGATATGGCGCGCCAGCGTCGGACGGGCGATCACCGGCCCGGCCTCGTTTTCAGCGTCCTTCGGCGTCACTTTCGGCATAACCACTCATATGCTTGATCCAGGCGACGAGATAGGCCGCTCCGGAAGCCACGGTCAAGAGGCCGGTGGCGACGATCAGCGCGATCCGCACCGCACCCGAACTGTATCCGAATGCGAGCTCGGCCAGAACCAGCAGCGCCAGCAATATCTGCGCCAGTGTGTTCGCCTTGGAAACGAACAGCGGCTTCATGGCCACCGGATGCCCCATGACATTGGCCAGAAGCACGCCACCGACGATCAGCGCGTCGCGCGACACGACCGCGATCACCAGCCAGAGCGGCAGCTCCATCATATAGCCGAACACCACGAAAACGCTGACCAGAAGCAGCTTGTCGGCGATCGGATCGAGATAGGCGCCAAGCTCGGTGCGCTGGTCGAAATGGCGCGCGATGAACCCGTCCACACCGTCGGAGATGCCCGCCGCCAGAAATCCAGCGAACGCCCAGCCATACTCCCCCGTCAAAAGGGCAAACACCACGCCCGGCACAAGGAAGAAACGCATCAATGTGATGATGTTGGGTATCGTCAATGGAAAATCTCCACCCTCGCCGCCCGCTGCCCTGCCCTTTTCGTTGCGGTCGGGGGCATTTTCGGGACACACTTATCGCAGGCTTTGACACATTGTAGGAGAGCGGCACGCTTTCAATAGGCCAGCCTGTTAATATCTCCCGCCTTGCGGAAGCGCCCCCTTCATGTCAGAAGCCGAAAAAAACGCGGCGGCGAGAACGAAATGGCTCAGGAACGTAAAAACGGCCTCACCTATGCCGATGCGGGCGTCGACATCGATGCCGGCAGCCGGATGGTGGAAAAGATCAAGCCCATGGTGCGCGCCACGCGCCGGCCGGGCGCCGACAGTGAGATCGGCGGCTTCGGCGGTCTGTTCGATCTGAAAGCAGCCGGCTTCACCGACCCGATCCTCGTGGCCGCCAATGATGGCGTCGGCACCAAGCTCAAGATCGCCATCGACGCGAACCGACACGACACGGTCGGCATCGACCTCGTTGCCATGTGCGTCAACGATCTCGTCGTTCAGGGTGCCGAGCCCCTCTTCTTCCTCGACTATTTCGCAACCGGCAAGCTCGACCCCGATCAGGCGCGGCGATCGTTTCGGGCATTGCCGAGGGCTGCCGGCAGGCCGGATGCGCGCTGATCGGTGGCGAGACGGCGGAAATGCCGGGCATGTATCACGGCGATGACTACGATCTGGCCGGCTTTGCCGTGGGCGCGGCAGAGCGCGACCGGCTTCTGCCCACCGGCGACATTGCCGAGGGCGACGTTCTTCTGGGCCTCGCCTCCTCCGGCGTTCATTCCAACGGTTTTTCGCTGGTGCGCCGCATCGTTTCCGATGCCGGCCTCGGCTGGGACGACAAGGCCCCCTTCGCGCCGGGCCAGACACTCGGTGAAGCGCTGCTCGAGCCAACCCGTATCTATGTCAAACCCCTGCTCGCCACGCTGAAGGCTGCCTGGGGCATCAAGGCGCTTGCTCACATCACCGGTGGCGGTTTCCGGAAACCTGCCGCGTGTTCTCCCCGATCATCTGGCCGCCGAGGTCGACCTCGATGCAATCGACGTGCCGGCGGTCTTTTCCTGGCTCGCCAAGACGGGCGGTGTTGCCGAGAGCGAAATGCTCTCCACCTTCAATTGCGGCATCGGCATGGTTGTGGCGGTTGCCGCCGATGAGGCGGCACAGATCGCGGCACTCCTCCAGCAGGCGGGCGAGCATGTCACCATGCTTGGCCAGATCGTCCCACGCCAGGCTGCCGGCGTCACCTATCGCGGTTCTCTCGCCCTATGACGCGCCGGACACGCAAAAGGGTAGCGGTCCTTATTTCCGGCCGCGGGTCCAACATGGCGGCCCTCATCGCGGCCGCCATCGACCCGTCGTTTCCAGCCGAGATCGTCGGTGTGGTCTCCAACCGCGCCGACGCCCGCGGTCTCGAGATTGCCGCCACGCACAGCATCCCCACAAGAGTGGTGTCATCGCGCGATTATGATGGACGCGAGGCGCATGATGCGGCGATCCACAAGGCGCTGACCGAGCTCAAGGCGGAAATTGTCTGTCTGGCTGGTTACATGCGCCTTCTAAGCCCGGATTTTGTGCAGAAATGGAAAGGGCGTATGATCAACATCCACCCTGCCCTCCTGCCCAGCTTTCGCGGGCTTGATACGCATGCCCGCGCACTTGCGACCGGCGTGCGCGTCCACGGATGCACCGTTCATTTCGTCACGCCGGAGATGGATGAGGGCCCGATCATCGCCCAGGCCGCCGTTCCCGTTCTCACCGACGATACGGAAGAGACGCTTGGCGAGCGTGTTCTGAAGCTTGAGCACCGTCTTTACCCACTGGCGCTCCGCCTTCTGGCTGAGGGTAGCGTGCGCATGTCCGACGGCGTCGCCGTCTTTTCCGGCGTCGATGACGAACGCCGCGACATTGCGATTGTTTCTCCCGGCGAACGCCGCGATTGAGGGGAAGTCCACCACCTTCGTCGTCCTCGAGCTTGACCCGAGGACCCATGCCGCAACAGCGGGGATAAACTCCTGCCTCCAGAAAACTGCCCCACTTTTTTCACCCGCACCCCATCACCACCGCAAAGGCATGAATCCTATGGTCAAGCCATAGGATGACGACGTTGGCGAAGCGCGTCCCCTCTTCGCTATTCCCCATTCCCTATTCGCTCTTTTCTCCCCCACCCTCAAAACCTCCACTACACTTCCCGCCATCGCCCCTGTCGGGAACCGGGTCCGGAGCCGGGGATCAGGAGGGGTGACGGCAGCCTCCCCCTCGGGTTCGGTGACCCGAGGCCTGTGAGGGCCCGCGAAAGGCCGGCGGCCGGCATCATGTCGGTTGCGGAAAAGCCGCTAGGGCACAGATCGCCCGAGTGACCGGTCGGCAGCCGGGACAGCGGCCGGCGGGGCGCGCTTTTCGCGCCACTTATTTCACAACAGAGAGGCACGAAAAACGCGCCCCGTTTCCCGAACGATGCAAACCCCGGCGGAACT
>NZ_BAMP01000106.1 GCF_000615975.1 Nitratireductor aquibiodomus NL21 = JCM 21793 | reverse complement strand
GCGCCGCCCATGTCGCTCTCCGGCTTGATCAGAACCGGGTTCATGTCGACTGTCGGCGCGACCCCGCAGGCCAGCGCCTGCAGCCACTGCGCCCGCCCGATCTCCCCCATTTCGGACGATCCCGGTATGGCCGCGATGGCAGCATTGTTGGACATGTTTTGCGGCTTGAACGGGCGAACGCTGAGCCCCCGCCGCTTCGCCATTCGGCACAGCCCTGCCACAAGCACCGATTTTCCCACATCCGAGCCCGTGCCCTGCAGCATGATGGCGCGCGCCATGGTCATCCCCGTCTTCGTCCTCACCGCGTTTGATGCACAGCGCCTGTGCCACACCTCGCATTGCGCGGTTCCCTCAATGCACTAAACTGATCCATCAGGGAAGAAATTCCATTTCGGGAGGACGTTATGGACGCCAGCGTTTCGCAAGCTGCGGAGCAGTTCGAGCTCAATGCAGACCAGCGCGCCATTCAGGAGATGACCCAGAGCTTTGCGGCAGACCGCGTGGCGCCGCACGCGCTCGACTGGGACCGCGACAAGCATTTCCCGGCCGATGTGGTGCGCGAAACCGGCCCGCTCGGCTTCGGCGGCATCTATGTGCGGGACGATGTCGGCGGTTCGGCCCTCGGCCGGCTCGACGCAGTGCTGATTTTTGAAGCCCTTGCCGCCGCTTGCCCCGGTTTCTCCTCCTTCATCTCCATCCACAACATGGCCGGCTGGATGATCGACACATTCGGCAATGAAGAGCAGCGCCAGCGCATTCTGCCGAAACTCACCTCGATGGAATGGCTTGCCAGCTATTGCCTGACAGAGCCCGGCTCCGGCTCCGATGCCGCGGCGCTGAAGACAAAGGCCGTCAGATCCGGTGGCGACTACGTTCTGAACGGCACCAAGCAGTTCATCTCCGGTGCAGGCGAAAACGACATCTATGTCGCCATGGTGCGCACCGGCGAGGACGGCCCCAGAGGCGTGTCCACGGTCGTCGTTCCAAAAGACGCTCCCGGCATCTCCTTCGGCCCGGCCGAGTTCAAGATGGGCTGGCACATGCAGCCGACACGGCAGGTGATCTTCGAAGATTGCAGAGTGCCTGCCGAAAACCTTCTGTCCAGCGAAGGCGCAGGCTTCGGCATCGCCATGGCCGGGCTCGACGGCGGGCGGCTCAACATCGCCGCGTGTTCTCTCGGCGGTGCGCAATCCGCACTCGACAGGGCACTTGCCTATACGGCCGAACGCGAAGCCTTCGGTCAGGCGATCAACCGTTTTCAGGCGCTCCAGTTCAAACTGGCCGACATGGAGACGAACCTGCAGGCGTCACGCATGATGCTCTACACGGCTGCCTCCAAGCTGGATGCAAAGACGCCCGACGCCTCCAAATGGTCGGCCATGGCCAAGCGCTTCGTCACAGACACCTGCTTCGACATCGCCAATGACGCGCTCCAGCTTCACGGCGGTTATGGCTATCTGCATGAATACGGCGTCGAGAAACTGGTGCGGGACCTGCGCGTTCACCAGATTCTCGAAGGCACCAACGAAATCATGCGGCTCATCATTGCACGGCACCTGGTCGGCCGCGGCTGACCGGTTCGCCGAAGCCGCCACGCCACGCCCCCGGAGGAAACATATGGCAAGCATTGCATTCATCGGTCTCGGCAATATGGGCAATCCCATGGCAGCCAATCTCGTCAAGGCCGGTCACACGGTTCTTGGCTTCGACCTGATTACGGAAAATCTCGAGACCGCCACCAAAAATGGCGTCACGGTCATGGCAAGCGCGGCAGCGGCGGTGAAGGATGCGGAGGTCGTGATCACCATGCTGCCGGCCGGAAAGCATGTTCTTTCCGTCTATGCCGACATCGCGCCAAAGGCCGGAAAAGGCGCGCTCTTCATCGATTCCTCCACCATCGACGTGGAGTCGGCCCGCAAGGCGCATGAGATTGCTGCACAACACGGGCTTCTCTCCATCGACGCACCGGTTTCGGGCGGGGTGGGCGGTGCGGAAGCCGGCACGCTGACCTTCATGGCCGGCGGTTCTGCTGACGCGTTTGCGAAGGCCAGCCCCATTCTGGAGCCGATGGCGGGGCGCGTCGTCCATTGCGGCGACGGTGGCGCCGGTCAGGCGGCGAAAATCTGCAACAACATGATCCTCGGCATTTCGATGATCGCCGTTGGCGAGGCCTTCGTTCTGGCCGAAAAGCTCGGGCTTTCCCATCAGGCGCTGTTCGACGTCGCCTCCACATCCTCGGGCCAGTGCTGGTCGCTGACAAGCTATTGTCCCGTGCCCGGTCCGGTCCCTGCATCGCCCGCCAACCGCGACTACAAGCCCGGCTTTGCGGCGGGCCTCATGCTCAAGGATCTGAAGCTCGCGCAGGAAGCCGCCCAGAGCGCAGGTGCCGCCACGCCGCTTGGCGCTGAAGCAGCGCAGCTCTACACGCTCTTCAACGCCATGGGCCACGAAGGCACCGATTTTTCCGGCATCATCAACTTTCTCCGTGGCAGGCAGAGCTGAAAAAAATAGAACGCCGGCAAAAAAGCGTGATTTTACATGTCGCGCTAACCTCCCGGTAACCATGAGGGGCTAGAAATGACGTCGAGGCGGCTTTGAAGCCTCCCCGACGCCGGATCAGGTCTCGCGTACCGGTACGGGAACTCTTCGCAGCGTTGCGTAAGTGCGAAGAGCAGTATTCGAGTATTGTAAAACCGCGTCTCTTCCCGCCCGAAGAAACGCGGTTTTTCTTTACAGCGCCGCGCGTCTTATAAGACGCGCAAAGGACGCTGTAACACTTTGAAATAATGCATGTTCGTTGTCTTTCAAATGAACTCATTTGAAGCGACATGCATTAGAGTATTTGCAGTCAGGTGGAATCATCTGACGTCCGCATAAATGCGCAGAAACAGACAGATAGAGCGGAGTAGCGTTTCCCTGAAACGGTGAACCGCTCTGGTGTCAGAACTACGGGATCACCCTCCCTTGCGCAGTTCGGCTTCGGCCCTGTTCAGCGCCGTCTCTATCCGGTCGCACGCCATGTCGACGGTCTCGCGGGTCCAGATCAACGGCGGCGACAGGATCATCGTGTCACCCACGGCCCGCATCATCATGCCGCCGTCGATTGCGTGGTCGCGCACGCATGATGCCGCCGCCCCTTGACCGGGAAAGCGCTTGCGCGTTTCCTTGTCCGCGACAATCTCGATTGCTGCCATCAGCCCGAAGGACCGCACCTCGCCGACAATGCCGTGTCCGCCTAGCCGCGCCTGAAGCGTCTCGGCCAGATAGGGACCCGTATCGGTGCGCACCCTCTCCACCAGCCCCTCCCGCTCGATGATCTCCAGGTTTTTCAGCGCCACAGCACATGCCACCGGATGCCCTGAATAGGTGTAGCCGTGGAAGAACTCGCCGCCCTTCTTGACCAGCGTTTCGGCGATCCGGTCACCGACAAGAAGCGCTGAAAGCGGCTGATAGCCCGACGTCAGCGCCTTGGCCGTAGTGATCGTGTCAGGCTGCAGTCCAAGCCGCTCGGCGGCAAACCACGCGCCGGTGCGACCATAGCCGGTGATCACCTCGTCCAGCATCAGGAGCACATCGTGTTTTTTGCAGATCCGGTCGATCTCCGGCCAATAGCTTTCCGGCGGGATCTTGACGCCGCCTGCCCCCATCACCGGCTCACCGATGAAGGCTGCGACGTTCTCCGGCCCGGCCTCGAGAATGGCGTCTTCGACGGCCTTCGCAGCGCGCAGACCGAAATCATGGTCGCTCTCGCCCGCCTCCCGCAGCTCGAATGCGTAGGGCGGCATTACGTGGTCGATATTGGGCACCGCCCCGTAGAGCTGTCCATGCATCGCCGCCATACCACCCAGCGAGGTCGCCGCAACTGTCGAGCCGTGATAGGCCCAATTGCGCGAGATGATGCGGTTCTTTTCCGGCCTGCCCTCAAGCGCCCAGTAGTGCCGCACCAGCCGAAGCGCTGTGTCGTTGGCTTCCGATCCGGATGACCCGTAGAAAACCTGGTTGATGTTTTGGGGCCCGATCTCCGCCAGTCTCTGCGAAAGAAGCACGGGGGTCGGCGTGGAGCAGCGAAAGAAGGAGTTGTAATACGGCAGTTCCTTCATCTGCTCATGGGCCACTTCGGCAAGTTCGTCGCGGCCATAGCCGACGTTCACGCACCACAGTCCGGCCATCCCGTCGAGTATCTCGTTGCCCTCCGTGTCATAGACGAAAGGCCCGTTGGCGCGGCTGATGATGCGTGACCCCGCCGCCCGCAGATCCTCGTGGTCCGTGAACGGATGCAGATGGTGCGCAGCGTCCATTTCCTGAAGCTGGTTCAGGGAAAAATTCCTGTATGTCATAGGCTTGCTCTCTTCGTTTGAACTGTTCCGATAAGATCGGAGGCCGTTTCAAACGACGCCGGGAGGCGAATATCCGATGCGTGCGCATAGCCGCAGGAGTTCCGTATGCCGTGTGCGCGGTGACGGTTTGGGCGCTGGCAAATCGTTCTCCTGTGGACCGGGACTTGGGTTCATGCACCAAATCTAGAGCATCGGACCGAAAAGTGGAATCCGGTTTTCGGGCTATTCCGATGCTCCAGCAATAAATCAGATCGTCTTTTGTGCGTCCGGATGGACGCACGGCGATCTACAGCATCGGACCGAAAAGTGGAATCCGGTTTTCGAGCTATTCCGATGCCCCAGCAATAGTCTAGATCGTCCTTTGTGCGTCCGGATGGACGCACGGCGATCTAAGTCCTGACCAGCCACACTGCCGCAGGCCGTTCAAGCCAGTACGACAGACGCCGGTTCCCGAAAATGTCGCATCTCTCGCTCTACGGGTCGCCAGCCCGACCTTTCGCCGGCTGGCTTGGCCCCATCATATGATCCCATCGCAGCAGTCACGAAGGATGCCCATGACGCAGGACCTCGCAACCGCTGATTCCGGCCCAACCCGTTCACGACGCGGCGGGCGCGCCGCCAAGCGCGGCAATACAGGCAGCTTCGAGCAGCCTCCCTTTCGCCGCCTCGTCAATCCGTTCACGCCCACCCGCATTGTCTCGGAGGATGAGCTCGAAGCCATTCATCTGGCATCGCTCCGGGTGCTGAGCGAGATCGGCGTCGAAGTGCTTCACGATGAAGCGCGCGCCATCATGAAAGCGCATGGTGCCGATGTGCGGGCCGATACCCAGCGCGTCCATTTCGATCCTGCGCTGATCCTCGAATACGTCGCCCATTGCCCTTCGGAGTTCGAGGTTCACGCGCGCAATCCGGTACACAATCTGCAAATGGGCGGGAACAACCTTATTCTCGCGCAGATGGCGTCGGCGCCGAACTGCTCCGACCTCGACCATGGCCGCCGGCCGGGCAATCAGGAGGATTTTCGAAACTTCATCAAGCTGTCGCAGATGCACAACATCATCCAGTGCCAGGGCGGCTACCCGGTCGAACCGATCGACATCCATCCGTCCATCCGGCATCTGGAATGTCTGCGTGACATCGCCACGCTCACCGACAAGGCCTTCCACATCTATTCGCTGGGGCGGGAACGCAATCTAGACGGTCTCGAAATCGCACGGATCGCGCGCGGTGTCAGCGCCGAGCAGTTTGCCGAAGAGGTTTCCTGCTTCACCATCATCAACACGAACTCCCCTCTAAAACTCGACATTCCGATGATGGAAGGCATCATCCATATGAGCCGTCACGGGCAGGCGGTCATCGTCACGCCGTTCACGCTGGCAGGCGCCATGGCGCCCGTCACCATTGCCGGCGCGGTGGTGGAGCAGAATGCCGAGGCGCTGGCCGCAATCGCATTCGCACAGATGGTCAGGAAGGGCGCACCCGTCGGCTATGGCGGTTTCACGTCGAATGTCGACATGCGCTCAGGGGCTCCGGCCTTCGGCACGCCGGAATACATGAAGGCGCAGCTTTTGGGCGGGCAGCTTGCCCGGCGCTATGGCATTCCCTATCGCAGCTCCAATGTCTGCGCCGCCAACACGGTCGATGCCCAGGCAGCCTATGAAAGCACCTTCTCGCTCTGGGGTGTTGTTCAGGGCGGCGCAAACATGGTCAAGCATGCTGCGGGCTGGCTCGAAGGCGGGCTGTGCTGCTCTTACGAAAAGATGGTGCTCGACATCGATCTTCTGCAGATGGTGGCCGAGTTTCTGCAGCCGCTCGATCTATCGGAGGATGCGCTCGGGGTCGATGCCATCCGCCAGGTTGGCCCCGGCGGGCATTTCTTCGGTTCCCCGCACACGCAGGCGCGCTACAAGACGGCTTTCTATTCCCCCATCATTTCCGACTGGCGCAATTACGAGACCTGGGCTCAGGCCGGCTCTCCCACCGCAATCGACCATGCCAATCGCCTCTGGAAGGAGCGGCTTGCCATGTACGAGCCGCCCCCCATGGAGGAGGCGATCCGGGACGAACTCGACGCGTTTGTCGAGCGCCGCATCCGCGAAGGCGGCGCTCCGACGGATTTCTAGCCATGCCCCCATTTCCCGGGATCATGGCGAAGCACTGAATCCAGTAGCAGGTACAACCTCATGAAATCGCATGCAAAAGCAGTTGTCATCGGCGGCGGTGTGGTCGGGTGCTCGGTGCTCTATCACCTTGCCCGTGCCGGCTGGAGCGACGTCATGCTGATTGAACGCTCCGAGCTCACCTCCGGGTCTTCCTGGCATGCGGCGGGCGGCTTCCACACACTCAATGGCGACCCCAACGTTGCGAAGCTCCAGGCCTATACGGTCCAGCTCTACCGGGAGATCGAGGAAATCTCCGGCCAGCCCTGCGGGCTTCATCTGACAGGTGGCGTCATGCTGGCCGACAGCCCCGAGCGCATGGATTTCCTCCGCCTTGCCCATGCCAAGGGCCGCTATCTCGGCATGGAGACAGAGCTCATCACACCGTCTGAAGCCAAGTCCATGTTCCCCCTGATGGATGAGCGCCATTTCGTCGGCGCCATGTGGGATCCGGTCGAGGGTCACCTTGACCCGTCCGGCACCACCCACGCCTATGCCAAGGCCGCGCGCAAACTGGGGGCGGACATCGTGCTCAGAAACCGAGTCACAGAACTCACGCAAGCCCTTGATGGAACGTGGAAAGTCGTCACCGAACAAGGCACGGTCGAAGCCGAGCACGTGGTCAATTGCGGGGGCCTTTGGGCGCGCGAAGTGGGCCGCATGGCGGGCCTGGAGCTCCCGCTTCTGGCCATGGAGCACATGTATCTCCTCACCGAGCCCATGCCGGAAGTGGAGGCTTTCAACCGCGAGACCGGCCGCGAGATGATCGGCGTCATCGATTTCAAGGGCGAAATCTATACGCGCCAGGAGCGCAACGGCATTCTGCTCGGCACCTATGAGAAGGCGGCAAAGCCGTGGTCGCCGCGTCAAACCCCATGGGATTTCGGCCATGAGCTCCTGGAGCCGGACATCGACCGCATCGCTCCTTCTCTTGAAGTGGGTTTCCGCCATTTCCCGGCGCTCGAGAATGCCGGCATCAAGCAGGTGATCAACGGCCCCTTCACCTTCGCGCCCGACGGCAATCCGCTTGTCGGCCCGGTTCAGGGCCTGACCAATTACTGGGTCGCCTGCGCGGTCATGGCCGGTTTCAGCCAGGGCGGCGGTGTCGGGCTCGCACTCGCAAACTGGATGGTGGAAGGCGATCCCGGCTTCGATGTGTGGGGCATGGATGTGGCGCGCTTCGGCGAATGGGCAAGCCTGCGCTACACAAACGCCAAGGTGCGGGAAAACTATTCCCGCCGCTTCTCCATCCGCTTCCCAAATGAGGAGCTGCCCGCCGCCCGCCCGGCGCAGACAACGCCGCTCTACGACATCATGGTGCGCGACAACAATGCGGTCATGGGCGATTCCTGGGGGCTGGAAACGCCCCTCTGGTTCGCGCCAAAAGGCACCGAGCCAAATGACATCGTCTCTTTCCATCGGTCCAATGATTTTGCGCCTGTCGGGCAAGAGGTGCGCGCCGTGCGTGAGAGCGTGGGCATCACCGAGATCGCCAATTTTGCAAAGTATGAGATTTCCGGCACCGGCGCGCGAGCCTTCCTCGACCACCTGATGACCAACCGCCTGCCAAAGCCCGGCCGCATCGTCCTCACTCCGATGCTCAACGAATTTGGCAAGCTCATCGGCGATTTCACCATTGCCAGTCGCGGTCCGAAGGACGGCGCCGACCGTTTCATGGTCTGGGGCTCGTCAGCCGCGCAGATCTACCATATGCGCTGGTTCGAAAAGCACCTGCCGCGCGACGGAACCGTCGATATCCACCGCTTCGACCAGACCCTTCTCGGCCTGTCGCTCGCCGGCCCGCATTCTCGCGCCGTGCTCGAAAAATGTGTCGACGTCGACATTTCGAAAGATTCGAAAGATGCCTTTCGCTTCATGGATTTCCGCGAGATGGCCGTCGCCGGCGCGCCCTGCATGGTCAATCGCCTCACCTATACGGGCGATCTCGGCTACGAAATCTGGATGCCGCCGGCCTATCAGCGCCTCGTCTATACGGCGCTGAAGGAGGCGGGCGCGAATTCGGCATTGTCGATTTCGGCATGCGCGCCCTGCTCTCGATGCGGCTTGAAAAGAATTTTCCGACCTGGTTCCGCGAGCTGCGCCCGATCTATGGTCCGTTCGAAGGGGCGATGGAGCGTTTCGTCAAACTGGACAAGGGCGATTTTATCGGCCGCGAAGCAGCCAAGCGTGAAGAACGGGAGGGGCCGCGCCTGCGCCGTGTTTCCTTCATCGTCGATGCCGAAGACGCCGATGTGATGGGCGACGAACCCATCTGGCGAAGGTCGGCGATCAGGATTTCGGCTCCGTCGAGCCGCCCCATGGCTATGGTGCGCCCCGCTTCGATGCGAAGGGTGCAGAGACCACCATCGCCGGCAGCGGCATTGTCGATGGCGAATGGCGCGTCGTCGGCTGGGTAACGTCTGGCGGTTATGCGCATTCGGTCGAGAAATCCATGGCGCAGGGCTATTTGCCTACGGCCCTTTCAAAGGACGAAAGCGCCGGCCTGTTCGAGATCGAGATACTTGGCCGCCGCCGCCCGGCACGCGTCAATGTCGAGCCGCCTTTTGATCCAGAGGGTCATCGAATGCGCAGCTAGGAGAAAAGCACGGCTCGCAGCGACGCCAGCGCCTCCGCATCCGCCCTGCGGCTCGTAATATAGGGAAGCCCCAGGCGTCGCGCCGTCCAGCCGACGACGCGCAGGCCATCGACACCCGGTTCGAAACGCTGTGCCATTGCCCAGCTCCGGCAATCGACGGCACAGACATCCGCCCGCCCGTCCCGCACAGCTTCAAGCGAGGCGCGGTGCCCGCCCGTTTCCAGTTTTTCTGCAAACAGATCAACAGCTTCCCCCGCCTCCTTCAGATCCTGAATCAGGCGAGGAAGCCGGAACGCGAGAGCGCCTCATTATAGGCAAGTCGCTCGCCCCGCATGAGATCGGGCGAAAGACGCGCCCGCCCGTCTTCGGGTGCGGCCATGTCTGATGCGGCCATTTCTGGCCCGGCCACGTCCTTCCGCATCACGATGACGCTCGAATAATACGCCCCCTCACCGCCTTCATAAGCCGAATAATCCGGCTGCCCGACCACACGCACATGCCCGGCGAGCCCCGCTTCCATCGGGCCCCAGCATGTCTGCGCCAGAAGCAGGTTCGGGCTTCGCCACAGCGCCTGCAGATCGCCGGTGCGTGTCAGTGCGTGGGGCGCATCGACACCGCGCCTGCGCAGGGCGTCGCGCCAGCCCTGCCACAGGGCGTCAGTGTCCTGCCGGCATTCGGGCCAGTCATACATGGGAAGGGCGGCAATCCATTCGCTCATGCGCTGTTATCGGGTGCATGGCGTGTCAAACGCAAGCGCCTACTACTCCTTCGCGGGCCTGGCCGGCACGGGCGCGCCCCGCCCGCCAACCGTCCGGCCATGTGCGCGTGGACGAAACCCGCTGGGTGCTTCAGGCGCGCGCCGCAGGGCCGGATGCGGCACCGGTTCCTTGGGTCGGAATGCGAATTCCTTCAGAAGTGCCCAGTAACTCCCATAACTGTAGCCATCATTCATGGCGAGCCACTCCGCCCGCCGTTCCCGATAAAGTGCAGGCAGGCGATACCAGGGCGCGGTCGGCACTTTGTGATGAACCAGGTGCAGATTGTTGTTCAGAAACAGCAGCGCCAGCGGCGACCGCTCGACGATGATCGTCCGCCCGTCCGGCCGCTCTGACCATTGGTGCTCTGCAAAGGTGCGCACCGAGATCAGCGACTGTCCGAGCCAGGCCGGCGCGAGGATATAAAGCCACAGCGGCATGTCGAACCCATAAGCGATGACCGGCAGAACGAGCGCCAGCCCCGCCCCGTGCAGGAGCCACGCCCGGCGCACGCCGCGCGCATTCCGCCTGATCAGCGTGGCCTCGGCAGCGAAGAACCCGATATTCATGATCAGCGGCCCCAGAAGGAAACGTCCGATCATCGTGTTGTTGATTTCAAGGACGCGGCGCGCCCAGCCAGGCAGTTCCTCATATTGCCAGAGCGCCTTGTAGTAACTCTCCGGATCCTCGAACGGATCCGTCAGCCGCTCGTCGGCATGATGCCGCAGATGCAGCGCCTTGAAGCGGCGATAGGGATAGACAAGCCCGACGGGCAGAAAAACCAGCGCTTCGTTGAGGGCGGATGAGCGTGTGGGATGCCCGTGCAGGCACTCATGCATCAGCGAGCTTTGCAGCGCGATCATCAATGTCAGGTGCAGCAGGCCTGTCAACGGCCAGTTTGGCCACAGCAGGAGGCCCGCAGCCGCCCACCCCCCGTAGCAGAGGATGATCAGGGCAAGCGTCGGCCATTCCGCCGCCGCAGGACGTCTGCCCCGGCGTCTGGTCATCATATCCATCATTGTTCCGGTTCTGCACTGCACCCAAGCCCTTATCGGCAGCCAAAGCAGCGCGTTTTGATCCTGACATGATTCTGTCAGTAGCAGCCGATACACGCAATGCGAGAAAGTGCACAATTCGTTGACAACGCGCACCAACCATATCATTTGTTTACTAAAGTCATCAGCCGCATTGAATGAGAGATGGAAAAGTCAGTTATCGACAAGCGGGATCTTTCCGGCACCTTCCGCGATCGCCTTAAGACCCTGCTCCAGCGCTCCGGCCTCAACCAGTCGGCCTTTGCAGCGGCTGTCGGCATAGACCGTTCAGCCCTGTCGCAACTCCTCTCTGGTGCCTCCACACGCCTTCCGCGTGCCGAAACGCTCATCAATATCGCCGCGGAGCACAAGGTGTCGCTCGACTGGGTGCTCGGCCTCAGCCAGGACGAGGGCATCACCGGAGACCTGCGCGAAAGTCTCGAAATCGCAGAAGCAGAGGGCGGGTTCGGCGACACGATGCTCGCCAGATGGCACGCCGAAGCCGTGGGCACCAAGATACGCTATGTGCCCTCGGGCATTCCGGACCTGCTGCGCACGGAAGCCGTCATCCTCTATGAATCGGAAGCCATGCCACAGCGCCGCGCGACCCAGATCAGCGAAGCCCGATACCGCGTCGACTACAACCGCAGACCAGAAACAGACATGGAGGTCTGTATGCCGCGCCAGACGCTGGAGCTGTTCGCCAAGGGCGAAGGCGTGTGGCGCACCCTGCCCGAGCAGGTGCGGGCCGAACAGATCATCCATATGGCACGCCTGCTCGACGATCTCTATCCCACCTTCCGCCTTTTCCTGTTCGACGGACGCAGGCGCTATTCCGCCCCCTACACGATCTTCGGCCCCTATCGTGCGGCGCTCTACATGGGCGGCATGTATCTGGTGCTCAGTTCCACGGGCTCCCTGCAGCGCCTGACCCGCCATTTCGACGGGCTCATCCGTGATGCCGAGGTCAACGCCCATGAGGCAGCCGATTTCGTCAGGAGCCTCAGGCTCGGGTAAAATCTCTGGATTGACGGATATAAAGATTTCTTTATATCTTTATTCAAAGAACGCAGGCTCGCCCGTCAGTCTCGACCCAATGGAAGGCATCCCCGATGCAACAGCCGGCACCCGACAATCCAATCGATGCACTCGTTGCAGAAAAGGGCGTCCTTCTCGCCGATGGCGCGACGGGCACGAACCTCTTTGCCATGGGGCTGGAATCGGGCGAAGCACCCGAACTCTGGAATGAGGATGCGCCAGAAAAGATCGAGGCTCTGCACCAGGGGTTCGTTGATGCCGGTGCCGACATCATCCTGACCAATTCCTTTGGTGGCACACGTCACAGGCTCAAGCTGCACAACGCCCAGGACCGCGTCTTCGAGCTTAACAGGAAGGCGGCGGAAATCGCCTGCCGCGTTGCCGGCAAGGCGGAGAGTCGTGTCATCGTCGCTGGCTCCGTCGGCCCCACCGGCGAGCTTCTGGTGCCGCTTGGCGCTCTCACCTACGAGGAAGCGGTCGAAGCCTTCGCCGAACAGATGGAGGGGCTGAAGGCAGGCGGTGCGGAAGTCGCGTGGATCGAGACCATGTCTGCGCCGGATGAGATCCGGGCGGCGGCGGAGGCGGCGATCCGCGTTGGCCTGCCCTACACCTACACAGGCTCGTTCGATACGGCCGGCCGCACCATGATGGGCCTTGCGCCCAAAGACATTCACAGCGTCGTTGACGATCTCGGTCAGTCTCCGGTCGCCGTTGGCGCCAATTGCGGTGTCGGCGCGCCCGACATTCTCGCCGCCCTTCTCGACATGACCGAAGCACGGCCAGATGCCACGGTTGTGGTGAAGGGCAATTGCGGCATTCCGGAGTTTCGCGGCACGGAGGTTCACTATTCCGGAACGCCGGAACTGATGAGCGAATATGTCCGGCTCGCGGTCGACGGCGGTGCGCGGATCATCGGCGGTTGCTGCGGCACTTCGTTCGAACACCTGGCGGCCATGCGCGCAGCGCTCGATGGCCACAGGGAACCCGAAAACCGTCCCGGCATCGCAGACATCGTCGCCCGCGTCGGCCCGCTGCGCAACAAGTCGGCTTCCGAAAGCGGAGCAGGCACCGGGACACGACGCTCCCGGCGCGCCCGCGGCTGACGGGACTGGACCAAACGAAACCGCCTTGCCTGTCAGGCTCGGTGCATTAAAAGCATTCTTTCG
>NZ_BAMP01000107.1 GCF_000615975.1 Nitratireductor aquibiodomus NL21 = JCM 21793 | reverse complement strand
GTGCTTGTCCGGAAGTTCCTGGCGACGGACAGACGATTTCTGCGAAGACCATTGCGAAACGCAGGTCTGCCAATTTATCAGCGATACCCGTTGTAATTCCATCGCGTGGTCTGCTCTCAGGCCATGACATCGCCACCGTTGACGTGGATTGTGGCACCAACCATGTACGAGGCGTCTTCTGAAGCTAGAAACACGGCGGCGGGTGCGATTTCATGCGTTTCGCCAAAGCGACCAATCGGCAATTCGGATCTCTTGCGTGCTCGCCAGTCGTCACTGAGCACGTGCAGAATAGCGGTCTCTACGGGCCCCGGCGCAATCGCATTCACCAGAACGCGTGGGGCGCTGCCTCCATCGCGAGAGCTCGTGTCATTCCAAGAACACCTGCTTTTGCCGCGCAGTAATGTGCCAGCTCCGTCCCGCCTTTGAGCGCCAGTTGCGACGAGATGTTGACGATACGGCCGTATCCGCGGGATTTCATCCCGGCATACACCGCCTGCGTCACAATAAACGTTCCGCGTAGATGCACGCCCAGGATAGTGTCGAATTCCTGTAGGCTGATGTCCTCAAACGCATGAGAGATGCTGATGCCTGCATTGTTCACAAGGATGTCGGTCGGCCCATTTCTTTGCTCGGCCGCGGTGACAAAGGCGGCCACGGCCTCCGGGTCGCTGACGTTACAGTCCATCGCCAACGGTTCAGCACCAAGCGCCTGCGCGCGGGAAATCACTGCCGCTGCGTTCTCACTGTCCCCAACATGGCAGAAAGCGGTGCGTGCGCCTTCGCGCGCAAAGGCCTCGACGATGGCCGCGCCGATACCCTGGCTGCCGCCGGTGATGAGAGCGCAGCGACCTGCTAGCTTTCCAGTGCTCATTTTCCGTCCTTTGCTAGTAGCTTGCGATCGTCAGGCCGCCATCGACGATCAGGCTCTGACCGGTTATGTAAGCGGCGGCATCGGAGGCCAGAAACTGGGCCACCTTGGCAACATCTTCGGGTTGGCCCACTCGGCGTAAGGGCAGGCGTGAAGATATATTCGACAGTCCAACCTCTCCCAGGGAATGTTCCTCGGACAGCGATTGCGCAGTGCGGATGACACCCGGCAATATGGTGTTGGCACGAATGCCCTTCGGCCCGAGTTCCACCGCCAGGCCACGCACCAAACCTTCGATACCGGCTTTCGATGCGCTGTAGTGGACATGGTCCGTCCAGCCCAGCCGCGCACTGGTCGAAGATATCGCGATGAGACTGCCACCGGACGGCATGGCGCAAGCCGCGCCAAGCAAGAGCTGCGCAGTCCCGTTCAGATTGACGGACAAAACGCTTTCCCAGGCGGCTTCATCCATCTCGGCAAGCGGCACCTTGCGTGCGATACCGGCATTGGCGATGGCGACCGAAGCGGGGCCGTGCTGTTGGGCGATATCGGCCAGTGTCTGGTCCAGCCCCGACCAGTCGGACACGTCGCATTGATAGGATGCGGCGTTTCGCCCGGCGCGACGTAGTTCATCCGCCAGGTCATGAACCGCGTCGCTTTGATCGATAAGGGCCAGCTGGTCTCCTGCCAGGGCAAATTCGCGTGCCATAGCCCGACCGATCCCCACGGCGGCGCCGGAAATAATCACCAGTCTTGTCATCAAGTTGTTCCTGACGCGGCGTGGTTCATGATGTGGCCCTTCGTCCGTCCTGGGTCTGGTGGTGTTGGCGTATAGCGCAATCAAGCAGCGCGCTGCGGATGCTTGGCAAGTTCGTCGATCAGCGATTGCGTGGTGCGTTGGCGACAATAGCCAGCAATGGCGGATATGGAGTTTTCGTGCCGGGACTTTGTATGTGTCGCACAGGCATCCGTCGCCTGCGTCACCAAATATCCCAGATCACACGCATCCCTGATCGCGCTCTCGATGCACTGGTCGGTCAGAAAGCCGGCGATGACCACCTGTTCGACACTCAAGTTGCGCAGCACGTAGTCAATATTCGTCGAGATGAACACGGAGGATGAGGTTTTCGGGATGACGATCTCATTTTCACTCGGCGCTATTTCGTCAAGGACCTTGCCTTCCCAACTGCCTTTCGGGACGTTGAACCCGCTGATTTTGTAATCCAGCGAGCGGTCCCGGCCATCCAGTGTCTGGCTCTCGATTGTCGTATAGATCACTTCGCTTCCCGCAGCGCGAAATCCACGTTGCAGGGCCTGCATGTTGGCGATGACATGACTATCGAGCTGCCCAAAAAACCAGCCGAACTTATCTTCGAACTCATCGGTGTCCATCGCCGCAAAGCCCGGCGCCTTGCGATTGGCGGTCAGGTTCTGAACATCGATGAACAATATAGCCGCCCTTTGGGGATCAAGCTCGCTCTCTCTTCCCAGTGTCATCCAATGCTTTTTCATGTGACAGACGCCTCGGCTGTTTTTCGTTGCGGCCAGAATACCAAGCCTGCTGGCTATGACGCTTGAAGACCGACCAGTTCATGATCCGCGCAAGCACCTGAAGCGCGCGGGTTCCCACAAGCGAATTTCCATAAACATCAAGGCCGGGTGACCAAACGGCGATACTGGCCTGCCCTGGAACAATCGCGAGAATTCCACCACCGACTCCGCTTTTGGCCGGAAAACCGATGTGAAACGCAAAACTTCCCGAGCCATCATAGTGCCCGCAGGTCATCATCAGCGCCAGAATGCCCTTTGCATTGTCACTCGATGCCAGACGTGGCAGCGCCGCAGGAAATGAAAGAAACCGTCCGCTGCGCGCCAATTGGCGTGCAGACATCTCGATCGCGCATTGATTGAAGTAGAGCCACGTGACGTCGTCCGGCGCGTTGATCAAGTTTCCGTAGGCGGCCAGAAAATTGGCCAGCGCGACATTGCTTTTGCCATGCGCCATTTCAGAATTGGCGACTTTTTGATCGACAAAGATGTTGTTGTCATTTGCCGCGGCTCTAACAAACCCCAGGATTTCCGACAGGGCTTGGCTGGTTGGTCGTCGGGCAAGAATCTCGTCTGTCACGACAAGCGCGCCTGCATTGATGAACGGGTTGCGCGGGCGACCATTTTCGCTTTCCAGATAGGCGACAGAGTTGAACGCGCGTCCAGTCGGTTCCTTGCCCACGCGGTCCATAGGTTCGATCCACCGCGACCTAACGCGATGGCAAGCGCGAAGACCTTTGAAACGCTTTGGATCGAGAATGGCATATCAGCATCACCGGCGCATACTTCGCGCCCGTCGCCCAGGTTGATACAGATGCCGAAGCGGTCCGCGCTCACCTTTGTCAGTTCAGGGATGTAATCGGCGACCTTGCCCCTATCTTCGATCGCCATCGCTTCGCGATGCACGGCCTGAATTACTTTCTCAAGAGTTTTCATGGAAGACCCTGACCATCGCATAAGGCTACCAGCCTGCAAAAGGCGCGACCGTCTCGTCCGAAACCTTGCCTGCTACCGCGTCCTTTATGGACTGCTCTAGGATATCAACCGCCAGGTCGATCTCGCTGTCCTCAATCACCAGCGGCGGGGTAATCTCCAACACGTTGCCGCCGACATAATGGACTACGGCACCCAGCTCGAATGCGCGATACACGACTTTTGTCGTCAGCAGGCGGTCCCGCGCGTTGGTGTCGCGGCTTTTTACCAACTCCAGCCCGATCGCCAGCCCTTCTCCCCTGACATCGCCGATGACATCACTGTCCGCCATTAGCGCGCGCAGCCCGGCTAGAAACCGGTCACCTGCTCGTTTGGCGCGTGCGGGTATGTCTTCTTCTTTCAAGGTTCGCATCACCTGGCGGCCGACCGCAGTGCAGATCGGATTGCCCGCCGTTGTCAGCAGGGCCGAGGCCGGAGGGCCATCGATCAGCCAGGCCGGGGCCACGGCCGCAGACAGAGGCAGCCCCCCGCCGATCAGTTTGCCAAAGGTCACGATGTCGGGGACGATGCCATCAAGCTGGAACGCATGCATGACGCCGGGTCGACCCAGCCCCATCTTCACCTCGTCAATCGCCAGAAGGACATCGTGCTTCCTGCAGACTTCCAGCAGACGGGACAGGAACCCGCGAGGGGGAACAATCAGGCCACCATCCGATAAGATCGGCTCTGCCATCAGGCAGCAGACATCACCCTTTGCCAGCTCTGTATCGATTTCCGCGATGGTGGCTTCTAGACTGGCTCGAATGGGATCCGGCCCGGTGACATGCGGTCTGAACGGATTTGGGTATGTGGCCAGAAACAGGTCTGGGTCGGCCTCTACTCCGGCGGCGATATGGACGTCCGAGACCTTCATCGCGACGCCAAGGCCGCCGTGATAGCCGTGTTTGAATGTCACGATGCGTTTCCTGCCGGTCGCACGGCGTGCCGATCGGAACACTACTTCATTGGCATCAGTGCCGGCATGGCCGAAATAGACCCGGCGGTCGCCTTTACCGGGCACGAATGCCAACAGTTCTTCGGCAAACCCGACCGAGTCCGGATGGGCGGCTGACAGGCCACCTGCACCGGCGGGGTTCTGAGCGGCTTTGGTCATGGCCTCGATCAGGGCAGGGTGTCCGTGGCCCAGGCCGCAGGCCGTCCATGTGGACGAAAGGTCCAACAGCTTGCGTCCACCCATTTCGGTTAGCCATGATCCTTTGCCGGATTGGACGGCAATGGGAAAGAAGCGAAGCTTTTCGATACCGGCGACCGCCAGGCGGTCGCGCTCAAGAAGTTGTTTGGCATCGGCGGAGATCGTCATCGCTGGCTCTCCTGATGCCGTGCGCCGTGGAAGAGGAGCCAGAAGGCGACCCCTACCAAAACCGCGCTCGCCAGCAGGATGATGACGTTCAAGGGAAAGATTAGCGGCACAGTGCTGGAATGCGATGACGCCTGCTGCCACAGATATACCGGCAGCGTCTCAACCTTGCCCTTCAGATAGATCGAACGCGCGATTTCGTTGAATGACAATAGAAAGGCAAAAAGTCCGCCGGCAATAATGCCATCCTTCAGCAGCGGAACCTCGATCCGCCAGAACCTTTCCCAAGGCCCGGATCCCAGGTCGGCCGCCGCATCCAGAAGGCGCGTGTCAAAGCGAAAGGACACGACCAGAACGGCCAGCAGGCTAAAGGGGAAAGCCCAAACGAAATGGCCGGCAAAAAGTGACCATAACCCCAGTTTGAACCCCAGGAACACGCGCAAATACAGGAACATTGCCGTTCCAATCACCACACCAGGCACCATCAGCGGCAACAGCACAACCGCTGTGATGGGAAGGCCGCCCCGCCGCAGACGGGGCACGGCGCGCCCGATCATGGTCGCGCAGATCATCGACACCAGCGCAACTGCGAATGCCAGCCAGAAGCTGTGCATTAGCGGAGCAACCCATCCGGACTGGACAAAGAGTTCCGCATAGTGCCGCGACGTGAACGGGCCGGGAAATCCGCTCAGCGGCTCGGCACTTACCGACATCACGATCAGCCAGAGTATGGGAAGATAAATCCAGCTTAAAGCCAGCAGGCCCGACAGCGGGCCAACTGCTTTCCAGATCGAGGCTTCGGACCAGTGCGCGGACCCAGTCTTACGAGATTGCATTCGAATGCCCTCCGGTGAAGCGTTTGGTCAGCCATGCCGCGGTCGAGATGAACCCGATCAGAAGAATGAGCATGAGCACCGAGAGCGCTGCGGCAACCGTATAGTTCAGGATTCTCAACAGGCTCTGCACCGATTCAGCCAGAACCACGACATTGCCACCGCCCAAGAGCGTGGGAACAACTGGGTCGCCGATCATCGGAATGAAGGTAAAGACAAAGCCCGCGCCGATTCCGGGTATGGCGAGCGGCAGCACGACGTGAACAATGGTGAATAGTGGAGACGCGCCCAGGTCCCTGGAGGCGTCCAGAACTTCGTCGTCGATCAGGCTGAAGGCCATGTAGAGCGGGAAAACCATCGTTGGAAAATAGGGGGCGATCAACCCGAGGACGACGGCGAACTCCGAAAACAACAGCCAGTCCAAAGGTTCGGACACCACGCCAAGTTGCAGCAAAAGCCCGTTGACCGGTCCGTTCAATCCCAGCAGGCCGCGCCAGATGATCGTGCGAGCAGAGAGACTGAGAAAGAAGGGAACGGTCAGAAGCCCCAGCAGGATCGTCTTGGTCGCCATCGATCTGGTGCCCTTTGCCATCCAGTAGGCGAAGGGGAACGCGAAAATCGACACCAGAACGGTAACAATCGCAGCCACCCTGATCGTGCGGACTGTGACCTCCCATCGGCCCGAGGAAAACACGTCACGATAGGCTTGCAGTGACGGCTCCCAAACCAGTCGAAAGTTTTCCATGCTGAGGACCGACCAGACCGCCAGTCCGGCAATGGGGATCAGTCCGACCAGCACCCATGCCGTCAGAAGTATCAGGTGCCCTTTCGGGTTTACTTGGGTCGGTGAACGAAACATCGTAAGATTCCGGCATTGAGAAGGGCCGAGGCGTGTCAACGGCACTCCGGCTAACGGATCTGGTGGTCTGAGCAACTGGACAGAAGGCATCCGTTTCGAAAATTCAGCCCACAAACTATTGATCTGGTGGGCCTCTTGTTTGCACGGATGCGTGCCATCTGTCTGGATCGCACCACTAGGCCTGCTTGAAACGCGACCATTCGGATTCGATGGCTTCGACGTGATCAGGGCTGGAGTTCTGCCAGTAATGGGCGGCCGCCATCTTGCGCTCGACCTTGGTGATATTGTCCTCAATGGCGCCGCGCTGGTCGTCGGACCAGCCTTGCTCGACCGCGAACTTCAGTGCGGCATTGGCATTTGCTGTCGCATAGCCGCGCGAAACCGCAATCTCTGCGCCGTAGCGCCCGCCTAGGAACCAATCGATGGCCGTATAGGCGCGCTCGAGCCGCTCACCCTCGGCCTGGCTGGGCAGATAGGCCCCGATCATCCACTTCGAATACCCTTCAGAGGTGTTGGCGTAACGCACCCTCTTGCCCTCACCCTGAAGCTGCTTGATCACCGGTTCCCAGCACTCGATGGCCAGCACTTCTTGGTTACTCAGCAGGTCGACGGATTCTTCGTAAGAGTGCCAGAGTGCCCGGAACTGCCCGACATTTTTTTGTTCGATAAGGAAATCAACGACCATGGCTGCTTCCTGGGGCGTCATGTTCGATGGATCGGCGATTTTGGCACCCTTGCCGATCAGATACAGTGCAGCGCTCGGCAGGGCGGTCAGCCAGGTGTCGGCGATGGCGACTTTGCCCATGAGCTTTTCGTTTTCAAAGATGGTGCCCCAGCTCAACTCCTCTGCACCATCGCCGACTTCGTCGGTATAATACCCAAAGCTATCGGCGTTGAACACGATCGGGGCGCCATACTGCTCGCCGCCGGTACCCAGCAATAATGGGCTGGTTTTGACCTCCTCAGAAACCTCTGCCCATCGGCTCAGGCTGCCGCCGTCGATTGCCTGGAAATGGCCGGATTCACCAAGGCGATCCTCGATGCCGCCATCAAAGATAAAGACATCGTAATCATCACCAACCTCATTGGCCACCACCTCCTGGACATAGAAGCCGGGATCCGAATTGATCGGCGTGAACTCGATCTCCATGCCCGTATCGGCGGCAAACCCCTGCCAGTCTGGAAGTGCCACGGTTGTCACACCGAGAACGCGCACCGAGCCACCCGTTGCAAAGGCGTTGCGTGCGTAGAACGGGGCCGCAAGGGCGGTGGCCCCCGCCGCGGCCCCAAGTTTTAGTAGAGATCGCCGACCGATGGTGCTGCTGCTTTTTCCATTCGACATCTTTTCGTCTCCTGTTGCTTGGGTTTCTACGTTCAATCACTTGGCAGTATGACGGTTTGGCTCTTGGGCCAGCTCAGCCGGGTCATCTTGGCTAGATCGCCCGGCGCTTCCCACAGACGCGCACGCAATGGCCCAATAGGCGTCGCAAAGAATGCGTCGTGGTATTTTCCGCGATAGACGTCCTTTTCGATGTTGCATTGAATGGAGTTGAGGGCGTCATCGCCTGCGCCTGCGCCTGCGCCTGCGCCTGCTGCTGTGCAACGCAACTTTTCCGACCTGAAGGCGCAGATCACAGGTTGCGACGGTTCTGGCATCCTGGATCCGGCCCACATTCCGGTGATCAGAGTTTCGCCGATTGCGGCGGTTATCGTGGCGCCGTCCACTGACGAAACCGTGCCTTCGATGATGTTCTCCATGCCCATGAATTCAGCCGCGAAGCGACAATTGGGCCTGTCGAAGATCTCCTGCGGTGTGCCGTCCTGGACGATTTGACCTTTATCCATCAGCAGGATCCGATCGCTCATGGTGAGCGCCTCTTCCTGACTATGGGTCACATAAACGAAGGTCATGCCGAACTCTTCGTGTAGCCGAACCAGTTCGGACTGCATTTCAAAGCGCAGCTTTTCGTCCAGTGCGCCAAGTGGTTCGTCAAGCAATAGGACGGCAGGTTGCAGAACTAGGCTGCGCGCTAGGGCGACGCGTTGTTTTTGCCCGCCGCTGAGCTTTGATATGTTGGCCTCAAGAAAGTCGCCAAGCTGGACCATATTCAGCATCTTGGCGGCCTCGGCCCGCCGCACGGCCGAGGGAACCTTGCGGACCCTGAGCCCATATTCGACATTCTCCACCACGCTCAGATGCGGAAACAGCCCGTAGTGCTGGAACACGGTCGAAACGTTGCGCCGATTGGCCGGCACATTCGAAACATCAACCCCATCGAGCGTCAGCTCATCGACATGGCTCGGCATCTCCAAGCCGGCCAGTATCCGCAGCATCGTGGACTTGCCGGACCCCGAAGACCCTAGAATTGTCAGAAATTCGCCGCGAACGGCGTGGCAGGAAACCCCCCGTAGTGCGTCGATGGCCCCATAGGTCTGACTGAGGTTCTTGATTGTAAAAATGTGGTCCGATTGATTCACGTCTGCTCCCGCTGCCGTCACCCGCGACACTTTCTCGGCTCTTGTTGATCAATCGTGGACCATATATTTCATTTTTGCAAATCATTTATATTTCTGGCATATTTGTTGCTGTCTGTGGTGGCCACCAGAGCATCGTAGCAGGAGATAATTTTATTGTTTATAATCAAAATGATATTCTCATATCGCGCTGTGTTTCTGAGTCGTGGCGAGACAAGGAAGACCCGAGAAATCGATGGAACCGGTTCTTCAATGGGAATGTATGTTTCAAATTTGGCAGACACGTGCGATCTGTGAGGTGGTATGCAGGGAAATCACACGGGAAGGCGACAAATGAACGAATCGGTGCGCACGAAGATCCAGAGCTTGGAGCGAAACATGACCAAATCCGACATGAAGGTCGCGCGGCTCATCTTGTCGGATTATCCCAGCGTCGGACTTCATTCCTTGGCAGAGATCGGGGAGCAGGCCGATGTCAGTGCGGCAACCGTCCTGCGCTTTGTCTCAAAGCTGGGGTTCGAAGGGTTTCCGGCATTTCAGGAAAGTCTGAAAGCCGAGTTGCAGCAGTCGTTTAGCTCGCCCCTGGATCGGTTTGAAAAGGGCGCTGCGCTCATGCAGAGCAACTCGCCGTTAGAACGATATGCAAGCTACGCCTCTGAACTGATGCAGACGGCCGCCAAGATGGTTTCTGGGTACGAATTCGGGACGATCTCTTCCCTTCTGTCGGAGACAAAGCGCCCGGTTCATGTGATCGGCGGCAGGTTCAGCCGGTCCATCGCGGAGCTTTTTTGTTACGGATTTGGGCAAGTCCGCGGGGACTGCCATACCGTGCAAAATGACGCACTTTCCATGGTCGAGTGCCTGATGAACGTTCGGAAGCGCGACCTCGTCATCGTCTTCGATTTTCGAAGGTATCAGGGCCCGCTGGAATCATTCTGCAAACACGCGGCTGGAACGGGCGCGACGATCATCCTGGTCACGGACCAGTGGCAATCGCCGATCCAGAAAATCGCCAATCACGTTTTAACTGTGCCGGTTGAAAGTCCGTCAACGTTTGACAGCGGCTTGGCTGCTGTGATGTGCGTCGAAGCACTGATCGACGATGTATCGCGCAAGCTTCAGGATCAGGTTCCGGCACGGATCGCGAAGTTTGAAACAATGTACGACGAATTCAAATGACCTCAGGAACCACATCCGTGCGTCTGAGAGTCGATTTCAAAACGGTCGTGATCGTGCGCGCGATATCGCGTTGCCCCCGGCAGGTGGAGATCAGGTCTTGGCAGATCTCTAACTCGACATAGGGAAGCTCGCCGCCTTTGGTATGGGTCGGTATCGTGTAGTCGCCTTTGAAGTCAATTCTATACGGCTCATTGTGCTGGACATTAAGCGTTGTGGCCGCGGTCAGGTTCTCCAAGAACGCCTTTCCGAAGGTCTCAGAGCCTTCGAAGATTACCCCGATATCGCAGTTTCTGCGCGTCTCGCCAAACGCTCGCGTGAAGCTATGCATCGCCATCAGGATGGGTGGGTGCGTTGACGCTTTGCGTGCTCGATCCAAGACACCCGACAGCGCACTCTGATAGGGTTCGAGAATTTCCGTGATCCGCCGCATGCGCTCTTCGTCCGAAATATCAGCATTCCCCGAGATCGTTCGGCCATCATAGGTCTTTCGTACCAGATCCGAGCTTTCAGCTGTGCGGTTACAGTCGATTACAAGGCGTGAGATCGGCTGCGCGACCAGCGGCGCGCCGAGCATTCCGGCGATCCAGCAGGTGGTGGCAAATATCCCGATATCGAGGCCGATATGATCATTGATGTCCTCCGGTGCCATTCCCAGCCCGCCTAGGCGTGCGGGTATTTCGGAACCGGCGTGATCGCAGCAAAAGACGAGCCGACTGGTAGAACCCTCGTTCAGGATCAAGACGGGTTCCGGCTCGAGCGACACGGATCCATCGGCGTGGGGGCTAGAAACAAGATGCATAGAGTTTCTTTTTTTCTTCAAAATCAAGATCGCTCACGAGCTTCAGCTCGCTGCGTTTGTTCATGAGGTAGGCATCCAGGAACTCGGACCCCATCCACTCACGCAACGGCGCACTTTTCTGCAAAAGGTCCAGGGCATCGGAGAGGCTGGCCGGAAGCTTCTTGAGCGCCAAGCGCGTAACGACCTCCTGGCTCAGATCACCATCGGTCGCCTCGGGCACCGTTAGGCTGTTGCGCAACCCGTCGATCCCACTCCAGACAATGGCGCCCAACGCCAGGTAAGGGTTTGCTGTCGCATCAGCGGCCCGGTACTCAACGTTGAAGGATTTTTCAGGGTTTGTGCCGGATAGTGGGCAGATCCGCACACCCGCTTCGCGGTCCTGTTTCCCAAGATTGTTGTAGCTTGCGCTCCACAGATTTGGTTGCAGCCTTTCATAGGAAGTGTCGGACGCGGCGGTCAGCGCAACAAAATCGTTCATATGCGCCAAGACACCCGAAATGAAATGCCCGAACGGCGTGCTCAATCCGTAGGGCTGGTCAGGGTCGTAGGAACAGGGCGAGCCGTCGTCCCGTTGTAGCGAGAAATGAATATGTACGCCGTTGCCGACAGTGCCGCCGGGCATAATCGGCGCGAACGTGGCCTTCTCTCCGCGACGATGTGCAAGTGCGCGGGTGATTTCGCGAAGCTGAACCGCCCTGTCGGCTGCGGTCACGCCCAACGCGGGTGCATTCACGATTTCCAATTGCTGCGGCGCGTATTCGGCCATGATCATTTCAGGTTCAAGTCCGCACTGATCCAGCACCGAAACAAGGTGCTGTCCGAACCCATTCTGAAAGCGCCAGGCGTCTAGCCCGTAGGCACTGCCTCGGCCTGTCAGGATGCCTGAATAATGAAACTCGTGCTCGAACGCGCTGAACAGCGACAACCCGAACTCTTCCCGCAGCATTTCAATGCCGCGCCGCAGCCAGTTTCTGGGGCAGCATTCCCAGGGGGTTCCGTCAAGATGCACCAGATCGCTCAGCATGTATTGCTCGGCGGCGAAGTCACCGTCGGCCTGCAGGTGAATTTTGGTGCCGGGATCGGGCATCATCAGCACATCCCCGCGCGGCCCCCACGGTGAATCGACGATTTCTCCCAGAGAGGTGATCATCAAGTTGGAATAGGCAAGACCGACGCCCTTTGCCTGAATCTTTTCTGCATCCTTGGCCCGAAACCCTTTGCCGCGAACGCGCGCTCCATAGTCGCAGATCACTGCCAGTATGATGTTTTCCTGAGGGTCCACGGGCGAATCCTTTTATGAGTTGTGTGATGCAATTTTATATTCATGTTGGATTTATGCAATGGATTTTTCATTTGAGGCGGATAACTGTGCTGACTCACACTGCCCCCGTAGCGGGGACCTACCGGTGACAATCGCGGTAACGATAGTGGAGAAGGATGGTTCAGGGTGTCCGATCCGAGCTGTCCAGTCCCGGCATTTAACGGGCTGGATGACGACATCTGAGTTCGCGGACAGGGGCTATGCGCGACTACACGAAGGACGCCGCAGGCGGCCAAGCCTTGTGTTCACCGGGTTACCGCGTCCCCGCTCGCCTAGTCGTAGAATGCCAGATCCGCATTGCAGTTCTCAACGCGGCTGTAATGTCCTCGTCACACCGCCTCATGCTGTTAGAGTTAATTCTTCAGGGCGAGCAACCTGTTGAGCAACTCGCCGAGGCCACTAACCTGTCGATGGCCAATGCATCCCAGCACCTCCAGCGGGCCGGATTGGTGACGACCCGGCGTGATGGCAAGCGTATTTTCTACCTGGTGGGGAGTGGACCGGTAAAAAAGGTGCTGGATAGCCTTCAGGCCTATCTTGATCAGACCCGGGAGGAACTCCGGCGCCAGGCCGCTTCTTCGAACATTGTGACCAAGGCGGGGTCAATGTCTCGTGAACAGCTACTGGACCGACTCTTGGTTGGTGATGTCGTGCAGCTTGATGTCCGCCCGATCCGCGAGTTTGCGGAAGGTCATCTACCGCAGGCTGTCTGCATTCCTGTCGCGGAACTGGAGGCGCGGTTTGCCGAACTCCCGCGCGACAAAGAGATCATCGCCTACTGCCGGGG
>NZ_BAMP01000108.1 GCF_000615975.1 Nitratireductor aquibiodomus NL21 = JCM 21793 | reverse complement strand
CGTCGGACCGCACCCGCCAGGCGCTGTTCAACATTTTGAGCACCGCCATGCCGGCCGGCTGGAAAACGCGCGCGTGCTCGATCTCTTCGCCGGCACGGGCGCGCTCGGGCTCGAGGCGCTTTCGCGCGGTTCTGCGTTTGCGCTCTTCATCGAGGAGGCGGCTGCCGCCCGCGCGCTGATCCGCACCAATGTGGAGAATTTCGGTCTTCAGGGGCGCGCCAAGATTTTCCGCCGCGATGCGACGCGGATCGGCGAGGTGGGAACGATACAGCCTTTTGATGTCGTTCTGGCCGACCCGCCCTATGGCAAGGGCTTTGGCGAAAAGGCGCTCGCTGCCGCGCTGGCCGGTGGCTGGCTTGCACCCGGCGCGCTGGTCATGGTCGAGGAAGCAGCAGGCTCACCGTTCCAGCCGCCGGAAGGTTTTCGGCTCATTGAACGGCGTGAATACGGTACCTCCTGCGCAACCTTTGCCGAGCGCGCCTGAGTTTCGTCACTTTTGCGCCGATAGCTTTGCCTTGTCATGAGCCGTGGCATTGTGCGCGGGTGCACCACAAACCGTACAGGGCTTGTCCATGAGAAATTCCATCGCGAATGTCGCTCTGAGCGCGGCGTTCGCCTTCATCGTTGCAGTCGCAGCGCCGTCAATAGCCACCGCGCAGGAAGCCGAGGATGACACTGCCGTTTCCAGCTTCACTTTAGAAAACGGCCTTGACGTTGTCGTTATCCCGGATCACCGGGCGCCTGTTGCCACGCACATGCTCTGGTACAAGGTGGGCAGCGCCGATGAGGAGCCGGGAAAATCGGGCATCGCCCATTTCTTTGAGCACCTGATGTTCAAGGGCACGAGCACCTATCCATCGGGCGAGTTCTCTGCGGCAATTGCAGCGGTGGGCGGCAGCGAGAACGCTTTCACCTCCTATGACTTCACGGCCTATTACCAGCAGATCGCACCGTCCGAACTGCCGGACATGATGCGTTTCGAGGCCGACCGGATGCGCAATCTGGTGCTTTCGGAAGAGAACATCGAGACCGAGCGCCAGGTGGTGCTTGAGGAGCGGCGCCAGCGTACCGACAATGTGCCATCCTCCATTCTCTCGGAGGAGCTCAATGCCACGCTCTACCAGAATCACCCCTATGGCATTCCAGTCATTGGCTGGCAGCAGGAGATCGAGGGGCTTACGCACGACGACCTCAAGAGCTTCTACGACCGGTTTTACACGCCCAACAATGCCGTTCTGGTGGTTGCCGGCGACGTAAACGCCGATGCGGTGCGCGCGATGGCCGAAGAGACCTACGGCAAGATCGCCCGCGGACCCGATCTGCCGCCACGCGGCCGCCCGATGGAGCCTGACCAGAAGACCACGCGGGATGTCACGTTCCGCGATCCGCGCGTCACCGTGCCCAACCTGTCGATCAACTGGTATGTGCCGTCCGCGCGCAGGGCCGAGAAGGGTGAATTCGAGGCGCTCGCCATCCTTTCCGAGGTTCTGGGCGAGGGGCTGCGCAGCCGGCTCTACCAGGATCTCGTCGTCAAGCAGGGGATCGCGTCCAGCGCCGGCAGCTATCTGCAGGGTGCGGCGTATGATTATTCCGCCCTCGTCGTTTACGGCGAGCCGCGCGGCGGTGCCGATCTTGAAACGGTCGAGGCCGCGCTTGTGGCCCAGATCGACAAAATCAGGAACGAAGGCATTACCCCGGAGGAACTGGAGACCGCGCGCACAAAAATCCTGCGTGACCAGATTTTTATGCGCGACAGCCAGGTGCGCAGTGCCAACCTTTTCGGCGCCGTCCTGGCGACAGGCGGCAAGGTCGAGGACATAACCGGCCTCCCGGAGCGGCTTGAAGCTGTGACCGTTGAGGCCGTTCAGGCCGCCGCCAGACGCTATCTCGACATGGATCATGCCGTGAAGGGCTACCTCCTTCCGCAAGAAGGGGACCGCTCGTGAGACAGAGACTGAATTTTCATCCAGGTGTTTTTATGCGCAGTTTCCTCAACGCCGGGGCGCTGCTCGCCCTGATCCTCGTCGTCGTGCCCGCAAAGGCGGCGGTGCAGATAAAGGATGTGACCTCGCAGAAAGGCATCGAAGCCTGGCTGGTCGAGGATCATTCACTGCCGATCATCACCTTCCAGTTCTCCTTCAAGGGTGGTTCCGCGCAGGACCCGGAAGGCAAGGAAGGCATCGCCAATCTCATGACCGGCCTGTTCGACGAAGGCGCTGGCGATCTCGATTCCGATGCGTTTCAGCTGAAGCTGGAGGAACTGGGCGCGGAGATGTCGTTTCGCACCAATTCCGACGAGATATCCGGTCAGGTGCGGATGCTTGCCGAAAACAGCGACGAGGTTCTCGACCTGGTGCGGCTTGCCATCACCAGCCCGCGCTTCGATGCCGATCCGGTCGAGCGTATCCGCAGCCAGATTGCCGTCGGCATCCGCTCGGACGAACGCGATCCGCGCAAGCAGGGTTTTCTAAAACTCTCCGAGGCGCTCTATGGTGATCATCCTTATGCCCATCCCGACGAGGGCACGCTTGAAAGCCTGGCCAGCATTTCACCGGAAGACCTGAAGGCTTTCCATGCTCGCGTTTTTGCCCGCTCGAACCTGACCATCGGTGTTGTGGGCGCGATCGATGCCGGGCGTCTTGCCGGTGTTCTCGACGAGGTGTTCGGCGGTCTGCCGGAGGAGGCCGGGCTTCAGCCCGTCGCCGACATCGCGCCGAAGCTCGGCCAGGAAATCCGCGTCGAATACCCCCTGCCGCAGGCCACGCTTCAGCTCGTCTATCCCGGCGTGGAGCGTGATGATCCGGAGTTCTTCTCCGCCTATCTGTTCAACCAGATACTCGGCGGCGGCGTGTTTTCCTCGCGTCTTTTCAACGAGGTGCGCGAGAAGCGCGGCCTTGCCTATGGCGCGTCGTCCTATCTTCACAGCCGCGACCATGCCCAGTCGCTCGCCATCCAGACGGCCACCAGCGCCGAACGGGCCGGTGAAACGCTTTCGGTCATCGAGGATGTGATCGCCGGCCTGCGCGACGAGGGCCCGACGGAGCAGGAACTGGAAGCGGCCAAGACCTACGTCATCGGCTCCTATGCGATCAACAATCTGGATTCCTCCACCGCCATCGCCCGCACGCTGGTCGGGCTGCAGCAGGACGATCTGGGGATTGATTATCTGGAGCGCCGCGCCGATCTTATCAACGCCGTCACGCTGGACGATGTGAAGGAAGCCGCAAAGCGTATTCTTTCACAGGAACCGGCACTGCTGGTGGTCGGCCCTGCAGAGCAGGCCCAGAACGGAGGCTGACGGATGGAAACGGCGTTGGCGAACGACGTGACGAAAGGCAGGGCGCCAGCCGGCGGACCAAGCTTCGCGCTTGCGCTCGGCGGTGGTGGCGCGCGCGGCCTGTCGCACATCCATATCATCGAAACGCTCGATGAGCTGGGCATCACGCCGACCGTCATCGCCGGCTCCTCCATCGGTGCGCTCATGGGCGCGGGCTTTGCCGCCGGCATCAGCGGCAAGGACATCCACGCCCATGCGCGCGCCATTCTGGGCAGCCGCACCGAGGTCGCCAGCCGCCTGTGGAAAGCGCGGCCCGGAAATTTCGCCGAAATGATGGAAGGCGGCTTTCGCGTTGGCCAGTTCAACGCGGAACGCATCATCAGCGCATTCCTGCCGGCGGGTGTGCCGCGGACCTTCGAAGAACTGAAAATTCCGCTGCGTGTCACCGCCACCGACTATTTCCGACACGAGCTAGCGGTGCTTGAAAGCGGAGCCCTTGCGGAAGCGCTCGCCGCGTCGGCGGCGATCCCGGCTGTGTTTCGTCCTGTGGAGCGGGGCGGGCGCACTTTGATCGACGGCGGAATCTACAACCCCGTGCCTTTCGACCTGGTCGAGGGGCGTGCCGACATCCTGATTGCCGTCGACGTCGTGGGCGCACCGAACGACACGGGCGGCAAGCCCCCCACGTCGATCGAGCTCATGTTCGGTGCAAGCCAGTTGATGATGCAGTCGATCATCGCCATGAAGCTGGAACACGGGCGCCCGGATATTCTCATTCGCCCGGCCGTTTCGCGCTTTCGCGTGCTCGATTTCATGAAAATCGACGCGATTCTCGCCGAAACCGAAGCGATTCGCGAAGAACTGAAACGTGCCATCGACGCTGCCGTCGCCGATTTCGAAAAAGCCCGCGCGTAATTTCAGATAGAGCGGTTCACCGTTTCACGGAAACGCCGCTCTGCACTATCTGTCTGTTTCTCCGCATTTGTGCGGACGTCAGGTGATTCCACCTGACTGCAAAATGCCCTAGCCAACGGGTTCTTCGTCCTGATCGATCCGCTGGCTTTCGCGCTTCGGCTTGATCAGCGGTTCGGGCGTGACCGGACGCACGCGCATCTTGTCGTTTCCGGCATAAATGCCTTCGACGGACTGGATCGCCAGCCGCTCCTCGTCGCGTCGGCGCACATCCTCGACGATTTCGCTGGCGATCTCTTCGCTGGTCCCCAGCGCCTGCAGGGTCCTGCCGCCGAAAATGAGGCTGATTCCACGGTTTCGCGTATCTCATACTCCACGTCGCGGTCGCGCAGCGAGAGCGTGTGGGCCCGGTCGTAGGAGCGTACGTAGAGCCGCACATGCGGGTACTCGTCGCGGATCAGGTTGACGATCTGATCCGTCGCGGTTGCGCCATTGGTGCAGACAGCCACGATCTTCGTATTGCGGATGCCCGCTGCTTCCAGCACTTCCATGCGCCGGCCGTCGCCGAAATAGATGCGAAACCCGAAACGCTCGGCAGCCCGCACCCGGTCGGCTGAATGATCGATGATGGTCACCTCGGTTCCGCCCGAAAGCAGCACCTGCGAAACCATCTGCCCGAAACGGGAAAAGCCGATCATCATCACATCGGCACCCGCACCCTCGAAATCCTCGTCCATCTCTTCTGCCGGTTCCGTGCGGATGAGCATTTCGCCAAGCCGCACGGAAAGCGGCGTCAGCGCCATGGAAACGGTGACGATGGCGATCAGCAGGGATGCAGTGGACTGCGGGAAGATGAAAGCCGAGGCGGCGGCCGTGAACAGCACGAAACCGAACTCACCGCCCTGTGGCAGCAGGGCTGCAACGCGAACGGCGCCGTTGTGCTCACAGCCGAAGACACGGCTGATGCCATAAAGAATAACGGCCTTCACCAGCATCAGGATGGGCACGGCGATCAGGATCGACAGCCAGTTTTCCAGCACGATGCGCAGGTCTAGCGAAAGGCCGATGGCCATGAAGAACAGGCCAAGAAGAATGCCGCGAAAGGGTTCGATGTCGGCTTCCAGCTCATGCCGGAAAGAGGATTCTGCGAGCAGGACACCGGCGATGAATGCCCCCAGCGCCATCGAGAGCCCGGCCATCTGCATCACCGTTGCGGAGCCGAGCACCACCAGAAGCGCTGCGGCGATCATCACTTCCTTCGCACCGGTGTTGGCAATGACGCGAAAGAGCGGATTGAGCAGATAGCGCCCGGCAACAATCAGCGCGATAACGCTGGCAATGGCGAGCGCAAACCGTTCAAGGCTGATGGCTTCAGCCCCCTCGCCACCGGGCGAAAGCAGCGGAACCAGTGCCAGGAGAGGGGCGATTGCGAGATCCTGAAACAGCAGGATGGAGAAGGATGTCTGCCCATACCGGCTGTTGAGCGCGCCCTGCGATTCCAGCGTTTGTACCGAGAATGCGGTGGATGACAGGGCAAGACCGAAGCCGACAACGAAAGCGGGGCCATAGGAAAGATCCGTCAGAAGCAGCGTGATCATGGCGAGGACGACACCGGTCGCGGCCACCTGGATCAGCCCCATGCCGAATATGCTGCGCCGCATCGCCCAAAGGCGCGCCGGTTTCAGCTCCAGACCGATGATGAACAGCAGCAGCACCACGCCGAGCTCCGCCACGTGGAGCAGTTCTTCTCCGTCCGATATGAGCAGGAGAACCGGGCCGATGGCGATGCCTGCAGCGAGGTAGCCGAGGATCGTGCCAAGACCGATGCGGGCGAACAGGGGCGCGGCGATCACTGCACCGCCCAGGAGCAGCAGAGGTTCGTAGTAGAGCGGGGCAGCAGCAGCTTCGACGGCCATCGGGTCTCCAGCGTATCTCGGGGCGTATCCGGGGAATCTCAGCTTACCATTGCACATGTGCGCTGCGAATCATAAATGGAACAGACCGGTGTTTCCCATGCGCGACCAATTTCCAGCCAGGACTACGATGACAGATCAGAATGAAAAGCAGCAACTGACCGATCGGGTCGTTGCCCTTGTGCAGGCTGCGAAGAAGGCTGGTGCCGATGCGTCCGATGCGGTGGTGGTGCGCGCGCGCTCAAGAAGCGTGTCGGTCCGGCTAGGCAAAGTGGAAGGCACGGAAGCGTCCGAAAGCGATGACATGTCTTTGCGCGTGTTCGTTGGCAGGCGGGTCGCCAGCGTCTCGGCCCCTGCGAATGCCGATCCGGCCCCGCTGGCCGAACGCGCCGTCGCGATGGCGAAGCTTCGCCGGAGGACCCGTATCAGGGGCTGGCCGAGCCGGATATGCTCGCGCACGCTACTACCGATCTCGATCTCTTTGATGCAACCGAGGTCTCCGCCGAGCGCCTCAAGGAGGATGCGCTCGCCGCCGAGGCTGCGGCGCTCGATGTGTCCGGGGTTACCAATTCATCGGGCAGTGGAGCGAATGCAGGCTCGGGCGGCCTGGTGCTTGCGACATCGGAAGGGTTTATCGGTGCCTATGAAGCGACCCGCTTTTCCCGGTCCGTAAGCGTTCTGGCCGGTGAAGGTACCGGAATGGAACGTGATTACGATTTCTCCTCGCGCCTGCATTTTCTCGATCTGGATGCGCCCGAAGAGATCGGTCGCAGCGCCGGTGAACGGGCCGTCCGGCGGCTCAACCCCCGCAAGGTCGACACCGGCCGCTACCCGGTCGTCTACGACCCGCGCGTGGCGCGCGGGATTGCCGGTCACCTGGCCTCGGCGATCAATGGCGCATCGGTTGCGCGCAAATCGAGCTTCCTGCGCGACATGATGGGGAAAAAGGTTGCGGCTGCCGGCATAACGGTGACGGACGATCCCCAGCGCAGGCGGGGCCCTTCCTCACGGCCTTTCGATGGCGAGGGCGTTGCCGGCCAACGGCTTGTCATGATCGAGGACGGTTTCCTGAAACACTGGTTTCTGTCGACCTCCGTCGCCCGTCAGCTCGGTCTTTCGGGCACCAATGGACGAGGGACGCGCGGCGCCTCGTCTGTCAATCCGTCCTCCACCAATCTGGCACTCGAACCCGGCACGCAAACGCCGGAAGCGCTGATCAAGGGTATCAGCTCGGGCTTCTATGTCACCGAAGTGTTCGGTCAGGGCGTAAATCTCGTGACCGGTGAATACAGCCGCGGTGCGGCGGGTTTCTGGATCGAGAATGGCGAGATCACTTATCCTGTTTCGGAAGTGACCATCGCCTCGAACCTGAAGGATATGTTCCTCAACATGACACCGGCCAGTGACATCGACCGCAATTTTGGAACGGCCGCTCCGACCCTGCTTGTGGAAGGCATGACGCTTGCCGGAAAGTGAACCGCAGAAGGCGGCACCTGAAGCCGATCTCGAATTGATCGCGGATGTGGCGCGCGAGGCGGGAGCCATCGCGCTCAAATACTTCCGTCGTGATCCCGAGGTCTGGTGGAAAGGCGGTGTTTCGCCGGTCAGCGAGGCTGACTATGCGGTCGACCGCTTTTTGAGGAAAGAACTCCTTGCAGCACGCCCCGATTATGGTTGGCTGTCGGAAGAAACGGCACTGGCAGATCAGGAACTGGCCCGTGAGCGGGTGTTTGTCGTCGATCCCATAGATGGAACACGCGCGTTTATTGCCGGGCGGCCTATCTGGTGTGTCAGCATCGGTGTGGTGCATCGCGGAGAGAGCATTGTGGGCGTTCTCGAATGCCCGGAGCTTTCTGAAACCTATCATGCATTGAGGGGCGGAGGCGCATTCCGCAACGGGGAGCGCCTGGCGGTAAAACCGGAAGGCGATGCGTTTGTTGTTGCCGGTCCCAAGGCGATGGTTTCTGAATTGCCTGCTGATATTCTGCAGAAAACCAGGGCCTACGGCTATGTTCCGTCACTTGCCTACCGCATCGCCATGGTCGCAAGCGGGGCGCTTGACGCCACTTTCGTCAAACCGAATTCGCATGACTGGGATCTGGCGGCCGCCGACGTGATCCTCCGCGAGGCGGGAGGCGTGATCAGGGACGCCCGTGGAAACACGCCCTCCTATGCGGGCCCCGACCCGAAGAAGGGTGCGCTGGCTGCCGGCAGTGGCGCGCTCCTGCAGGCCATGACGCAAACGCTCTCAATCGGTGAATGATCGGGTTTGCGGTTCCAAAATCGCAGGAATTACTCTACACGGGCGGTTAGCGATTTGCTTATTGCCATATTCGTCTGCAAATGGGCTCGAACATGTCCGAGAAAAAAGAGAACTCCCAGCTTCTGCATCTGGTCTTCGGCGGCGAATTGACGTCGCTGACCGGCGTGACATTCCGCGATCTCGACGAGGTCGATATCGTCGGGATCTATCCGGATTACAAATCCGCGGAAAAGGCGTGGCGCGCCAAGGCGCAGGAGACCGTTGACAACGCGCATATGCGTTATTTCATCGTTCACCTTCACCGCCTGCTGGACCCTGCGTCCGATGAGACCCGGGGATAGCCCCTGGGGATAGCAAGGAACTGCATATGGAAAACAAGGCGAGTGCGCCTTCCCCTGCCATGACCGCCAATCGGAAGAAGACCGGCCCCCGCCCTTTGAAGGAGCTATGGCGTCGTATTCGCAAGCCGCTGGCGAAGTCGCGCTTTGTGAAACAGGCGCTGGCAACGCTCATGGCGGGTGCCATTCGTCTGATCGACCGCACCAATCCGCGTGTCGAGGGATCGCACGACCTGCAGGCGGCAATCGACGCCCATTCGCCGGCAATTGCCGCTCTCTGGCACGGCCAGCACATTCTGGGGCCCGCCATCAATCCTCGCCGGCACAAGATCGTGGCCATGTTTTCCCGCAGCGCCGATGCGGAACTGAACGCGCTCGTGGCGGAAAAACTTGGTTTTGAAACCGTTCGCGGCTCCGGTGGCCGCAAGGGGGAGCGCGACGTTCGCAAAGGCGGTGCGAAGGCGCTGATCATGCTGAAAAAGACCATCGATCGTGGCTGCAATGTTGCGATGATCGCCGACATTCCGCATGGCACGCCGCGCGAGGCCGGACTTGGCATTGTCACTCTGGCGCGCATTTCCGGCCGCCCCATCGTTCCTGTTGCCATTGCCACCAGCCGCCGCAAGGTGCTGGAGCGCACCTGGGACAAGACCACCATCAACCTGCCCTTTGGCCGAAGCGCGGTCATCCTGGGCGAACCCATCTATGTCACGTCCGATGCGGACGAGGCGACAATGGAAGAGAAGCGTCGTGAGGTTACCAACTCGCTCAATGAGGCGACGCGGCAGGCCTACTCCCTGGTCGACGGTCAGTGAACCATGAGTGAACGCTGGGCGCGCGCCATCCTCACAACCTATCGCTGGGTGGGTGCAGCAGCCTTCCCCATGATTGGTGGCTACATCGTCTGGCGTGCCGGAAAGGGCAAGGAGGACCGCGTCCGCCGGCACGAGCGCTACGGACGCGCCGGCCATCCGCGCCCGGACGGTCCGTTGATCTGGATGCATGCGGCCAGCGTTGGCGAGACCATGGCCGTGATCGGCCTGATCGAGCATCTACTCGGCTATGGGATCAACATTGTTCTGACCACCGGAACCGTGACCTCTGCCCAGGTGGCAGAAGAACGCCTTGGCGAGGGCGTGATCCATCAATATGTGCCGCTCGACCTGAAGCCGGCTGTCAGCCGGTTCCTCAATCACTGGCGGCCGGATCTGGCCATCATGGCCGAGTCTGAGATCTGGCCGATGACCATTCTCGAGCTCGGTGCGCGGCGGGTGCCGCAGGTGCTCGTCAACGGCCGGCTTTCCGACCGTTCCTTCGAGCGCTGGAAGAAGAGGGCCTATCTGGCCGAGGCGCTTTTCGAGAACCTTGCCCATGTGGTGGCGCAGTCCGAGGTGGACGGCGAGCGCTTCCGCACACTGGGGGCGAGACCGGTCACCGTTTCGGGCAATCTCAAGGTCGACACCCACGCACCGCCGGTGGAGAAGGAAGCGCTGGCCACGCTTGAAGAGCAGATTGGCGACCGGGAAACCTGGCTGCCGTCTCCACCCATGAGGGCGAAGAGACGATTGCCGCCGATGTGCATGAGAAGCTGAAGTCCCGTCACCCGGACCTTTTGACGATCATCGTACCGCGTCATCCCGAAAGGGCGGATGCTCTGGAAGAAGAGTTCACCGCCCGCGGCCTCAAGGTGGCGCGGCGCAGCCGTAACGATACGGTCCTTGCGGAGACGGACATTCTGCTTGGCGATACGATTGGCGAGATGGGACTTTATCTTCGATTGACTGAAGTGGCCTTTGTCGGGCGCTCGCTGGTGCAGTCGGGCGGGCAGAACCCGATCGAGCCGGCTCGTCTGGGCACGGCGGTGCTTTCAGGCTGCAATGTGCAGAATTTCCGCGATGCCTATCGCCGGTTGATCGACGCCGGCGGGGCGCGGCTGGTGCGCGACGGCGAGATGCTGGCCGGTGGCGTGAACTTCCTTCTCAACAATTACTCGGCGCGCCGCACCATGATCAAGGCGGGGCGCGCTGCAGTCGACGATATGTCTGGCGCGCTGAACCGCACACTGCAGGCGCTCGACCCGTATATCCATCCGCTGATCGTCAAGAGCAGGCTCGAGGGCGACGAGGGGCATGGCTAGCGAGGCACCTCCATTCTGGTGGGAGGCGGCGGACTGGCGGGCCTGGAGCCTTTCGCCGCTGTCCGCGCTCTATGGTCTCGTGGCCGGATACCGGATGGCCTCGGCCAAACGCGCCAAAGTGGACGTGCCGGTTCTGTGTGTCGGTAATTTCACCGTCGGCGGCGAGGGCAAGACGCCGGTTTCCATAGCGCTCGCAAAACAGGCGAAGAAGCTTGGTCGGAAACCGGGATTTCTCACCCGCGGGCATGGTGGCTCGATGGCGACGGCGCATCTGGTGGATGCGAAGAAAGACCTCTCACGCCATGTGGGCGACGAACCCCTGCTTCTGGCGCGGCATGCGCCGACGCTGGTCGCCCCCGACCGCCTGACCGGTGCGCGCGAGCTGATCGGCATCGGCTGCGACTTCATCATCATGGACGATGGCTTCCAGAGCGCGCGGCTTCACATGGATTATGCGGTGATGGTGGTGGATGCGCGGCGCGGGCTGGGCAATGGCCATGTCATTCCCGGCGGCCCCTTGAGAGCGCGGCTGATCGACCAGTTGCGCCATGCGGATGCGATCCTCACCATGGGCGCGGGAAACGCGGCCGATCTGGTGGTGCGCAAGGCTTCGCGGGCGGGGCGACCGGTGTTTCAGGCTGGCCTCAAGGCGCGCGGCGTGCGCGCGATCAAGGGCGGGCGGTTTCTCGCCTTCGCCGGGATCGGCAACCCGAAGAAGTTCTTCGACAGCGTCACGGGCGCCGGCGGCGCGGTGGTGGAGGGGAAGAGCTTTCCCGATCATCACCCCTACGATGATGACGATGCGCGCGATCTGATTGCGGCGGCGGAGAAGGGTGAGCTTCAGCTCATCACCACCGAGAAGGATCTCGTGCGGCTTAGAGGCGGGAGCGAGGCGCTTTCCGCGCTGGCCGACCACTGCCGTGTGCTGCAGGTGGAAGCGGCGTTCGATGCGCCCGACATGCCGGTGACCATCATCGAGAGCACGATAGAGGCCTGGCGCGTGCGCATGCTCAAATAGATCAGCGGCGCTTCCTGAGTTCGGGATGCACGTCCAGCTCGCGGGCGAGCGAGGTGTCGGCGTTCACATAGGCTTCCTGCCGCGCAACGCTCCAGTATTTCAGATCGTCGAGCTGGATCGGCTGTTCGGTCACGGCGCAGCGCACGAAGGCGCCGGGCGTCATCACCTGAAAATCGCCATCCAGATAGCGAATGCGCGCCTCGCGGGCGCCGGGTCCTTCAAAACGGTTCATCGGTAAAACCTCTCATCGGGGTTCCTTGCGCCATATTTCGAGGCTAAGGTCAAGCGCATCGCCTCACCGCCGCCCGAACAGCCGCTCGATATCGGTCAGCTTCAACTCGATATAGGTCGGGCGGCCATGATTGCATGTGCCGGAGCCGGGCGTCGCCTCCATCTGGCGCAAGAGCGCGTTCATCTCTTCGGCCCTGAGCCGCCGGCCAGATCGCACCGAGCCATGGCAGGCCATGGTGGCGGCGATGTGTCGATCCGCTCCTTCAGCGTATCGGCGGTGTCGTTTTCGGCAATCTCGTCGGCGAGATCGCGCACCAGCTGCGACACATCCACCTTGCCCAGCATGGAAGGCGTTTCGCGCACGGCGATGGCGCCGGGGCCGAACCGCTCCAGCCCCAGCCCGAAACGGGCGAGGAAGTCCGCATGGGCGGACAGCCGGTCGGCATCCTCTTCCGGCATGTCGACGATCTCCGGCAAAAGCAGCATCTGCGCGGGGAGGGGGCGGGCATGCAGCGCCTCTTTCAACGCCTCATAGACAAGGCGCTCATGGGCGGCGTGCTGGTCGACAATGACGAGCGAATCCTCCGTCTGCGCGACGATGTAATTTTCATGCACCTGCGCCCGCGCGGCCCCCAGCGGCGCGCGCATCAATTCGGGTGCCGCCTCCGCTTCGCCGGCACGCGCATCGGCGGAAAGGGCAGCCCCCACATCGAACGCCGCCTGGCCGGGCTCGG
>NZ_BAMP01000109.1 GCF_000615975.1 Nitratireductor aquibiodomus NL21 = JCM 21793 | reverse complement strand
GGCACCCGCTGCGCAGCGCGTGGAAAATCCTGCGCCCCGCCCGGTGGAAGGCGCGCGCGTGCGCCGCGAAGCGCAGCCATCCTTCCTCGACAGCGGAACGTTCGAACTGCCCGAACTTCATCTGCTCGCCGAGCCGAAGACCTCGACCAAGGATCCGTCGCTTTCCAGAGACGCGCTGGAGCAGAATGCCCGCCTTCTTGAAGGCGTTCTGGAGGATTTCGGCGTCAAGGGCGAGATCATCCATGTGCGCCCCGGCCCCGTGGTTACGCTCTATGAGCTGGAGCCTGCACCCGGCATCAAGTCGTCGCGTGTCATCGGCCTTGCAGACGATATTGCCCGGTCCATGAGCGCAATAGCGGCGCGTGTGGCTGTGGTGCCCGGCCGCAACGCCATCGGCATCGAACTGCCGAATTCCACGCGCGAAACCGTCTATCTGCGCGAACTTCTGGCAAGCCGCGACTTCGAGGCGAGCAAGGCCAAGCTCGCGCTTTCGCTCGGCAAGACCATCAATGGCGAAGCCGTAATCGCCGACCTTGCCAAGATGCCTCACCTTCTGGTGGCCGGTACCACCGGTTCGGGTAAGTCGGTGGCCATCAACACCATGATCCTGTCGCTGCTCTACCGTATGACGCCCGAGCAGTGCCGTCTGATCATGATCGACCCGAAGATGCTGGAACTGTCCATCTATGATGGCATCCCACATCTCCTGACCCCGGTCGTGACCGACCCCAAGAAGGCTGTTGTCGCGCTCAAATGGACCGTACGGGAGATGGAAGACCGCTACCGCAAGATGTCCAAGGTCGGCGTGCGCAACATTGAGGGCTTCAACCAGCGCGTTGTCGCCGCCAAGAAGAAGGGCGAGACGATCAAGCGCACCGTCCAGACCGGCTTCGACCGCGAGACGGGCGAGGCAATCTACGAGAGCGAGGATCTGGATCTCGAGCCGATGCCCTTCATCGTCGTCATCATCGACGAGATGGCCGATCTGATGATGGTCGCCGGCAAGGATATCGAGGGCGCCGTGCAGCGCCTGGCGCAGATGGCGCGCGCCGCCGGCATCCATGTGATCATGGCCACGCAGCGTCCTTCGGTGGATGTCATTACCGGCACGATCAAGGCCAACTTCCCGACACGTATCTCCTTCCAGGTGACGTCGAAGATCGACAGCCGCACCATTCTGGGAGAGCAGGGCGCAGAGCAGCTACTGGGCATGGGCGACATGCTCTATATGGCTGGCGGCGGGCGAATACAGCGCGTCCACGGTCCGTTCGTCTCGGATGGCGAGGTGGAAAGCATCGTCAATCATCTGAAGATGCAGGGCGTGCCGGACTATCTCGACGCTGTCACCGAAGATGACGAGGAAGATGACGGCGGCTCTGCTGGCGGCGGCGGGTCGGGTGGCGGCAATCTCGGCGATTCCGCTGATCCCTACGATCAGGCGGTTGCCGTGGTGCTGCGTGACGGAAAGGCGTCCACCAGCTATATCCAGCGCCGCCTCGGCATCGGTTACAACCGGGCTGCTTCGATCATCGAACGCATGGAGGAGGAGGGGATCGTCGGTCCCGCCAACCATGCCGGCAAACGCGAAATTCTCGTGCCGACCGAGCAGGACGAAGTCTGATCAAGAGCGGCGCTGGAACCGGCGCCGGCGCGGACCGTTATCGGGCAGCCAAATTTCGGCCCTACTGGGTGGTTATCCGGAAGGGCAAATGTGGAGATCGAACACGATGATTCTTGGGGTAACCGACTTTCTGGCGCGGCGGATGGCCGTTGCAGCGATGGCTTTGGCGGCGTTCTCTCTTGCGCCGATAGCAGCCCAGGCTGCCCAGAGTGCCGACCAGATCGCGGCGCATTTTTCCAGCGTGCGCACCATGATGGGCGAGTTTGTGCAGTTCGGACCGCGCGGCGAGCAGACCGGCGGCAAATTCTATATCGAACGCCCGGGCAAGATCCGCTTCGACTATGAAGAGCCGTCAGGCTTCCGTGTCACCTCCGACGGCAGTTCGGTGGTCATCATGAACAAGAAGCTCAACACGGCGGACCTTTATCCTCTATCGAAAACGCCGCTTAAGCTGCTTCTCGACGAGCGCATCGATCTCTCGGGCGATAAGGTTCAGACCGTGCGAGAGGACAACGACCTGACAACGATCAAGATGTCCGACAAGTCTGTCTTCGGCAATTCGACCATCACGATGATGTTCGACACCAACTCATACGACCTGCGCCAGTGGACCATCACCGACGCGCAGGGCAAGGACACAACGGTCATGATCTTCAACGTTCAGCAAGGCGTGACCTTCGACCCGAGTGTTTTCAAGATCGATTACCGCCGTGTCGACGAGATGAGCCGCAACAAGCGCTGATGGGTGCCCGATCGCTTCTGACGCAGCGGCTGACGCTGCATGTCAGAGAGGCAAATCGCGATACGGGCAAACGTCGTCTTCAAACGGGATGTGGCGTCGTCGGAACGCTCTGTCTTTCAGAGGCTGCGGATTCGTGATCCGATCCATTCGGAAGTGGCGGAAGTCATTGCGTGCCGGGTCCCATGCCACCAGATACCAGATTGGCGGCAGGATCAGCATCGCTTGCGGTTCAACTTCTCGGCCGGTTCGGTTGCCTTTCGCGTCCCGGTACTGAAACCTCAGGAAGTGCCGTTCAAGAAACGCGGCCTCGAAAGAGGGCAGCAGGGCCGGATCCATCGTCCCAATGTCTGATGTGTCCTGCTGTGGCGAGAGCGCCCTACGTGAAGGCAATCCAGAAATCGACGCAGATCGCGTATCTTGTCGGCTGGCAGTGCCTGTTCGATCTTGGCGAGCCCGGCATCCGCGAGCTGTGAAAACGGAAGACTGCCGGTCGCGCGCATGGATGCAACACCGATGAGAAGCGCAAAGACCTCGGCAACCGTAAGCCGCGCCGTCATTTGCAACGATTGCGGATCAAGCTGAAGGCCGCCGCCGCGTCCGGGCTCTGAATGGATCACGAATCCCTGGTCGCGGAGCGCGCTGACATCGCGCAGGATCGTGCGCCGCGTTACTCCGACCTCCTTTGCGAGCCGGTCGATCGTTGAAGTTCCATTTCTGCGAAGGCTGCGCACGATGGCGTCATGTCGAAGACGGGCTTTCATTTCGGCACACTAGCATAAATGGTGACAGGAAATGTCACCGTTTTCGCCTAGTCGATGGCTGTACATCTCAGCAGGGAGTTTCGCACAATGCAACGTACAGCCGTGAACCCGTGGGACTGGTCCTTGAAGCTTGGCTACAATCAGGCGGAGATCATCGAGGGTATGTCTCGACACGTCATCTGCTCTGGCCAGACTGCAGTTGATGGCGAGGGTAATCCGCAGCATCCCGGAGATATACGCGGTCAGATCAATCTCGCGCTCGATAATCTGGAGGCTGTTCTCGCAGCGGCGGGAATGGGACTTGGCGATATAACAAGACTGGGCATCTATGCCACCGATGTGGATGAGGCGTTGAAGAATTTCGACCTCCTCGCAATGCGTTTCGGGCCACTCGAATGCGCCCCGCCAATGACACTGCTCGGCGTGACCCGGCTTGCGGTTCCGGGTTTGCTGTTCGAGATCGAGGCGACCGCCGCCAGCTGAAGCGCTTGTCACCCGTCGGGCTGTGGAAAGCCCGGCCTTTTGCTTCCCGGCGGGCCGTTGCGCTTGTCTTCCTTTCAGGTTCCGGGCAGTTTTGCGCTTCTTGCAAGCGATCAATCCCGGACTGTCTCCATGCCCTTCACCATCGCCACCTGGAACATCAATTCCGTTCGGCTGCGCATGCCGCTTGTGGAGCAGTTTCTGGAGCGATACAGCCCGGATGTTCTGTGTCTTCAGGAAACCAAATGCGCCGATGACCAGTTCCCTGCCGCGGCTTTTCGCAAGGCCGGGTATGAGCACATGGCGATCCATGGGCAGAAGGGATATCACGGCGTCGCAACAGTCGCTCGCCGTCCGCTGAAACTCGTTGAAAAGCGCGAATTCTGCGGGATGGGCGATAGCCGGCATATCTCCGTTTCCGTCGATGCGGGGGCGGGCCGTTCGGTGCTTTTGCACAATTTCTATGTGCCCGCGGGCGGTGACGAACCGGATCCCGCCATCAATCCGAAATTTCGCCACAAGCTCGACTTCCTGGCCGAAATGCATGCGCTTCGGGCGGAAGAAAACGGCAATTCGGGAACGATCCTCGTGGGCGATCTCAACATCGCCCCGCTCGAAACCGATGTCTGGTCGCACAAGCAGCTTTTGAAGGTCGTCAGCCACACGCCGGTGGAGACCGAGGGGCTTGAACGGCTGCGCAGGGAAGGCGGCTGGGTGGATCTGATGCGCGAGAAGATTCCGCCGGAAGAGAAGATCTTCACCTGGTGGAGCTACCGCGCGAAAGACTGGGCGCTTTCGGATCGTGGGCGCAGGCTCGACCATATCTGGTCGTCGCCGAACCTTTCGCCTTCGCTTAACCGGATCGAAGTGCTGCGCGAGGCGCGTGGGTGGGAGCGTCCGTCAGATCATGTGCCCGTCATCGCCGGGTTTGATTTCGGCTGATACGTTTTCCGAAATTTCACGGATTTTTGGCGGAAACGCCTCATTTTAGAGAAAACGATGTGAAACGCGTGCGTTTTGTGCCGAATCAATCGGTGAATCGCGCTGCTATGCGCTCCATCCGATCGATCATTGCCTGCAGGTTTCTGACAATTTTTTCGTGCAGGCGCATCGCCGTTTCGGGGAATTCTTCAAGAATCCGGTGAAAGCTCGAACGGCTGATTCTGACCAGCCGAGTTTCGCTTTCGGCCATCGCATTCGTCATGCGGCGGCCTTCGGCAATCAGTGCAAATTCGCCCATCATGTCGCCGGGGCCGAGCCTTTCGACAATCTGGCGCTCGCCGTCTTGTTCCGTAAACAGCACAACGCTTCCGGAGGCGACGATGAAGGCGCAGTCGGCCGGCGCACCCTCGGCATAGATGTCCCGTCCGGCGGAAAGCGTCATGCTTTCGGCGCCGAAGGCCATGAGGCGCAACTGCTCGCGCGTGAATCCGTCAAACAGACCCACGCCGGACAGAATGCGAATGTCATCGTCCAGCGCCATTGAAGTCGTCCCCGACCCGTTCCCGGTGATCCCCGAGCGCCCTCATGGCGCAGTCTCACGGAACGAGCTTATAACCACCGCTTTCTGTCACAAGAATTTCAGCTTTGGAAGGATCACGCTCGATCTTTTGCCGCAGGCGATAGACATGGGTCTCGAGCGTGTGGGTGGTGACGCCTGAATTGTATCCCCAGACTTCTTCGAGCAGGATGTCGCGGGTCACCACTTTCTGTTCGGCGCGGTAGAGATATTTGATGATCGCGGCTTCCTTCTCCGTCAGGCGAATCTTGCCGCCGCGCTCATCGATGAGGAGTTTCTGCGAGGGTTTGAACGTGTAGGGGCCAACGGCGAAGGTGGCATCCTCGCTCTGCTCGTGCTGGCGAAGTTGCGCGCGGATGCGGGCGAGAAGCACAGCGAATCGGAACGGTTTCGTCACGTAATCGTTGGCACCGGCCTCAAGGCCAAGGATCGTGTCCGAATCGGTATCCTGCGCGGTCAGCATGATGATCGGCGCGCGATAGCCGCCCTTGCGCAGAAGCTTGACCGCTTCACGTCCATCCATGTCCGGCAGGCCCACATCCATGATGAGCAGGTCGACAATCGCGTTGCGCGCAGACTGGATGCCCTTCGTCGCCGTGTTCTCCTGAAGAATGTCGAATTCCTCATAGAGCGACAATTGCTCGACGAGCGTCGTCCTCAGGTCTTCGTCATCATCGACGATTAGGATGGTGCGTGACGTCATGGTTAAATCCACTATCCAGGAAAAAGACTGCCGATTCAAATGGAATTGCAGTGTTGACCGTTCCAGCTTTATGCGGAACCTAACAGTGCGAAAACACCATGGCGAACATTTGTTCCAATCAATTTAACGTAAGCTGACAGGCAGGTTTCCCTCAACATGAAGTGTAAAGCCGGCAAATCGATTGGTCTGATCGAGGTGCGCCGCAAGCCCGGCAGGCCGACCCAGGGGCTCTTGAGCGTGGGACCACTCGTCTTCCCCTGTGCCCTCGGGCGAACAGGCACGACGATGCTGAAGCGCGAAGGCGATGGCGCCACACCTGTTGGTGATCTGCTGCTGCTCTATGGCTACTTTCGGGGAGACAGGGCGCCTGCCGGCCCGCCTTTAAGCCGGTTCCCGCTCACGCGGATCGACGCGCGCGACGGATGGTGTGATGCTTCGGGCGACCGCAATTACAATCGCCCGGTCCGGCTGCCCTATCCAGCCAGCCATGAGCGTATGGCGCGTGAGGACCGTCTCTATGACGTCTGCATGGTGTCCAACTGGAACATGCGGCCGGCGATCCGCAATCGCGGCAGCGCGATCTTTTTTCACATTGCCAAACCCGGATTTCCGCCCACCGAGGGCTGCATAGCCGTCTCGCCGCTCGCCATGGCACGCATACTGCCGCTCATCGGACCTCATACGCGAATCAGGATCTATCGATGATCCGGCAGTGGCGGTCCTCCGCGGTTCAGTCGGAGGCCGGTTCCCGCGCCATGCCGTGATACTCCTCGTTTGGGTGCATATCGACCGCCGCCGCCATGCGGTTGGACATGTTGAAGAAGCTCGCCACGGCGGCGATGTCCCAGATGTCGTGCTCGGAAAATCCGGCCTCACGCAGCGCCCTGCGGTCCGACTCCTCGATCTTCGCGGGGCTCTCGGTGAGTTTAACGGCGAAATCGAGCATGGCCTTTTGTCGCGGCTCCAGCTTCGCGGCGCGGTAGTTCATCACCATGAGTTCACCCAGCACCGGGTCGCCGGAGAGCTGGCGCACGGCTGCGCCGTGGGCGGTGAGGCAGTAGAAGCAGTGTTGATGCTTGAAACCGCGACGGCAATCATTTCGCGCTCGAGCTTCGACAGACCCGAATCACTCAGCATCAGGTCGTTGTACATCTGCGTGAAGGCCCTGAGCTTGTTCTCGTCAAACGCGTAGGCGCGCAGAACATTGGGCACGAGGCCAAGCTTCTCCTCGCATTTGTCGAAATAGGCCCGGGTTTCGTCGCTCAGCGCTTCGAGTGGGGGAAAATGCAGGGCAGTGACCGGTTTCGTCATGATGCAGACACCCTTTCGATAGGAATAGGTTGTATTCAGCCTGCACGGTGGAATGACGGGTCGTCAAACCGCTTTTGTCTGAATACGATGGGCCAGTTTGGTCAACCAACAGGGATTTTCGGCATGGTAGCAAGGCAAAGACCTCCAAGACCGCGAAAAAGGGCGGACCCATGGGCAAGGTCCTGCATGAGATCATCAGCGCGCGGACACCGGCGGAGGATCTGCGCCCCTATGACGAGGCAGCGCTGCTGCGTGCCGCCGAGGATGCGGTCACGGCGATCAAGGTCCACAGGCCGGGCACCAGCGTGGTGCGGGTGGACAATGCCTCGGGGATCGAGCGTTTGGGTCGTGCGGTCAGCCTTTTGACCGTCGTGAACGACAACATGCCGTTCCTGTTCGATTCGGTTCTGGGTGAACTCAGCGATTTCGGCGTCGAGGCGACGCTGGTTGTCCACCCGGTTCTGGTCGTCAAACACGGCAAAAAGGGTGTCGATGCGATTGTCGGTGATGCTGCGAGCACCAAGGTCGGTCCGGATGAGGACAATATCAGCCTGATCCACGTGCATCTGCCGAAGCTTTCCGACGAGCAGAGCGCGGATCTGGAGACGCGCCTCAACGCGACCCTGAAGCAGGTGCGCGCAGCCGTTGTTGACTGGAAGCCGATGCTTGCCAGGCTCGACCAGGAGATAACCGAGCTGCGTTATGCGCCGGTGCCGCTCGAAAAGGATGCCGTGGCGGAGGCCATCGCGTTTCTGGAATGGCTGCGTGACGACAATTTCACATTCCTCGGCATGCGCGAATTCCGCTACTCGGGCGGCGAAGAAAGCGGCACGCTGGAGCGTGCCAACAAGAAGGGCCTCGGCATTCTGGCCGATCCCGACGTTCTTGTCCTGCGCCGTGGCAAGGAAGCGGTCTCAACGACACCGGAAATCCGCGCCTTCCTGCATGGCCCCGACCCCTTCATCGTGACCAAGGCGAATGCCAAATCGGTTGTCCATCGCCGTGCCTATCTCGACTATATCGGGATCAAGACCTTTGACGATAAGGGCAAGCTCACTGGCGAACTGCGTATCGTCGGCCTGTTCACTTCCACCGCCTACACCCGTTCGGTGATGAAGATCCCGTATCTGCGATCCAAGGCCGAGGCGGTGATCACGAAGTCCGGTTTTGCGCCCACCGACCATTCGGGCAAGGCGCTCATCAATGTGCTGGAATCCTATCCGCGCGACGAGCTTTTCCAGATCGGCCTGCCGATCCTGCGCAAACATGCCGAAGCCATACTGGCGCTGGGAGAGCGGCCCCGTGTCCGTGCGCTCTACCGTATCGACCAGTTCGACCGTTTCGTCTCCGTGATCGTCTTCGTGCCGCGCGACCGCTACGATTCGCAGGTCCGCATCGAGATCGGCAACTACCTCAAGACCGTTTTCAAGGGGCGCGTTTCGGCCTACTACCCGGCCTTCCCCGAAGGCACGCTGGCGCGTGTTCACTTCATCATCGGCCGTTCCGGCGGCAAGACGCCGCGCATCGATACGGAGACGCTGGAAGCGGGTATTCTCAAGATCGTGCGGACCTGGGACGATGCGTTGCAGGAAGCGCTTGAAGAGACCGGCGCAGACCGCAGGTTTGCAGGGGTGGCAGCAGCCTTTCCCGAGAGCTACCGCAACGGGTTTTCCGCCGAAACGGCATTGATCGACGCCGAGCGTATGGTGAAATTGTCTCCCGACAACCCGATCGCCATCGATTTTCACCGGCATGAAGACCAGAACGAAACGCAGGCGGCGCTGAAAATCTATCATCACGGCACGCCGGTCCCGCTCACCGAGCGTGTGCCGCTTCTGGAAAACATGGGCTTCCGGGTGATCAGCGAGCGCACCTTCGAAATCGGCGATGCCGACGATGAAGAGCGCGCGCAGATATTCATCCACGACATGGAGCTGGAAAACGCATTCGACGGACCGATCGACCTGTCGGACAGGGGCGCGCTGTTCGAAGAGCTGTTCCTTTCGGTCTGGCGCGGGGAGCACGATGACGACCGGCTCAACGCGCTTGCACAGACGGCGCGTCTGCGCGTCGACGAGATCGCGATTCTGCGGGCCTATAGCCGCTTCCTGCATCAGGCCAGCATTCCCCAGAGCCAGGATTTCATCGCCGCGACGATGAACCGCTATCCGCATATCGCGCGCAAGCTGTTCGAGCTCTTCGTGTTGCGCTTCGATCCCAAGCGGGCGGAACAGGCAAAGGCACGCGAAGAGGCGGCGGCGCTGACGGCGGCCATCGAGACGGACCTCGATGCGGTGCCCAATCTCGATGATGATACGATCATCCGGCGGTTCCTCAACCTGATCGAGGCGACGCTGCGGACCAACCATTATCGGCCGAAAGCGGATGAGACCGTTCGCTCGCTGGCGCTGAAATTCGATTCACGCGCCATCACCGGCCTGCCGCAGCCGCGCCCATGGCGTGAGATTTTTGTCTACGGGCCGGAGGTGGAAGGTGTTCACCTTCGCTTTGGGCCGGTGGCACGCGGCGGCCTGCGCTGGTCTGACCGGGCGCAGGACTACCGCACCGAGGTGCTGGGCCTTGTGAAGGCACAGCAGGTCAAGAATGCGGTGATCGTGCCGGTGGGGGCCAAGGGCGGCTTCTACCCGCGCCTCCTGCCGGAGAATGGCAGCCGTCAGGAGGTGTTCGAGGCAGGGCGTGCGGCCTATATCAACTTCATCTCCAGCCTTCTGTCGCTGACCGACAATCTGGATGGCGACAAGGTCATTCCGCCCGAGGGCGTGGTGCGCCACGATGGCAACGACCCCTATTTCGTGGTGGCGGCCGACAAGGGCACGGCAACCTTTTCCGACACGGCCAACGGCATCAGCCAGGCGCATGATTTCTGGCTGGATGACGCTTTCGCCTCCGGCGGCTCGGCCGGCTATGACCACAAGAAGATGGGCATCACCGCACGCGGTGCCTGGGAGGCGGTGAAGCGGCATTTCCGCGAGATGAACCGCGATATTCAGACGGAACCGTTCACCGCCGTGGGCGTGGGCGACATGTCGGGCGATGTGTTCGGCAATGGCATGCTGCTTTCCACTTGCACGAAGGTGGTGGCCGCTTTCGACCACCGCGACATCTTTATCGATCCCGATCCGGACCCGGCGGTTTCCTATGCCGAGCGCAAGCGCCTTTTCGAGATGGGGCGCTCCAGCTGGCAGGACTACGACACGAGCAAGCTCTCCAAGGGCGGCGTTATCGTTTCACGTGCGCAGAAGTCCATCACGCTCAGCAAGGCGGCAGCCGATGCCATCGGGCTTGGCAAGACCACGGCCTCGCCAACCGAGATCATGATGGCGATCCTGAAAGCGCCGGTCGATCTCCTTTGGTTCGGCGGCATTGGCACCTATGTGCGCTCACACACCGAAAGCAATCAGGAGGTGGGCGACCGGGCCAATGACACCATTCGCGTGACCGCGCGGGAGGTGGGGGCCAAGGTGATCGGCGAAGGCGCCAATCTTGGCATGACCCAGCTTGCGCGCATCGAGTTCGGCCTGAATGGCGGGCGCTGCAATTCCGACGCCATCGACAACTCGGCCGGCGTGAACTCCTCCGACGTGGAGGTGAACATCAAGATCGCGCTGGCGGCCGCGATGCGCTCGGGCGCGCTGGAACGGCCGGCGCGCGACAGGCTTCTGGCCGAGATGACGGACGAAGTCGCCGGGCTGGTTCTTGCCAACAACTACCAGCAGACGCTGGCCATCTCGCAGGTTCAGAAGCGCGGCATGCCGGAAATGCCGCATCAGGCGCGCATGATGACCCTCTTCGAACAGCGCGGGCTGCTCGACCGGGCGGTCGAGTTCCTGCCCGGGCCGCAGGAACTGGCGGATCGCGAAAGCCGTGGCGAACAGCTGACGCGCGCGGAAGTGGGCGTGCTGCTTGCCTATGCGAAGATCGTGCTCCTTGACGAGATTGTCGCAAGCAAGGTGCCGGATGCGCCGCATCTGGAGGAAGATCTTTTCGCCTATTTCCCGAGCCGTATGGCGAAGAAATACGAAAATGAAATCCGTTCGCACCGGCTGAAGCGCGAGATCATCGCCACGGAACTGGCCAATGACGTGATCAACCGCGGCGGGCCGAGCTTCGTCACGCGGCTGCAGGACCTGACAGGCCGGCCGGCAGCCGACATCGTTGCCGCCTTCGCGGTGGTGCGTGAGGGGTTTGAGCTGCGCAGGATCTACAAGGCCATAGATGCGCTGGACAACAAGATCGACGGCATGGCGCAGCTCGATCTCTATCAGATCGTCTGGCGGCTGATCTATTCGGCGACTTCCTGGCAGCTCAAGAACGAAAGCGACAAGGAGACCGTCGGCGCGCGGATCGACCGGCTGCAGGCGGCGCGCAAGGCCCTGGAAGGCAAGCTGATGCCGATGCTGCCGGCCTTTATGCGCGAGCGTCTGGAAAGCCGGCGGGGGCAGCTCGTGGCGCTCGGAGCACCGGAGGATCTGGCTAAGAAACTCGCCTTCCTTTCCGTTGCGGAGATGGTGCCGGATATCGAGCTGGTGGCGGAGAAGGCGGGTGCGCCTCTGGAGAAGGCCGCGAAAGCCTTCTTCGGCGTTACCGACGCTTTCCGTATCGGGCGCATCGAGGACGCGGCGCACACGATCGTGCCTTCAGACTATTATGACGGGCTGGCGCTGTTCCGCGCGACCGACATGATCAGCGCGGCGCGACGCGGCATGACGATCGCCGCCCTTACCGAATACGGCAAGGAGGACGATCCGGCTGAAAGGTGGGTCGAGGCTGGTGGGGAGCACGTGGTGCGGGTCCGCGACAGGCTTCAGTCTCTCGTGGAGGGCGGTGAGATAAGCGTGTCGCGCCTCACCGTGGCCTCCGGCCTGATGAGCGATCTGAGTGTCTGATCTTGCCGGGGCGCCGGAAGACGCCGGGATGAACATGCCGCCGGCGGAGCACGGATCCGTGCCCCGCCGCGGCATCTGGGGCTGGATGTTCTTCGACTGGGCGCAACAGCCCTTTCACACGCTCATCATCACCTTTGTCTTCGCGCCCTATTTTGCCTCTGCCGTCGCGCCCGATGCGGCGCGGGGGCAGGAATTGTGGGGGTTCGCCACGGGCATTGGCGGGCTTGCCATCGCGCTTTCCTCACCCGTTCTGGGCGCGATTGCCGATGCGACGGGGCCGCGCAAGCCGTGGATCTTCGTGTTCTCGGTGATCGGCGTTCTGGCCTGCACATCGCTGTGGTTCGCCACGCCGGGGGGTGGGCATGTGGGGCTGGTTCTGCTTGCCGTGGCGCTCGCCGTGTTTGGCATGGAGTTCGCCGCCGTCTTCAACAATGCGATGATGCCCGATCTCGTGCCGCGCGCGGAGCTGGGGCGGCTTTCGGGCTCAGCCTGGGGGCTGGGTTACGTCGGCGGGCTCTTATCGCTGGTGCTGGTGCTTGGCTTCATGGCGGCGCAGCCCGATACGGGCCGCACGCTTCTGGGGCTGGAGCCGATCTTCGGGCTCGATGCGGCGGCGCGTGAGGGCGACCGGGCGGCGGGACCGCTGACCGGCTTGTGGTATGCGCTTT
>NZ_BAMP01000110.1 GCF_000615975.1 Nitratireductor aquibiodomus NL21 = JCM 21793 | reverse complement strand
GACGGCGGGCGGCGATCAGCGATGCGATCCGCGCCGGAAAGACCGCGCTTTGCGGCGATTCTCTGATGGTGGCGCAGAACGATCTGGTGGACGTGGTCATCGACGCGACGGGCAAGCCTGCGGTGGGCGCGGAGATCGGGCTTTCTGCCATGGAGGCGGGTAAGCATCTTGTCATGATGAATGTCGAGGCGGATGTGACCATCGGCGCTTATCTGAAGCGTGAGGCGGCGCGGCTGGGCGTGACCTATTCGCTGGGCGCGGGCGACGAGCCGTCTTCCTGCATGGAGCTGATAGAGTTCGTCTCGGCCATGGGGCACGACATCGTTGCCGCCGGCAAGGGCAAGAACAATCCGCTCAATGTGGATGCCGTACCGGACGACTACGCCGAGGAGGCGGAACGGCGCAACATGAATGTGCGCATGCTGGTCGAGTTTGTCGACGGCTCCAAGACGATGGTGGAAATGGCGGCCATCGCCAATGCCACGGGCCTCGTGCCGGACAGGCCGGGCATGCATGGCCCGGCGGCAAGCCGCGAGGAGCTTTCAAGCGTTCTCTGCCCGATTGCCGATGGCGGCGTGCTCTCGAAAAAGGGCTGTGTCGACTTCACGGTCGGCAAGGGTGTCGCGCCGGGCGTGTTCGTGGTGGCGGAGATGGACCACCCGCGCCTGCGCGAGCGCATGAACGATCTGAAGCTCGGGGAGGGGCCGTACTACACTTTCTTCCGGCCCTATCATCTGACTTCGCTGGAAGTGCCGCTCACTTGCGCCCGCGCCGTGCTCTATGGCAAGGCAGACATGGTGCCGCTCGACAGGCCGGTTGCGGAAGTCTGTGCGGTGGCGAAGAAGGATCTGAACCCGGGCGACCGGCTCGACGCCATCGGCGAATATTCCTACCGCTCGTGGATCATGACGGCGGAAGAAGCGCGCACGGCGAAGGCCGTGCCATGCGGGCTCCTTGAGGGCGGCACGGTGACGGCCCCGGTGAAGAAGGGCGCGCTTCTGACGCATGCGAATGTCGCGCCCGACGCGGCTTCGCGGCTGGTGGCGCTCAGGGCGCGGCAGGATGCGATGGTGTTCGGCGAAGGGTGATGGGCGTGGGGCGAGTGCCAGAGCCTGCGCCGATCCTCTACTTCCCCAGTTCGATTGAGCGCTTCTTGGCCGCATCCACCGCGTCGCTGACCAGATCCAGAAGCCGGTTTTCATCCATGAAGACGGAGAGCGCGGCGGCGGTGGTGCCGTTGGGGCTCGTCACCTGTTCACGCAGCTTGCCGGGTTCTTCATCGCTTTCCTTTGCAAGCGATGCAGCACCATAGACCGTCTGCATCGCAAGCAGCTTCGCGGTTTCCGCAGGCAGGCCGGCCTTCTCACCGGCAGCCGTCAGGCATTCGATGAAGTGGAAGATGTAAGCCGGGCCGGAACCGGAAACGGCGGTCACGGCGTCCATCAGCTCTTCATTGTCGATGGTGGTGACCGCGCCGCTGGTGGCCAGCAGCTCCTCGGCGAAGGCTTTTGCCTCACCGGTCACATTGCGGTTGGAGAAGAGCACCATCATGCCCTTGCCGATGGCGGCTGGCGTGTTAGGCATGCAGCGCATAATGGCGGCATGGCGGCCAAGAATTTCCTCGAACGTGGCCGTGCCAGTGCCGGCAAGAACGCTGACGAAGGTGGCTTTGTCGGCAAAGCGGGCATAGGCTGGGGCGACATCGCGGATGACCTGCGGCTTGACGGCGAACACGATCATGTCGGCACCTGCGTCAAGCTCGTCAACGCTTTCGGCAACGGTTACACCCAAGGCCGCAGCGCGTGCGCGCAGGCCCTCATTCGGCTCCACCACGGTTGCGTCCTTCGAGGCCAGCTTGCCCGCGGCGATCCAGCCTTCAGCATGGCATAACCCATATTGCCGCAGCCGACGAGGATGACCGATTTGCCCATGAAACTTCTCCCTTGATGATCGCAAAGGAATGCCGCGTGAAGACAGGGAATGCAACGGCTGAGAGGTCTGCGCAGGGAAATTCCCGTTTGCGGGCCGAGGGAGGGTTTGCTAAAGCGCGTTATCGAACTCGATCAACCACCGGACACGGGGCCGAAGCATGAGCGCCAAGAAAGCACGCAAATAAGCCGCAGCGACTTTTCTGTTGTTGCGGCTGCCTGTCCGGGTTCCCTTGAAAATCTCTATGAACTGCAGGCGCCGCCAAATGCCTTCCATTTGACGGATGCTTTGTCATGCCAAATCGAAATCCGCGGCTGTGGAGTTACAGCCTGCCGGTGGCGCTCGCGCTGCTGGCACCTTTCAACATTCTTGCCTCGCTCGGCATGGATATCTACCTGCCAGTCGTTCCGGCAATGCCGGCAATTCTCGGCACCACACCGGCCACGATCCAGCTGACCCTCACGCTTTATATGATCATGCTTGGCGTGGGCCAGGTTGTGTTCGGTCCCCTGTCGGATCGCTGGGGCCGGAGGCCGGTCCTTTTGGGTGGAGCTCTCCTTTTTGCGGGCACGTCACTTGCGCTTGCGGCGACATCGACAGCGGGTCTGTTTCTGGCGCTTCGGGTTGCACAGGCCGCAGGTGCTTCAGCGATGCTTGTGGCGCTCTTCGCGACCGTTCGGGACGTCTATGCCGGACGACCTCAAAGTGCCGTGGTTTACAGCCTTCTGAACGCGATGCTCGCCTGCGTACCGGCGTTCGGCCCGATTGTCGGTGCGCTGATCGCCGAAAACCTCGGTTGGCGCGCGATCTTCGTGGGGCTTGCTGCACCCGCAGTTGTGATGCTTGTGTGGTCGCTCGCCGGATGGCACGAAACACGGCCGCGCCATGAGGGGATGCGCGGGGTCTCGTTCGCCCCGATGCTTCGCAGCTTGCCGTTCTGGGCCTATACGCTCGCTTTCGGAACGGCGATGGGCACATTCTTCGTGTTCTTCTCCACTGCTCCGCGCGTATTGATCGAGAAGGCAGGCTATTCCGAGTTCGGCTTCAGTCTCGCCTTTGCGACCGTCGCTTTCATAATGATGGCAACGGCACGCTTCGCCGCGCGTTTCGTAGAACGCTGGGGTATCGCCGGCAGTGTCATGCGCGGCATGGCCACGATGTTGCTGGGTGCGTTTCTGCTCCTTGCAGGCGCGTTGTTCCTGCCGCCATCGTTCCTGTCATTCATCTTGCCCATGTGGCTCATGGCGGTCGGGATCGTCTTCACCACGTCGGTCACTGCCAACGGTGCTCTGGAGGATTTTGGCGATATGGCAGGAACGGCAGTGGCTCTCCACTTCTGCATTCAAAGCCTGATCGTCGGCCTTGTCGGCACGGCTTTCGTCGTTTCGCTTGATGGCGCCACCGCCATGCCGCTGGTTGCCTATGTAACCGTCATGGCTGTGGTTACGCTTCTTGCGCTGATGCGGTTGCGAAGGTGGAGCTGAACCGGAAAAGACATGCGGGCCGGTCCACCGGCCCGCATGCCAATCAGTTCAAGTGCCGAACCTGCGGCCTGCGTCCAGCGCCAGCCCGCGTCCGACGGAGCCGAACATATCGCCTTCGACGACGGTCGCCGCGGGCAGCATGCGCAGGACATTCTCGCGCAGGAGCGGGATGGCCGAGGAACCGCCTGTGAGGAAGAGGGCGGTGATCTGTTCGGGCGCGATGCCAGCAAGGGCGAGTGTTTCGGAAACGGCATTTTGAACGCGGTCCACTGTGGCGGAGATGGCGTCGTTCAACTGGTCGCGGGTGACCGGCAGGTCGAGCGTCTCGTCAGTAAGCTGAAGCTTGATGGCGCTTTCGGTTTCGTCCGTGAGCGCAATCTTTGCCCGCTCCACCGCGCCGACCGCCGCATGGCCCTGCCGGTTGGCGACCACGTCGATCATCGCTCGACAAGCTCGGGTTGAGCAGCCTCATAGCGGATCTGCTTCAGATCGGTCATGGCGCGATTGGTATAGAGCATGTGGATGCGCTGCCAGGTGGCCAGATCGTTGAAATAGCCAGCCGGCAGAAAGCGCTTGCCGTCTTTCGTCTGCGTGCGATAGCCGAATTCGGGCATCAGGCGGGCGAGGCTCAAAAGCCGGTCGAAATCCGTGCCGCCGATATGCACACCATGGTTTGCGAGAATATCGTCCTTGCGGTCCGCCTGTTTCGCACGGTCGGAGGAAACGCGGACAATGGAAAAATCGGACGTACCGCCGCCGATATCGACGATGAGGGCGAGTTCTTCGCGGTCAACCTGCTGCTCATAATCGAGGGCGGCTGCAATCGGCTCGAACTGGAACTCGATATGGGCAAAGCCGCGGCGTTGCGCGGCCTTTTCCAGTTCGTCCTGCGCGCGCCTGTCGGCTTCCGGATTGTCGTCGACGAATTGCACCGGCCGCCCAAGCACGATGTTGTCGACCGGACCTCCGAGATGGTTTTCCAGATTGTCTTTCAGGAAATGCAGAAACGAACCGATAATGTCGGAAAACGCGATGGAATGGGCTTTAATTCGCGTTTTTTCATGGATGAGCGATGAGCCCAGAACGCTCTTGAGCGCCCGCAGGAGGCGGCCCTCCACATTCTCCGTATAGCGGCTGACGGCGCCGCGCCCGAAATAGGTGCGGTCATCCTCGAAACTGAAGAACACGGCGCTCGGCATGGTGACCTCGTCCGCTTCGAGCGCGACGAGGCGGGGTTCGCCGTCCTCCATGAAACCGACTGTGGAATTCGACGTGCCGAAGTCGATGCCGCCGCTGAGCGCTCGCATGGGACTATCCTTGCCGGAATGTGGATCGATTGGGGGAGGCGAGCGATACACAATCGGCGGCGGGAAGTCGACCGTCTGCGGGGTTAATTCTTTTCCGGTTCGCGGTATTGCTCGTTGGCATAGCCAAATTCGGCCATGACGCGGCCGAGCCCCACATAGACTGGATACATGGCGGTGGAGGCGGAGCCGGTCTTTGCAAGCCTGACGGCACCACGCAGCGGGGAGAGTGCCAGCAATGCGAGGCTTTTGGCAAAGACTCGCAACCGGCCAAAGCCTTCATCCGCCCGCTTCTTTTTCTCGACAAGCGTGGAGATGACGCCATTGCGCAGCGCCCGGGCGCGAATCCAGTCCCGCTCGACGCGTCGCTCTGGCACGATTTCCTGTGTTTCTGCCTCAGCCGACCAGGCGAGGCGGAAGCCTTTCTGACTGGCACGGCTTAGAAAATCCGAATCGCCCCCGCCCATGAAATTGAACTGAAGATCGAGAAAGGGGCGCGGCATGGCCTCCAGAACCCGCCGCGACAGAAGGAGATTGCCAGATGAGAAAAGTGCCGGAACCGTGCCCGTCTCAGCATAGGGCGGGGCAAAGACCGGGTGCGTCGCCCAGCGTTCATGCGCGGGCTTTGCGAAGACGGGCACCTGTGGCCCGCCGACGATATCGGCCTCGAAGCGCTCGGCGGTGGAACAGAGATTTTCCAGCCAGTGCGGGGAAGCCAGTTCGTCATCGTCGATGACGGCGAGATACCGGAAATTGGGGAATTCCTTGAGCGCCGTTTCCCAGCCGGCATTATAGGCGCAGCAATTGCCCCGCTTGTGGGCGATGATCACGAGTCCGTTGAAGGTTCCATCGGCAAAAAGCGGTGCTGCGGCGTTGGCTCCGGCGCGCTCCTCGGCCTCATTCTCCATAACGATGACGGCAAAAGGGCGCTCGGTCGCCTGGGAGGCAAGCGAGTGCAACGTGTTCAACAGTTGCTCCGGCCGCTTGAACGTTGGAACCGTTACAACGCATGCAATGGCCTGCGCGGCAAGCGATGGCGTGCGCGCGACCACTGAAACCGATTTTTCCGCGTTGTTTTCCGTCACGATCCCGCCAAACCCCTTTTGCGCTCCTCATAAGCAGCGCTGGCGATTAAGGCGGCGTTAAATACGGCTGGTTTTTGCGGGGGGGCAGATGGTGCTATGCCCGCGAAAAGTGGACGATGGCCACGTCTCCTTAATCAAGAGTTCATCGCTGTTTGAAAAAACAACCCAAACAGGAAAAGTGCATGCATCTGATTTTTGCGACATCCATGGTTCCCGACGGAACGCCGAAAAGTGGCTACGAGATCGCCAACGCGGCCGTTCTCGACGCGCTCACGCGGGCCGGCTGCCGGATGTCCGTTATGGGATTTGCATGGAAGGGGCGCGAGGAACGGAAAATCGCCGATGGCACGGTGGTTCTTGGAGAGCTTGAGCCGCGCACCGAAGCCGCCAGCGGGCTGACAAAGCTCGGCTGGCTTGCCAGAGCAATGATGCGGGGCATGACGTTTTCGTCCGCCAAGATGCTGCGGGCCTCGCCGGGAGATGTGCGCAGGGCGCTGGAAGGGTTCGGGCGGGTTGATGGCGTGATCTTCAATTCCGTGCAGTTCGCCGGTGCGTTTCGTCGGGTCTTTGCCGACCTGCCGTGCATCTATGTGGCGCACAATGTGGAACATTTTTCCGCCCTGCAGAGTGCTGATGCCGCGCGCGGCTGGTGGGGCGCTTCATGTTTCGCCGCGAGGCGCGTCTTTTGAAGGCGCTGGAAGCGGATCTTTGTGCGCAGGCGCGTTTTGTCTATACGCTCTCTGAAGACGACCGGCGGCTTCTGGGCGTGGACGACGACAGGCGCTCGGCGGTTCTGCCGCTTGTGGCGCACGCACCCGCCGTTTCCGGGCCGGGTGAGCGCCAGACGACCCATGACGCGGCGCTCATCGGCACATGGAGCTGGGCGCCGAACCGGATCGGCCTCGACTGGTTTCTGGAAGAGGTGGTTCCGCATCTCCCCGAGGCTTCCGCATCGCGGTGGCGGGCGATGCGCCGGCAGATCTCGCGCAAAGGCACGGGCGCGTGACTTTCGTCGGGCGTGTGCCGGATGCGGTCGAATTCGTGCGCAGCGGCAGGGTGGTCCCGCTCATAAGCCGCGCCGGCACGGGGGTGCAGCTAAAGACCATTGAAACATTCGAACTCGGCCTGCCGAGCGTTGCGACGCAGAGCGCGCTGCGCGGTATTTCTCACAAGCCGGAGAACTGCATCGTGGCCGATGATCCGCGCGCCTTCGCCGAAGCGCTGGTGCGAGCGGCAAAGAAACCCGTCGATCTTGACGGGCGTGCCTTCCACATGGCGCAGCGCAAAGCGCTAGACACGGCCATTCTTCATGGGCTTGATCAGGCTGGTTTCAACCGGCGGGATAAAGCCGCATGAACGTTGCTGCACCAAAATGTGCGCATGCGGCCCATCCGCGGCGCGACGTCCTGGGGACGGACGTTTCGGTCATCAGCCGTGATGGCGCGATGGCCCTGCTGGCTGAAAACATCGCCGCCCGCCGGTTTATGCCCGTCACGTTTCTCAACGCGCACAATGCCAATGTGGCTGTCGCCGATGCGCGTTTTCGTGAGGCCCTGCCGGGGTTTCTGGTGCTCGCAGACGGTATCGGCGTCGACATCGCCTCGCGGATGCTCTACGGCGAGCCGTTTCCCGACAATCTGAACGGGACGGACTTCGTGCCGCAATTCTTCCGCCAACAGAAGGAGAAGCTCACGGTCGCCCTGCTCGGTGCGCGGCGCGAGAACGCTCTTGCGGCTGCCGAAAAACTGTCCGAGCAGGCACCGCAGCATGAATTCGTCTTTCTGCACGATGGCTATTTCGGGGCGCGGGACGAGGAAGCGATTCTCGAGCAGCTCAGGGCGTTGAAGCCTCACGTGCTGCTCGTCGCCATGGGCGTACCGCGCCAGGAACTGTGGATCGCCGATCATATCGGCCCCGAACACTGCACGGTGCCGATTGCCGTAGGGGCGTTGCTTGATTTCCTGAGCGGTGCAGTGCCGCGCGCGCCCCTCTGGGTGCGGCGTCTGCGGCTGGAATGGCTGTTCCGTCTGGGGCTGGAGCCACGCCGACTGTGGCGGCGCTATGTGGTTGGCAATCCCGTCTTCCTCCTGCGGGTGCTTCGGCAGAAGTTTCTGGGCAGGCGGGGCAGGGTGTAGCCATGACCGGTGAGCACAGCACGGCGATCGTCACGCCCAGCTATGCAGGCGACTTTGATCGTTGCCGGCTTCTTTGCGAGACGATGGACCGCTTTGTGACAGGCCATAATCGGCATTACCTCCTGGTGGCCGGACACGATGTCGAGCGCTTTCGCACACTGGAGACGGACCGGCGCGTGGTGGTGGACGAGCGCGATCTCCTGCCCTCCTGGCTCCATGCGGTGCGCGATCCCACCGTCTTTTTCCGGCGTCATGTATGGCTGAGCACGCGGCTTGCGCCCCTGCGCGGCTGGCATGTGCAGCAATTGCGGCGGATTGCCTTTGCCGAGAAGGCCCAGGAAGAGACCCTGGTTTATTGCGATTCCGACGTCGTGTTCCTGAAGCCTTTCGATTGCAGTGCCTTCTGGCGGGACGGGCAGGTGCGGCTTTATCGCCGCGACGGGGGAATGAACTCGCTGGTCGATCTCGGCCATCGCGACTGGTCGGCGAATGCCGCGCGTGCGCTAGGCCTGCCGGCAGGCCAGGAAACCGAGCACGATTACATCACGACACTGATCTCATGGCGTCGTGACACGGTTGTCCGCATGCTGCGGCATGTCGAAAAGGTGAATGGCACGCCGTGGATCAGGCGGTGGCTGCAGACCGCCGGTTCTCCGAGTGCATTCTCTATGGCCGTTACGTGGATGAGGTGCTTGCGGGCGAGGGGCATTTCCACGATGACCGCGCGCTGTGTCATGTTCTCTGGTTCGGCAGTGAGCTCGATGCCGTCGGTGTAGAGGACGTCGTCGCCAGGATGCAGCCTTACCAGGTGGCGATCGGCATTCAGTCATTCATCGAAACCGATCTCGCACCGCTCCGCCGCATGATTGGCTAGATCGCCGTGCGTCCATGCGGACGCGCAAAGGACGATCCAGATTATTGATGGGGCAACGGAACAATCCGGAACCGGATTCCACTTTTCGGCCCGATGCTATGAGCGGATCAGACCCGCCTGGCGGGCCTTGCGAGCGCGCGGTAGGTCAACACCACCGACGCCAGGTAGAGCACCGCGAATACCACGTTCATCGACAGGACGATGTCGCTGGTCTCATGAAACGATTTTAGAACCAGCGAGAGCAGTGCGGCCTTGGCAGTGGCGAGCACAGCGAGGTTGATCGCGCGAATGAGGGTCTGGCCGCGGGCGAAGAGCAGATCGGCCTGGTATTCGGTCAGGTTGCGCAGACCGGGAACGGCGAGCGCCAGGATGACCAGTGGAGCGGCCTGCGCCACATTGCTGCCGAGCAGGGTCGGGTAGAAGACGAGGATGATCGCAAGAGCCGCAAGCGCGAGTGTCGAGATGGCGAAGATCGCGCCCTCGATGCCGAGACGCAGGCTCCAGCGGTTCAGCATTTCCGGCGTCCGCATCATGCGCTGAACGAGCAGCATGGAGAACGACCGGATCGGGATCGCGGTGAGATCGACCAGCCGCATGATGATGGCGTAGATGCCGGCGAGTGTCGGGTTGCCGAGCGCGAGGACCAGCAGCTTGTCGAACTCCATCTGCAGATAGAATAGCACTTCCGCCGCGGCGACATAAAGCGCGTCGGGCAGGCGGCGCCCGTAGAGTGCCGGTCGGATGCGCAGTCGCTGCCGGGGACGGTAGAACACAAGCGAGAACACAAGCGCGGCGCTGTTGGCTGCGAGGTAGAACACGGTCCAGCTTAAGAGGTCTTGACTCGCGTGAAATGTGAAGAGAAAGGCCGCTAGCGCGCGGATTGCAATGCTGACGATGAGGATCGTCGCGGCACGGCCGAAACGGTTGAGACCGTTGTTGACAACGATCACGGTTTCCGTGAGCCGCCAGGCGATCGCCTCGGAAGCGATGACTAGCGCAAAGGGCAATACGCGCATATCGCCAGCGAAGAAAACCAGATACAGAACCGCGCTGGCGAGCGCTATGAGCGGCAGCGATGCAAACGCCAGCAGCAGGAAGCCGGCAGCGTAGGTTCCAAGGAGCCGGCGCTTGACGGTGGCTATGCGATAGAGCGTGGCGGTAAAGCCGAGCGCGAGAATGCGCCCGACCATCACACCGGCGGCAGATGCGGTGGCGAACAGGCCGAAATCGGCAATCGTCAGGCTGTTTGCCAGGATCACGAAATAAATGAGCGAAAAGACCAGCCGGCCGGCTGAGCCGCTGATCGCCGCAAGATAGTCGCGCAGCACCTGACGCTGGCTGGTTATGATGTCGCGGAGCGAAATGAGAGGACCCTGGATTGCCTGGTTTCGATATGCGATTACGGAGACATTATCCGACAAAACTTAATGCGCTGTTCCATGACCTGACGCAGCGGCGAAAAACACGTGGCGCAATGCCGGTCGTTAACCCTTTGTTACCCGTGCCTCTTTAGCTTGAGTTAACATAATCGCGGGCTTATGCGCCCGCTTCACGTTCATGAGTGAAAGCTACACGCGCGATGTTCGACGCCGAAAATCCAAGCAAGAGAAGGCCTCGGAGTGGCGGGCGCGCACGTTCTCTGCTGTCGATGCAGGAGCCTGGGCCGGAGGCTGGACAGGAACAGGTGCAGGCGCGGAAGGGACGCGATGGCCCGGCGCTGCCTGAGCGGTCGCAGCAGTCACATGACGCAAAGGAAACGAGGCTGGAGCGGGCCGCTTCGGCGGACGCCTATCTGCGCCGCGCCGAGACGGGCCGGAACGTGGCGAAACCCAGCGGACAGCCCCGCGAGAAGCCCCGGTCGCGCACTGAGTCGGCAGAAAAACGACAGGCGGAAACACCATCCCTCCGCCAGCGTCTGCTTGATCGGTTTTTCCCTTTGCCGGAGGTCGAGAGCCGTCCGCAGAGGGGGCAGCCGGTCCGGGCGCTGCGCGAAGCCGAACGTGTCGCCGAGACCCGGGAACCGCGTGGTCGCACGGTATCCGAAGACGAGAGTTCTGGCCGCGCACTGCAGCGTCGCCATGCGAACCAGACGCAAAGGCACGCCTCCGACGAGCAGGTGTGGCGACCGCTGATCGACCCCGTTCAGGTGATCGGCGGGATTTTGCGCGCCAGATGGCTGATCGTCCTGACGACGATCATCGGTGCGGTGATCGGCGTTATGATCGCGCTTTCGACGCCGAAAATGTATTATGCTGCCACGCAGCTCCTGTTCGATCCGCGTGATCTGCAGATCGTCGAGCGCGATCTGACGCGCGGTGGACTGCCTTCCGATGCGACGCTCGCCCTGATCGAGAATCAGGTCGCGGTCATCACCTCCGGCAATGTTCTGGCCAGAGTGGTGGATGAGCTCGACCTGGCCGGAGACCCGGAGTTTAACGGCACGGGCGGAGGAAGTGTTCTCGGTCTGCTGCTCAGCCCGCGGGCGCTCATTTCCGCACTGATCAGCAGTGGCGATGATGATGGCGGCTCGGCACGGCACACGATTGCCGTCGAAAACCTGGCCGAAGCGCTTGATGTGGGACGCAACGCGAAAACCTTCATCATCACCATAGGCGCAACCACCAAGAGTGCCGACAAATCCGCACTGATCGCGACGACCACGCGGGATGTGTTTCTCTCGACTTATGGCGAGCTCCAGTCTGCCACGGCAGGCCGGGCCAACCGTGAAATCACGGATCAGCTGCAGTCATTGCGCGATGAGGTGGAGCAGGCCGAGCGCGCCGTTGCCGACTTCAAGGCCAAGAACGACATTGTCGACGCGCAGGGACGCCTGATCACCGATGAGGAAATCCTGCGTCTCAACGACCAGCTTTCGGCAGCGCGGGCGCGGACGTCGGAACTGAATGCGCGCGCTGCCGCCGCACGGTCGCTGGACGTTGAAACGGTTCTTGGCGGCGCTCTGCCGGAGCAGGTTGCCTCACCGGTGATGACAGAACTGCTCGCACAATATGCGAGCCTGAAGCAGCAGGCCGGCAGGCTGGCGGTGCGGTTCGGCCCGCGCCATCCCGACCGTCAGGCCGTTGACGCGGAACTGGTCGGTGCGCGCGACGAGATCGCACGCGAACTGCGCCGTGTCGTGGCCTCCAACCAGGTAGAGCTGCAGCGGGCGGTACAACTTGAACAGGATCTCTCCGGCCAGCTTGCGCGGCTCAAGGTGCAGAAAGGGAATCTGGAGTCGGAGCGCGTCACGCTTCGTGAACTGGAGCGCGAAGCGAATGCGAAACGCTCGGTTTATGAAGCGCTGCTCCTGAGGGCGCGCGAGACCGGGCAGCAGGAGCGCTTTAACACTGCCAATGTGAGTGTGATTTCCCAGGCCGTACCGCCGCTCGATCCCACGGGTCCGTCGCGTTCTTCAATAGCGATGGCGGGCATGATTCTGGGTTTCATGGCTGGTGTGGGCCTTGGCGCTGTCGGCGGAGCGATCCGCAGCCTGCGCGAAAACATGGCGGAGCGGCAGGCTGCCGGTTACGCAGGTGAGAATGAAGGCGGCGACGGCAGCCGGCGCGCCGACG
>NZ_BAMP01000111.1 GCF_000615975.1 Nitratireductor aquibiodomus NL21 = JCM 21793 | reverse complement strand
CCGCATGGGTGGCAAGCCGCTGCCCCACATCCACGCGCCACGCGGCATCCAGCGCATCGCGGCGCGCAAGCGCAGCGGCACGGAGTTCTTTTTTCAGATCGCGGGAGGTATTCATGCGGAATGGTGTGTGGCGTGTCTCGACATCACGCGACGATAATCAGGCAAACCGCAGAGAGCAAAGGGAAAGAGTGGCGATCCACGGCGACCGATGGAATACACGATCCCGGGAACTACAAAGTAGGTGGGCGCCGTGTAGCCAAGCCCACGGGCGAGACCAGGGACAGCTCCTTAAGGATCGATAAGGCCCCGGGGAATTAGATTCCTGTCGGGAAGCGCAGACCGCATGCGCAATATAGTCTTCCGCCCCCTGCTTCGCCAGAGGCATTCGCGCACTTGCGCGCGCAAATTTCACCCAATAGGGTCGCGCTCGACTTTTGAGCTGGAACAACACCGCAAGGACTGATGCGCATGCGTTTTGAAGGCACGGCGGATTACGTCGCCGAGAAGGATCTGATGGTGGCCGTGAACGCGGCGATTGCGCTGGAGCGTCCGCTTCTGGTGAAAGGCGAACCCGGCACCGGCAAGACGGAGCTCGCCAAACAGGTGGCAGCCGCCCTTGGACTGGATCTGATCGAGTGGCACGTCAAATCCACCACGCGCGCGCAGCAGGGGCTTTACGAATATGACGCCGTGTCGCGGCTGCGCGATAGCCAGCTCGGCGATGAGCGCTTCAACGACATCAAGAACTACATCAGGCGCGGCAAACTGTGGGAAGCCTTTGCGGCCGACCGCAAAACGGTGCTCCTCATCGACGAGATCGACAAGGCCGACATCGAGTTTCCCAACGACCTGTTGCAGGAACTCGATAAGATGGAGTTCTTTGTCTACGAGACCGGCGAGACGGTTAAGGCGGTCCACCGGCCCATCGTCATCATCACCTCGAACAATGAAAAGGAACTGCCCGACGCCTTTCTGCGCCGCTGCTTCTTCCACTATATCCGCTTTCCCGATGCCGAGACGCTGGCCGACATTGTCGAGGTTCACTACCCCGGCATCAAGAAGAACCTGGTGTCTGCCGCCCTCAGTCAATTTTACGAAATCCGAGACGTGCCGGGGCTGAAGAAGAAGCCCTCCACCTCCGAGGCGCTGGACTGGATCAGGCTTCTCGTCTCCGACGATGTGGCGCCGGAAGACCTGCGTAGCGAAGCGAAGAATGCCCTGCCCCGCCTGCATGGCGCGCTTCTGAAAAACGAGCAGGACGTTCACCTCTTCGAGAAACTCGCCTTCATGGCGCGGCGGCAATAGGCGCAAAGCCTCCGCCGCCCTGGCCCTTGTCAGAAACGCCACCGCCGCCTGACAGTGCCGGAAACATGAGGGAGAACACCATGACCGACATCACCATCCGCCCGCTCGCAAAAACCGACGACGCCGAATGGCGCCGGCTCTGGACGGACTATCTGACATTCTACAAGACGAGCGTGCCGGAAGAGGTTTATGCGACCACTTGGAAGCGGCTCTTCGATGATGGCGAATACGAACCCAATGGCCTGATCGCAGAGGTGGATGGAAAGCCTGTCGGCCTTGTCCATTACATGCTCCACCGCACCTGCTGGACGGTGGGCAACAACTGCTATCTGCAGGATCTCTACGCCGACCCCGCCGTGCGCGGAAAGGGCATCGGTCGGGCGCTGATCGAGGCGGTCTACGAAAAGGCGGACGAGGCAGGCGCGGCAAATGTCTACTGGATGACGCAGGACTTCAACGAAACCGCGCGCAAGCTCTATGACCGGATCGCTAAACTGACGCCGTTCATCAAGTACCAGCGGAGCTAGGTCCGGCACGCGGTCTTCTTCGGCTGATCCTTCCGCATCTCTCCATTCAACGTATAGCTCTTCTTCAGATACGAGAGCCCTGCGACGAACCACAGATGAGGGAGGGGCCATTGATGGCGATGCTTCCGCTTCCTTTTCTCCGCGAAATACTCGCTGGAAAGAAATTCCGCGACAGACTGTGTGCCCTTGGCACGGTTGCATTCAAGACAGCATGGCAGAGTGTGTAACCCCGGTGCATAGACACGAGGGACAACATGATCGCGTGTTGCCTTGGTTAGAGGCAAAGGCTTGCCTGTGGCGGCACGGCGCCGCATCGAAATTCCACAGTAGGCGCACCAGTTCCTACGGTCATCCTGCCACCAGAAACCGATGAGGACTCCGCCGAGCGTATCAGGGAATGCAGTTGATGCGTTTCCATGGCTCCTATTGTATGGGATTTGTTCCAACATGAGCCAAACGCCAGCTGAAAGTTTTTAGTTAAAATGTTCATCCCATTCTTCCTCGAGCTGAAAGCCGCGCGCGTTCCCGTTTCGCTGCGCGAATATCTTTCGCTGCTGGAGGGGATGGAGAAGGAGCTTGTCTCCCATGATGTCGAGGCCTTCTACTATCTCGCACGCGCCGCGCTGGTGAAGGACGAGCGGCATATCGACCGCTTCGATCAGGTGTTCTCGCATGTCTTCAAGGGTGTCGAAGCGGTGTCAGGCGGCGATGGTGTCGCCCCGCAGGCGATCCCCGAGGAATGGCTGCGCCGACTGGCCGAAAAGCACCTCAGCGAAGAAGAGAAGAAGCTGGTCGAGGCCATGGGCGGCTTCGAGAAACTGATGGAGACGCTGAAGGAGCGTATTGCCGAGCAGAAGAGCCGTCATCAGGGCGGCAGCAAGTGGATCGGCACCGCCGGCACCTCCCCCTTTGGGGCCCATGGCTACAACCCGGAAGGCGTTCGGATCGGGCAACATGAATCGCGTCACCGCCGCGCGGTGAAGGTGTGGGACAAACGCGAGTTCAGGAACTTCGACGATGCGGTGGAACTCGGCACGCGCAACATCAAGGTCGCTTTGAAGCGGCTGCGCCGCTGGGTGCGCGAGGGCGTGGAAGAGGAGTTCGATCTTCCCGGCACAGTGCAGGCGACGGCGGAGCACGGCTATCTGGATGTCAAAACCCGGCCCGAACGGCGCAACGCGGTGAAGCTTCTTATGTTCTTCGATGTGGGCGGGTCGATGGACGATCACATCCGCATCGTCGAGGAGCTCTTTTCAGCAGCCCGCGCCGAGTTCAGGCACATGGAATATTTCTACTTCCACAACTGCCTCTATGAGGGTGTGTGGAAGGACAACCGCCGCCGCTATTCCGAAGTGACACCGACCTTCGACGTGCTCCACAAATATGGGCCTGACTATAAGGTCATCTTCGTCGGCGACGCCTCGATGAGCCCCTATGAAATAGCCTATCCCGGCGGCTCGGTGGAGCACTGGAACGAGGAAGCCGGGCACGTCTGGCTAAACCGCGTTCTCCAGCAATGGCCGAATGCCGCGTGGCTCAATCCGGTGCCGGAGAAGCACTGGCGTTACACCCACTCTATCCAGATGCTCCAGGAGATTTTCTCGGGCCGCATGTATCCGATGACGCTGGCCGGGCTGGAAGCGGCAACGCGGGAGCTCTCGCGCCGGCATTGAGTGCACGGGACAACGTTTACGCTAAATACCCCCCTCTGTCCTGCCGGACATCTCCCCCTCAAGGGGAGATCAATCGGGTCATTGATTTCGCTAGTCACTAAGGCTTTTTGCAGTCAGGTGGAATCAACTGACGTCCGCATAAATACGAAAAAACAGATAGATAGAACGGAGTGGCGTTTCCGTGAAACGGTGAACCGCTCCAACGCTGATAGGTAGGTGCCTTCGGCACTTCAGCCAATCTCCCCCTTGAGGGGAGATGCCCGACAGGGCAGAGGGGGGCCAATGCCGCGATCAATCTTTCCTAAGCCTAAGCCACCCCCCTGCGCCCAACCATACGCCGGCCCACGGGATGCTGCCCCTTCGCTTCGTCTCCCGTCTGAAGCGTTCCGGCGCATTCGCGCCCGAAAATCAGTTCCAGAAATTCCACCAGCCACTGTTTCAGATGCCGGTCCCAGATGAGTCGCCCGCCCAGATGATCGCGCCCCTGCTGGGCACCGGGCATGACGAAACGATGCGCACCGCGCACCACCCAGCGCTGCATCATGGCGCGGGTCAGTTCGGCATGAAACTGCACCCCCCAGGCATTTTCACCATAGCGGAAAGCCTGATTGGGATAGTGTTCGGCGGTGGCGAGAAGCGTGGCGTCCTTCGGCAGGGAAAAGCCTTCACGGTGAAACTGGTAGACCATTTCGGGCCAATGCATGAGCTTGCGGCCCGCCTCCGTGGCGCGCAACGGATACCAGCCGATCTCCACCAGTCCATCATCGTGGCTTTTCACCTGGCCGCCCAGATGCTTCACCAGCAATTGCGCCCCGAGGCAAATACCGAGAAAGGGCTTGTTCTCCCGTAAAGGCACGGAAAGCCAGTCGGTCTCGCGTTTTACAAAATCATCATGATCGTTGGCGCTCATCGGGCCACCGAACATCACCACGCCCGCGTGGCCTTCAAGCGTTTCAGGCAAGGCGTGGCCCAGCGGCGGGCGGCGGATATCCAGCGAGAAGCCGCTTGCCTGCAACACCTGGCCGACACGCCCCGCGCTCGAGGTTTCCTGATGCAGAACGATCAAAATCCTGCGGCTCGGGTCGATCTCCATGCGCTCAGCTCTTGGCGTACTTCTCTTGCATTTCCTGACGCAGGATCACCCTGTCCCGGTTGTCGACACCGATAAGCTCGGCCACCCGCCAGACAAGGTTATCCTCCAGCTCGTGCATCTCGCCATCGGCGAAGACGATGCCCCACATCAGGCCGATGAAGGCTTTGCGCGCATCCGCGTCCAGATGCCGTTTCAGAACGCTGGTGAAGGCATAGAGGTCGATCGCCTCCTGCTCCGCCTTCTCCCCGGCCCTGAGGAGTTTCTCGAGTTCCGCACCCGTCACATTGTAGGTGCTGGACAGGGTTTCCTTGAGCTTCTCGACTTCGGATGCCTCGCGGATACCATCGGCATCCAGCACGTGAAACAGGAGTGCGGCAGCAGCCACGCGCGGGTCATCTTCCGGTTTCAGAGCCGTTTGCCGGCTGTTGCCTGGAAGGTCTTTCAGAAAGGACAGGATACTGTCGAACATGAGCGCCTGCGGTTCGGGTCAATTGGGGGAGCGATCCGCCCCGGAGCGGCCCGGGCAGGCCCGGGGCGAATCGCCGTGTCTCAAACTTAGAATAGGCGGAAGGGGCTCTGCGTCGAGCTGTCCTTGTCGTCCGGGTCCACGCCGGGATCATCGGGCAGTGGCGGTTTGGCAGGATTATCCTTCTTTGCGGACGCTGCCTTCTGCCCGTTGACCGGTGCGGTTTCCGCAGGCGGCTCGGGCTTTTCCGGTTTCGCCACCGCCTCTGCGGCAGCGTCAGCCGGCTCCGCTTCCTTCGGCTTCTCAACCTCAACGGGCTCCGCCTCGATCACCACCGTTTCGGCTTCTGCCTTGGCCGGTTCATCCGCTTCTTCTTCCTCTTTCGGCGCCGCGATGGCCGGGGCGGGCGAGAAGTCCTCCTCGCCTTCCACCACCTGCGCCAGCCGTTCCATCGGCATGCGCCACTCGAAGGCATCGAGCTTGCCGGTGACGGGCGAGACCGGCGCCCAGCGCTCGGCCACATAGCCGTCGGCCACCCAGGCGGGATCGCGCGGCGCACGCAGCGCCTTTGCGAGCCACTGGCGCACGCGGCCCTGATCCCCCGTCTCGGCTTCCTCGATGTCGGCCATAAGCAGGTAGACGCTTTCTCGCGGCCCGAGGCGGGCAGCGGCCTCGCAGGATTCGCGTGCCAGCCTGTATTCGCCGGCATCAAGGGCGGCACGACCGACGACCAGCGCCGATTCCACATTGTTGCGCTTTAACGACTGAAGCTTTTTGGCGCGCGCCAGCCTGTCCTGTGTGGAATCGCCGGGGCGCGCATGGATATAGGCGTCGGCGACCTCGGGATGCGGTTCCTTTTTCCAGACGGTTTCAAGGACCTTGGACCCCTTGCGCAGCTCGTTCTGGCGGAAGAGCGCCCTGGCCGCCGTCACAGCCGCCGGCACGAAATCCGGCCGCAGCTTGTGCGCTTCCAGAGCCGTGGTGCGGGCAGCCTGCGGATCGGCGTCGAGCACGTCCATGGCCTTGGCCGTGAGCAGTACGGCACGACGGCTGGCAACGCTCTCGCGCGCATCCTTGCCCGTCGCCCTGCGGCTGTCGAGCAGCTTCAGCGCTCCGTCCCAATCACCCTCGCCGGTCTTGCCTTCAAGTGCCGCATTCACCGCCCATTCGAGCTGTGGTGCATTCTCCACCGCACGCTCGGCATAGTGGCGCGCGGCCTCCCGCTCGCCCAGCCGCTCGGCTTCGAGGTAGAGCCCGCGCAGCCCCAGCAGGCGCATCTCGGGATCGTCGAGCATGGCGGTGAACTTGTCACGGGCTGCCTGCCGGTCGCCGTCGAGAAGCGCGGCCTGCGCATCGAGCAGGTGGATAAGCGGCTCCTGATCTGAAGAGATGAGTTTGGCCGCCTGCTGGCTCATGCGTCTTGCAAGGCCGCCATCGCCGGCGCCAGCGGCAATCATGCCGGTGGAAAGCGCCTGATAGCCGCGATCGCGGCGGCGCACGCGGAAATACCGGGCAACGGTGTAGGGGCTCGTCCAGATGCTGCGGATCAGCCACCAAAGGATCATCACCGCCGCGACGATGGCAACGATGGCAACCGCAGCCACCATGAGGGAAACCTCGTAGCGATAGCCCGCAAAGGTGACGACAAGATCGCCGGGGCGCTCGGCCAGCCAGGCAAAGCCCAGCCCCAGCAGGAAGACAACAACAAGGTAGAAAAGAATTCGGAACATCTGCGCTTATGCCCCCTTCAGCGCATCAGCGAGCGCTCTGTTCAATATCTGGTCGGCGGCCTGGCGGGCGCGAAGCCTCTCGGCAAAATCGGCGGCAGCTCTTTACCAGCTTCCGGCAGCGTCTCGTATTCGGCAAGTGCCTTTTCATAATCGTTTGCGACAACGGCTGCTTCCATTCGAGCGGCAATCGCATCCGGCCCGTCGCCCTCGACGCTCCCCACGGGCCGCACCACCACGAGCGAACGGGCACTCGCCATCAAGCTGTCGATGATGCCACCCTCGCCTTCACCGGTCTGGCGCGTGACTGCGGCGACGATGCGGCTCGCCACTTCGGGCGCCTCGGCAGCAAGCGTGGCGCGGCTCGGCACACCGGCTGCCGCATTTGCCTCAAGCGGCGCGAGCGCCTCAGCCTCGCTCTCCGGGGCAATCGTGGTGTAGGTCTCGAGTTCGCTGGCATAGGGCGTGCCACGCTCGACAGCCGATTTGAGCGTCGTCGCGGCAATGACAAGCGCCATGCGCGGCGCATCGCCCTCTTCGGCGACCTGCGCTTTCAATGCATCGAGTTCGCGTTTGAGCGTGGAAAGGACCGTTGCATTGTCGGACGCCGACTGACTTGCCGCGCGGGCCGCTTCGGATGCGCCCTGAACGCTCGTCTCCATGGCGGAAAGCCGCGAGGTCACGCCCTCCAGCGCCGCACCGGCATCACCATCAGAAGAAGGGCTCTGTGTCTGCTCTTCAAGCGCCGCGAGCCTCTGGGAGAGCGCTTCGAGCCCCGGACCTTCGCCGGCTTCGCCTGACGAGATCGATTCACGCAGCGCCGTAATCTCGTTGCCCAGTTCGGCAAGGCGCTGCTCGGTCGCGCCGGCGCGCTCCCGGGCCTCGCTCAATGCGGCTGCAAGTGCGTCACTATCGCCGCCGGCGGCAGGCTGTTCGTTCAACCTGCTCTCAAGCGCGCTTACCTGTTGGCGCAATGTCTCGACTTCCGGGTCGACTGCATCGTTCCCTCTCTCCGGAGCTGGCAGAATACCCGCCCACTGCAACCCGCCGGCAAGCGCAAGCGCCACGACACCACCGACAACACCGCCGGCAAGCGCCCGACCGGCCCCGCCGCCGCTTTTGGCCGGCGCAGGGGCGGAAGCTGCAGGCTTGTCGGATTTCGTGGCAGAATCGTCGTTGCGCGCACCGGCATCGCCGGTCTTCGCGTCACGCCCGAAGCCGGCATCCTTCGATGCGGGTTTAGCCCTGGACCCGGTTGTGGCCGTCTCGCCTTTGGACGCGTCCGAACCGGTGGACTTTGCAGCCGCTTCAGCCTTCGCCGTCTCCGGTTTTGCTTCTGCAGGCTTTTGCGCTTCCGGCCTGGCCGTCTGTCTGCCTCTCTCGCCAGATGCATCAGCCTGTCTACCGCCTCCCGCTTCACCTGATCGGGATCCAGATCGATCGTCACCGGCTCCTTCTGGGATTTGGAATGACGCGTTCTCGGCGTTTTGACCATCAGGCAACTCCACTGCAAAAGGCGGTTCCTGCACTATGTGCAGTGCATATAAGTTCCTATCACACCCGGATGTGGTGAAAACAGGGGCAGCGACAAAAGAGAGCGCGTCTTTAGGGTACCCCACGCGGCCTCTCAACAAAATGCTGTGCTTCCCGCACAACACACGTCTAAAAGTGACGCCCCACAACGTGATAAAAGCGGTCCCCGACCACATGGCCTTGGCATGGGCAAGCTACCGGCCAATGGGAAACTGGGAGGACTTCAAGGCGGGCTTCGGCCTGCGCTACATCGGCGAGACCTGGGATGGCGCAGACGGTCTGAGCACCGATCCGTTTTTGCTGGCAGACGCCATGATCGGGTATGAAACCTAAGACTGGGATGTGGCGCTGGCCGCGCGCAATCTGTTCGACAAGACCTATGTGTCGAGCTGCCTTGCACAAGGCGACTGCTTCTATGGCGACCGGCGCACGGTCAACCTGACAGTCGCCAGAAAATTCTACCCCCTGAGAGCCGGCAGTAGGGCCAGGAGACTGTCTTCCGACGGGAAGTCGGCGACAGCCACCTCCAGCCCTGCTTCCACCCTCAAAGCCCCGGCGATCCGCGAAGAAAGGCAGTAGAAGCACGCACCGTGGAGGCGGTGCTGAAGAACAGGACGTTCCAGGAGACTGGAAAGCCGTACTGCACCATTGGCCGAATAGACAAGCACATGATCGACAGGATGATCGCCAAGACACGCCTGCACTTCATCGTCGGTCGGCGTCAACGGCAGAGTGTCGTAGATCTCGATAAGACGAGGCCTGTGTCCGGCCTCAAGAAGCCGCGTTTCGAGCACGTCACGGCGCACCCGCCCGCAAAGCACCGTTGCATGGGCGGGAGCAGTGAAAGCGGCGTCGATGCGCGTTGCCAGCCGCTCCGCATCGCCCGCCTCGTCATCGACCACATTGAGCCCGGCAGCACGCGCTGCGTCACCCGTGCGGCGACCCACAGCAAAGACGGGTTTACCTCTCAAAGCGTCGAAGATGGATTGCGGTGCATGGCGGATGGCGTTGGGGCTGGTGACAGCCACAGCATCCACACTCCCGGTGGAAAGGGCGGGGTGAAGCGGCACGGTCTCCGTGAGCGGCAGGACGAGTGGCTCGAACCCCATCTCAACAAGCCTGGCTGCCGTTTCCGAAGCGCCCGGCTCCGGGCGCGTGACCAGCACCCGCCGCATCTTACTGCCAGCTGTCGAAGAACCGCGTTCCGGCCTTCTCACGGATTTCCGCGCCTGCCTCCGCGCCCAGGCGCACGGCATCCACAACCGCGCCTTCGGTGGCGATCCCATGGGTTTCGCGGCCATCTGGCGTGAGGATCAGGCCGGAGAAGCGCAGCGTGTCGCCGTCTATGCGGGCAAGGCCCGCGATGGGCGTGCGACACGATCCATCGAGCGCACCGAGAAAAGCGCGTTCGCAAAGCAGCGCATTGCCCGTTTCGGCATGATGGATCGCGGCGATCATCGGCCGATGCGTGCATCACCGATGCGGCTTTCGATGCAGATCGCGCCCTGACCCAGCGCTGGGGGGAAGCGTTCGGGGTCCATGACCTCGGTCGCTATATGCGGCATGCCGAGCCGGTTGAGCCCGGCAAGCGCCAGAAGCGTGCCCTCGGCGACGCCTTCCTCCAGCTTGCGCAGGCGCGTCTGCACATTGCCACGGAACATGCCGACGTCGAGATCCGGGCGAAGACGAAGAACCAGCGCCTGACGGCGCAGCGAAGAGGTGCCGAGCTTGGCGCCCTGCGGCAGATCCTCGAGCTTTGCGATTGAGCGACCGATGAAAACGTCGCGCACATCCTCACGCTCAAGAAACGCGGAAATTTCGAGCCCGTCGGGCAGGACGGTGGGCATGTCCTTGGAGGAATGCACGGCCAGGTCGATGCGGCCATCGAGCATGGCTTCCTCGATTTCCTTGGTGAAAAGCCCCTTGCCGCCGGCCTGCGAGAGCGGGCGGTCCTGAATGCGGTCGCCCGAGGTGGAGATGACGACGATCTCGAACGCCTCTTCTGGCAGGCCGTGTGCCGCCATGAGGCGCGCGCGCACCTCTGCCGCCTGAGCCACTGCAAGCGCGCTTCCGCGCGTGCCGATCTTCACCACATCAGTTTGCATGCCGTCACGTCCGTGCTAACCCGCATCCGAACCGGATGCACCACACCCCTAACGGGGATTGGCTGCGACGGCAACATGAGCGGGTAAGTCTGAATGACGCGCATCCTTGGCATCGAGACGAGTTGCGACGAGACGGCAGCGGCCGTGATCGAAAAATCGGGCAACGACACCAAAATCCTGTCCAATGTGGTTTTGAGCCAGATCGCCGACCATGCCGCCTTTGGCGGCGTGGTGCCGGAGATCGCAGCCCGCGCCCATGTGGAAGCGCTGGACGGAGTGGTGAAAGCCGCACTCGATGAAGCGGGCCTCCCGCTACAAGACATCGACGCCATCGCCGCCACGGCAGGTCCCGGCCTGATCGGCGGGCTGATCGTGGGGCTGACCACCGCCAAGGCGATCGCGGCGGCGAGCGGCAAGCCGCTCATTCCCGTCAACCATCTGGAAGGCCATGCGCTGACGGCACGGCTGACGGACGGGATCGATTTTCCCTATCTGCTTTTGCTCGTTTCCGGCGGGCACACGCAGATCGTGTATGTGGAAGGTGTCGGGCGCTACCAGCGCTGGGCCTCCACCATAGACGATGCACTGGGCGAAGCATTCGACAAGACAGCTAAGCTTCTCGGCCTGCCCTATCCCGGCGGCCCCAGCGTGGAAAAGGCTGCCGCAGGCGGCGATGCGAAACGCTTTGCCTTTCCGCGTCCGCTCAAGGGTGAGGCTCGGCCGGACTTTTCCTTCTCCGGCCTCAAGACGGCAGTGCGGCGTGAGGCCACCGTGCTTGCACCGCTCATTGAAAAAGACATCGCCGACATTTGTGCGTCATTCCAGCAGGCGGTGACCGAAACACTGACCGACCGGGTTGCTCGAAGTCTCGCCCGCTTCCGAGAAACGCACCCCGATCTCAAAACTCCGGCCCTTGTGGTGGCGGGCGGTGTGGCGGCCAATCAGGCAATCCGCGCGGCACTCGACACGCTCTGCGGCAATGCCGGGTTCCGGCTTATCGCCCCGCCCCTGCGCCTGTGCGGTGACAATGCCGCGATGATCGCCTGGGCCGGTCTGGAACGGTTGGAAGCAGGCCTTGAAGAGGACGATACGCTCGGCTTTGCCCCGCGTCCGCGCTGGCCGCTGGATCAGGCGTCGGCTCCACTCTTCGGCGCAGGCAAACGGGGAGCCAAGGCATGAGAACACCATGGACCATCGCTGTTCTGGGTGCGGGTGCGTGGGGAACGGCGCTGGGCGCGACCATGCTCACGAGCGGGCATCGCGCCAAACTTTGGGCGCGCGACGAAGCGCTGGCACTGGCGATCAATGCCGATCACATCAACGAACGCTACCTGCCCGGCTTGATGCTTGATCAGCAGCTTGCTGCAACGAACAGCATGGAGAATGCACTCAAGAATGCCGATTGCATTCTTGCCGTGACGCCAGCGCAGACCCTGCGAGCGGTTCTTGCCGATGCCGGCCCGCATGTGCCGAAGGGGGTCCCCATCGTGCTATGCGCCAAGGGCATCGAACGCGAGACGGGCAGGCTCATGTCCGAAATCGCCTCCGAGATGCTGCCTGAAAACCCTGTGGCCGCGCTGTCCGGGCCGAGCTTCGCCAGCGATCTGGCGCGCGGCCTGCCGACCGCCGTGACAGTGGCGGCAAAAAATGCCGGTCTTGCGATGACGCTCGCCGAACAGCTCTCCGCTCCGCGCCTGCGCTGCTATTCAACCGACGATTTGACGGGTGTTGAGATTGGCGGCGCGCTGAAAAACGTTCTGGCCATCGCCGCCGGCGCAACCCATGGCGCGGGCTTGGCGCCAGCGCATCGGCAGCGCTGATCACCCGCGGCTTCGTGGAATTGCGGCGCATCGGCGAAGCCTTCGGCGCGCGGCCCGACACGCTGATGGGG
>NZ_BAMP01000112.1 GCF_000615975.1 Nitratireductor aquibiodomus NL21 = JCM 21793 | reverse complement strand
GTCGCCATCCCGAGCGCCTCATGGGTGGAGACGGCATCGGCCCGCTGGCTCGCGCCCTTGTGCAGCGTGGCCGCCAACCGCAACGCCATCCACATGTCGAGGTCATTGCCACTGATCGCACCATCGGTTCCGAGTGCGACATGGACACCGGCTGCCAGCATGTCAGGTATGCGGGCAATGCCGGAGGCGAGCTTCAGGTTGGACATGGGATTGTGCGAAACGGTCGTGCCCGTCCGCGCCAGAATGGCGATTTCCTCATCGTCCAGATGGACGCAATGGGCGAGCGTCGTGCGCTCATCAAGGAGATCAAGATGATCAAGATGGCGGATGACGGAACTGCCATAGCGGCCTTCCACATCGGACTGTTCGGCCTTCGTTTCCGCCGCATGCGTGCTGAAGAGCCCACCGTGTTTGTTTGTGATGTCCTTTGCCGTCTTCAGGTTTTCCGGGCCCACCGTATAGGCTCCGTGGGGCATGGTTGCCGGGAAGACATCGTCTGCACCCGCAAACGCTTCAAAGAAGGCCTCGGCGCTGGCAATGCGGTCATCGAGTGTTGCGCCGTCCACACCCGGCCCATCGAAGAAGATGCCTCCCGTCGACACCCGCATGCCCACTTCGCGCGCGGCGCGCACCGTTTCCACCGGATACCAGAACATGTCCATCGTGCTGGTGACACCGGAGAGGAGCAGTTCGGAAAAACCCAGAAGGCTGCCGAGATGCGAAGTCTGCGGGTTGAGGATTGCGCCTTCGGCGGTCCACACCTTCTGCAGCCAGGGTTCCAGCGGCAGATCCTCCACCAGACCGCGAAACAGGCTGTCGGCGGCATGGCAATGGCTGTTGATCAGCCCCGGCATAAGGATCTGGCCGCTGCCATCAAGGACGTTGCGGGCATTTTGCGCCGCCTGTTCAAGTGCTGCGCTCTCGCCGATCTGCGCGATGCGGCCATTTGAGACCGCAACGCCGCCATCCCGGATCACCGTCTGCTTTTCATCGCAGGTCACGACAATGACGTTTTTGACAACCAGATCGACGGTCATGAAGCATCTCCTCTTGCGCGTCTTGCCCGCCACCATGACAGGGCAACCAGCACGATAAGGGTCGCCAGATACGGCATCATGTCGGTGAACTGCTGGGCAAGCCCAAGACCCTGCACGCGGAAGGACAGGCTGTCGACGGCACCGAACAGAAGCGCGATGAAGAATAGCGGCCAGGGGCGGCCACGGGTCAAGAGAACGGCGACAACGGCGATCCAGCCGCGCCCGGCGCTCATGTTTTCGACGAAGAGATTGACATTGGCGATGGAAAGCTGCGCTCCGCCCAGACCGCAGAGCGCGCCGCATGCAATGAGCGCCAGAAGCTGGACACGTTTTGGACTGACACCGCCGGCCCGAAGCGCTTGAGGGTTTTCCCCCGCCGCGCGAATGCGCAGGCCAAGGCGGTGGCGGGCGAGAAACACATGCAGGAACGGAACGCTGAGAAGCGCCAGATAGAAGGGTAGCGCCTGGCCGCTCAGGATCGGGCCGAGAAGCGGCACATCTTCTATGAAAGGCAGGCGGATGGGTGCAAACCCGGCAATCGCCGGATCGCTGAAGGCACCCGTGACATCAAAAATGGCGCGCAGGAAGAAGGTGGTGAGACCGGCGGCGAGAAGGTTGATGGCGATGGAGACGACGATGGAATCGCCGCCGCGCCGCACATTGAACTCGGCGAAAACAACACCAAGCGCCATGCCGGCCACCATGGCCGTCAACGCGCCGATATAGGGCGTACCGGAGAAATAAGCCCCCAGCACTGCCGCGAAAGCGCCCACGAGCAAAAAGCCTTCCAGCGCGATGTTGAAGACACCGGCCCGCTCGCACAGCGCGCCGCCAAGGGCCGCCAGAAGGATGGGCGTGACAAAGCGCGGGATGGAGGCGGCGAAGGAGGGATCGGCGATCAGCTCAAACATGGCCGTCTCCATCGCCCCGTGAGGCCGTCAGTGCGCCGGAAACGCGGCTTGCGACAAAGAGGATGATGACCGCCTGAACGACCAGCGCGATCTCCTTGGGAACGCCGGCCGCCCGCTCCATGCCGGCAGCCCCCGTCTGCACGGCGGCAAAGAAGAAGCCGGAAATCGGCACCGCCCACGGCACCATGCCAACCAGCAGCACCGCGATGATGCCCGTCCACGCATAAAGCGGCTGCACCAGCATGCCGTCGATATAGCGGTGGTGAATGCCGAACACGGAGATTGCGCCAACCATGCCGGCAATCGCACCGCTGAGCGCCAGTGTCTGCAGGGTGAGCCGGCGCACCGGCAGGCCGACCGTGCGGGCGAAATCGGGCGAAAGCCCGTTGAGCCGTGTGTGATAGCCGTGGACGGTCCAATAGCTGTAGATCAGCGCAAAGGCTGCCGCCACTGCCGTGAAGAGGATGCCGATATCGAGCCGGGTTCCGGGAAATAGGCAAACCAGGTTTCCTGCGGCACGAGATGCGACTGCACCATGCCCGACTGCACGTCGCGGTAGGGATGGGCTACCAGATAGGAGGCGATGTAGCGGATCGGATAGTTGAGGAGGAGCGAGCCGACAAGCAGCGGCACGCCCATGAAAAGCTGGAGCACCCCGGCAAGCAGCGCCCATAAGGCACCGGCCAGCATGGCAGCGAGGATCGCCACGACAAGCACAAGCAGCGGCGGCCCCGGCATGAGCACGGCAACGAGGGCTGCCACCAGCCCGCCGGCGACAAGCTGCCCCTCGCCGCCAATGTTGAACAGCCCGGCACGAAAGCTCAGCATGACGGAAAGCGCCATGCCGACAATCAGCGCCGAGCGGCTGAGGGTCGCCATAAGATAGGCGTTTCTGCGCCCGCCGAAAGCGCCGTTCCAGAAGCCCGAAAGCGCCTCGCCCACCGGCGCGCCAACGAAAAGCAGCAGCGCCAAAATGATCGCGGCGATCCACAGGAAGGTGAAGAGCCATGGCAGCGCGCTGCGGGTGGCCTTGCCGGCATCGAACGCCATCATGCAGCAACTCCCGGCGAAGCCGCGCCCAGCGCATCGGCGGCACGTGAAGTCATCAAAGCGCCGACGCGTTCGCGGCTCGCCTCGCCGCCATCCACCTCTCCGGCGATGGAGCCGTCATACATGACCAGAATGCGGTCGGACAAAGCGATCACCTCGTCGAGCTCGGTGGAAACCAGAAGAATGGCGTGACCCGCATCGCGCATGCGCATCAACTCGCCATGGATGAAATCGATGGCGCCGATATCGACGCCCCATGTGGGATTTTCGGCGATCACCAGCGGGGTGTTGCGCGAGAGTTCGCGCCCGACCACGAGCTTCTGCTTGTTGCCGCCCGACATGGTGGAGGCGGAAGCGCGCGGACCGGCCACGCGAATGCGGTAACGCTCGATCAGGGAGCGCGCATATTGCGCCATGGCTCCGTGTTTCAGGAACGGACCGGCGGTGAAAGCGCCCGCATCGTCGCGGCCCGCATTGGCATTTTCACTGACGGAGCGCGAAGGGCGAGACCCATGCGCTGCCGGTCTTCGGGGATGTAGCTCATGCCGCCCTGCCGGCGCGCCTCCACATCCAGTTTTTGTATCTCATTTCCGCACAGGGTGATGGAGCCCGAACGCACAGGCTCAAGCCCTGTCAGCGCGCGGATCAGCTCGGCCTGGCCATTGCCACTAACGCCGGCAATGCCAACGATCTCGCCTGCACGAAGATCGAAGGAAACGGGCCCGACGTCTCGCCCACGCCGTGCGACTGTGAGGTGATCGACTGCAAGCACCGTTTCGCCGGGGCTAAGTGTCTTGCGGGTTCTGGCTGCCGGGAGATCGCCGCCGACAATGCCACGCGCGATCTCATCCTTCGAGGTTTCGGCAAGCGATGAGGAGGCGACAAGACGCCCTGCCCGCATCACGCTCACCCGGTCGGCAATCTCCATCACCTCATCAAGCTTGTGGGTGATGAGGACAATCGCCTTGCCCGCCTCGCGGAAGCTCTTGAGCGTTGCGAAAAGCCGGTCCTTCTCCTGCGGGGTCAGCACGGCGGTCGGCTCATCCAGAATCAGGACTTCGGCCTCGCGGTAGAGAACTTTGAGGATCTCCACCGCCTGCCGCTCGCCGACGGAAAGGCGGCCGACGCGCCGGTCGAGATCAATGGCGACACCATGGGTTTTGGCGATTTCATCGAGGCGCGTCCGGGCGCGGGCGAAATCGACAAAGCCGAAGCGGCCCACCGGCTCTGCGCACAAGACGATGTTTTCCAGCACCGTCATCTCTTCCTGCAGCATGAAGTGCTGATGCACCATGCCCAGCCCATGGGCTATGGCATCCTGCGGCGAGGCCCAGCGGTGCGCCTCACCATCCAGACTGATCGTGCCGCTTGCCGGCGAGACCAGACCGAACAGCGCGTTCATCAGGGTGGATTTGCCAGCACCGTTTTCGCCGAGAAGCGCGTGGATTTCGCCCGGCTTGATGCCGAGCGAAACGCTGTCCACGGCCGTGACCGGGCCAAAGCGGACGGTGACGTCCTGCAGGTCGATGCGCATGATGCGTGCTGCTCTGGCGCGCTTATTTGGCGAACATCGGGTCTTCGAGTTTTAGCGAGCCATCCTCGATCTGCCCTGCGACCTCACGCATCTTGGCCGCCACCTCCGGATGATCGGCGATGAGACAGCCACTGTCGGCCAGTTCGTCTTCTTCGAGGGCAATGGTCGATACGCCGCCTTCCTTGAGGCCGAGCGCCATGGTGAGCTTCTTCTCGCCTTCGAGGATTGCGCCGATGGCCTGAACCATGGCGTTGTCGACGCGCTTCAGCGTGACATCGACACGTGGCCGGGCGCATTGGGGCACTGGTTCACATCGACGGAATAGACGTCGAAATCCTTTTCCTTCGCCGCCTCGAAGACGCCGAAATCACCGCCCGATGTGGCGGTGAAGATCTGGTCGGCGCCGGCAGCGTTCATGGCCACGGCCTGTTCCTTGGCGCGCACCGGATCGGCAAACGGGTTTTCGCCACCCACCCAGCGAATATCGACAGAGGCGTCGGCATTCACCGACTTTACGCCATCGGCATAGGCATCCGTATAGCGATGCAGGAAGGGAATATCGAGCGCGCCGACCACGCCGACCTTGTTGCTCTCGGTCAGCATGCCGGCGGCAACACCCACGAGATAGCTCGCCTCATATTCGCGGAAGACCGCGCAATGCACATTGTCCGGCCGGTCGTCGATGCACTGGTCGACGATCAGGAACTGCGTGTCGGGCGCGGTGGGTGCGACCTGTTTGACGATGTCGTTGAACTCGAAACCAAGGAGCACGACAATGTCTGCGCCTTCGTTGACGGCAGCGTTGACGTTTTCAAGACGGTCGGCCGCCGTGCGGCTCTCATAGGTTTCGACATCCGCACCGTATTTCTCGCCCGCCTCCTCAATGCCGGCCTGGCCAAGCTTCAGGAACGCGTTGACGCCGATCTGGTCCGGAGAGACATAAACGAAGAACTTGTCCGCTGCAGAAGCCGGCACAGTGAATGCCGCCGTCGCCAGAAGCCCCACTGCCAACCAGTTTTTCAAACCCCTCATGACCACTCCTCCCTGTTTGGCCTTTAGATCGCCATGCGTCCAAATGGACGCATGGCGATCTAAACTATCAATGGAGCATCAGAACAATCCGAAAACCGGATTCCACTTTTCGGTCCGATGCTTTAGTCGAATGCATACTGACGCACCGACAGGGCTTTGACAATTGTCAAGCTGACTGATCATTGTGGAAGTTTGCTCAAGAGAGGTTTGTCATGCCCCCTTTATGGTTCGTCGAAAACGCCGGTCAGGCAGAGTTCTGGACAGAGGAACGGTGCTACATCACCGAGTTGATGAACACGCCGGCCTCGCCCGAAACCTCGCTGGCGATCGCCCGTGTGGAGCCCGGCGTGACGACACAGCTGCACAGTCTGACAGGAGTCTGTGAGCGCTATGTGGTGCGCAGGGGCGAAGGCGTGGTGGAAATCGAGGGTGTGCGGCAGGCCCTTGCGGTCGGGGACCAGGCGATCATTCCGGCGGGCGCGGCGCAGCGCATCGCCAATACGGGGACGGAGGATCTGGAGTTCTACTGCGTCTGCACCCCGCGCTTTAAGCCTGAGACCTATGTGAATCTCGAAGACTGAAAGAAAAAAGGTCGATCTTTCGACCGACCCAAAAACGTTTGCTGGCCTGAGTGTTTCGCTAGACCGTTATGGTCGTGCTTCGTGGCCGTCAGGACTGCATTTCACGAATTTTGTAGGCGACCTCGGTTCTGTTGGTCGCGTTCAGCTTTTTCATGATGTTGCGAATGTGCACCTTCACGGTGCTCTCGCATAGCTGCAGTTCATAGGCGATGATCTTGTTGGCCTTGCCGCGCCGGAGCGCCTCGGCGACCTCCGCCTCGCGGGCGGTGAAGAGATTGCCAAGCCCGACCACGCGGCTGCTGTTCGAATTGATGACGTCGCGCATGGCCAGAACACCGCTGGCCGGAACAAACACACCGCCGGCGCGGGCTAGAAGAATGGCTTCTGCGGCGACATCAACGCCGACATTGCTGGGAATGTATCCCTTTGCGCCGGCTTCCAGCGCTTTCAGTATCTGCCCAAGATCATCCGTATCGGCGATGACGATGACCGGCTGCTCTTCGAACTCTTCGGCAAGATCGTGGATTTCGTTGCAGATGCCCTGTTCGGTGATCTTGCGACTGCCGACAATCAGAAGCACAGCCTCGGGCTGACGCCCCTCGGCAATCTTGTGCCATTCCTCTGAAGAGCCGACAGCGAAAATGTCGAGAGAGGGATTCTGCGTTTCCAGACTGCGTGCCAGACATTCCCGGTCCAGCACTCTGGGATCGATCAGAAGCACAAGCTCCCGATCCGTATCCTCCTGCGCCTGGTCCCAGTCTTTCGGACCGGTCGCGGCGAGTGCGCCACCCGGCGCTTTCATGATGCCGTGTAGATTGCTGCTGCTGCTCTGCCCTATCTTTGCATGTTCCATGACCAATGCTCCCCAACACTCACCCAAAACAAACCCCAGTGATATTGGAGAAGCGCATTTTTGTTTTTATTGCACGCCCCACCCTCCGCCGAACAGAGTATCGGCGGCGCGAACCCCTCAGAGAGGCCCCCAAACAGGATTATCACTTGGAGATTTATTATCCTCACGATTAGGGAGTTTGTGCATTAACATGGATCAATTTTATGCAAGAATCATTCAATATGATTATAATCACGAAATACTTTGTTAAAGTTGTGCATTCGCTCAGAACACTAGAAGAAATTGAAAAAATCGGACTTATCGAGCCATTTTCGACGTGAAATAAGCGAATTGGCTATGTCTGCCACCCTCAAGAGGGATGTGCTTTAAAATCATGAATGCATTGTACCGGAGGCAGGCACAGGTCTGGCAAGCACCCAAAAGCTGTAACCACAGTCTTTTGATCTATGAGTGATATAACAGGTTATACAAATCCGAAAAAGCTACGGAGAGACCGGCTCGGCAAGTGCGAGGTAAGACCCTTCAAAGCCCGTAGCCTCGATCAATCCCGCACGGTTCTGAAACGTCACCACACCACTGCGGAAAGACACGTAACCACTTTCACGCAGTTTTCTCAAAACACGATTGACGTGAACGACCGACAGGCCGAGGGCATCGCCCAGATCCACCTGGGTGAGCGGGCAGGCAAAGGAACTCGCCCCCTGCCCTTCATAGACACCAACGCGGAATGACAGCTCGAGCAGAAGATGCGCGACCCGCTCAAATGCGCCCCGACGGCTGATGTTGACGAAATGCTCGGCCGCGCGCGCATAGCGTCGCGCCATCCCTTTGAGAATGAACTCGCGCACGTGACGCGGATAGGTCGACAGATTTTCGTAGATCGCGCCAGGAAACTCAAACAGTGTGACAGCCGTGAGCGCCCGCACCTCTTCGCGCGCCCACTCGGTGGTTCCCACGGTGATGACATCGCCGGTCAGGGAAAAATCGACCACCGTGCGCGAGCCGTCTTCAAGTTCTTTGCCATTGGAAACCCAGCCCGAAACAACCAGAAGGACGGCGCGCTTCTGGCCATCCATATCCGCAATCGTGTCGCCGCTGGAATATATGCGCTTGCGCAGCCCGGTATGGTTCGACTTGCTCGCCGCCATGCCGAACAGTCCGCGAGCCGTTTCAGCTTCCAGATAGTGTAGAATTTCCCTGTAATTTTCGGTGCCCCGAACCGGCATGCTACCCCGCATCCTGCGCTCCCGATCGTCCGCAGATCGACCACTATAGCGATCTGCAGTACTCATGGAGCAAATACCCGAGTTTTAAACGCCCCATCCATAGCCCCGGTTCCACTTATAGTCGTCAGCCGGCAGTTAAACGCGCCAGAAATACGACCATCTGACCTTGGAAAGACTAGAGCATCGGACCGAAAAGTGGAATCCGGTTTTCGGGTCATTCCGATGCTCCATCAATCGTTTAGATCGTCCTTTGTGCGTCCGGATGGACGCACAAAGGTCTAGACAAGAAGCTCCACGCCCAAATCACAAAATCGTTAGCTGGCATAAAGTGCAGCCAGGGCCATGGTGGCTGCCGAACCGGTCTCCAAATCTTAGCGGCATCATCCAGCGCGAATTCTTTGACGTCACCATCATGCGGTCTCGCGTTCCGATCCGCGGATCGTCATCTTCAACCCCGCAGCCAGCCCCTCAATTGCCTTCTCCGCCTTTTCAATGCACCGGCGGCGATCATCAAGGTCAAGTCCTTCTCCAAGCGTCGTCACAATCCGTTCTCCAATCATCTCCGCGTTTCCTTTGTGCGCGGAAACGAAGAATGGTTCACGGCCGATCATCTGGAAGAAGGACTCCACCTTCTGATCCCAGCCGAGACCGACCGGAGGGACCCCGAGCGCATAGGCCGTAATGCAGGCGTGCAGGCGATGCGCTGCCACGGCGTCGAACGTGCCGAGCAATGCAATCAGCTCCTGCGGAGTGTTTGGCCGAGCGGCAAAGCTGCAGCGGTCCGGCGCCCGGTTTTTTGCCCTGAAGAGCGTATTCCGGATATGTTCCAGACAGGCCTGATCTTCCACCGCACCATTGGTGAAGAAGACAACATCGCACCCTGCGTCCAATAGGCATTCAGCCAATGCGCCATACCCCTGCACGGTCCCGAGCGGAATATTCTCCCTGCTCGCACCGGCATGCCGCCTGAGAATGAGCGGATGTGTCACGCATATACCGACCAGCGGGCGGGTGCGGTCCCGCCTCCCGTGCATTTCCACCTGCAAGGTCAGGGCCGGGTCGGGCGCGATGCCCGGACTCGGCCAATCGGGAAAATGCTGCTCCCAGTTCTGCCGTGCCCCGTGATCGCGCACCGAAACCCCAAGGACATTGCAGGTGCGAAGCGTATCGAACAGCTTCGCAGCACGCCGCGACCAGTGCCGCCCCACACCAACGGCGTGGATCGCCACGGGGCAGCTTTCCTCACGGCAGAGCTCGAGGACCTGCGCGATCTTCAACGGGAAATTCAGGTCGTCATCCTGAAGAAGATTGCCGCCGCCGATGACCACCGCATCGGCCCCGGCGATTTTCCCTCGCCATAGAGCGCGTAATGCGGCCAGTCTTGAACCGAGCACACGCGCGACCAGTATGCGGCGTGCGGGCGGCGGCATGACCTGCAAAAGGCGCAGGGCACCTGAACGCCGCGAATCCGCAATGCCATAGGCAGTGCGGCCAGCCAGGTCCAGGGTTTCGATCTCCGCGCCTGGCAGCGACACGCCAAGCCGGCGCTCGAGACATTCGGCAAGTACGCCGTCCCCCAGATTGGGGCTGTAACGGACGTTGAAGATGACGATCTTCATTGAACCGTCTCCGCTTGCTGCGGCCTGTATGCCCCGGCCTGCGCGGGAACCCACCGCAGCGCAGCCGCGCTTCCCGCCAGTATGAAAAAGAGTAGCCCCAGATCGTAGACCGTTCCGGAGATCATCGCTTCACCAAGGCCTGCAAGAACGCCCGCCCTGGCCGCCCGCATCGTCGCGTGCTCGTGGAACCCGCCGGCGCTCTTCATCATCAGCGTGTTGCCGACAAACAGCAGGAACAGAACCGTGCCGATAAGGCCGACATTGGACAGGAGCACAAGCGCATAGCTGGAAGCTCGCGCGCTGCCCAGACCAGCGCCCCACCCCCAGGTATCGAGGAACACCTGGAAGGCCACGGCGTTCCATTGCATGCGTTCGCGCGCCGACTGACTGTTCAGCTTGGAATAGAGCGTTTCATCCAGAAAATCCTGCACGGCCTTTGCGAACTCAGGCATCAGCACAAGGACCAGCATGAAGCAGAGCGGGACAGCAAGAAGAGCGAGCGCAATGGCAGCAGGCCGCCCCGTGGCTCGCCTGCCGTAGGAAGCAGGCAATGCCCGCCATAGAAGGAAGACCATCACCATCGCAAGGCTGACCAGCGCCGTTGTCGATGTCGACAGGAGAAGAGCAAGCAATAGCAGGCCGGCGATCCCCCCGGTCGCAACGGTTCGCACGCGGTCGATCCACAGACTGGCAGTGAACGCAAACAGCACGATTGTGTAGCCGGCGAAGGCTGATGCCTCGGGAAAAGTGCCCGAAATGCGTTTGAAGCCGGCCTTCTCCGATCCGGTCAGAAGCGCGTAATTCGCAGTGCGAATGAAATCGAAAAGGTGCGCTGTACCCGTACGGTATGTGATCACGTCCAGAAGCGCGAAGACCAGATTGGCGACGGCAAGAACCAGCATGGCGTTGATCACGTCGCGGGCGGTGCCGCCGCATTTAATATAGGCGTACGTGAAGGCGAAGCAGAAGAGCCCGCCCACTGCATAGACCGTCTGGGTGATATTGTTGCTTGAAAATGACAGTGGCGTCAGATCGATGATGCGATGCCCCGCGGAGGAGCGCAGCACGATCATCGTTTCCGTCACCCCTTCCAGAAGACGGGGAAGGAAGAGCGCGGAGAAGACGCCATAGACCGTTAGCAGGAGAAGCCAGATGCCTGGCGACGAGGAAGACACTGCCGCCAGAACAGGCCTTTCGCCAAAGGCCATGAAAAGGCGCAGGCAATAAAAGGCAAGCAGGAGACTGGGAACCAGCACTGAAGCCCCGCCCAGACCCGGTACACCGAATGCAGCTGCAGCGCCGAAAAGTGTCGACATGACAATGACATAAAAGGCCATACGGGGCGGCGCCAACAAAACAGCCACCCCCAGCACCAGCGATAGGACTCCCATTAATTCGATGCGCATGGTGCGCCCCGTCCTTTAGCCGAAAAAGCGGCGTAAACCCGACTAAGAGTACCATGCGAGCGATTGAGCGTCCCGCTTCGCCGGGTACCACTTATGGCCAGTGACGCGGCGATTGGCTGAGTTCCTGAGCAAAGCGCAGCGGTGATATTCTGCCCGACGGGAGGTAACCGCATTGCCGTTCGCCTCGAGCATGTTGCGACATCTGAAACGCCGCCGCTTACTTGGTGCCGGCACGGCGGGCCTTATTGCAGCGCTCGCGACGGCCTTTGGCCCACCTCCCGCGCCAGCCGGAGATCAACTCGCAACCGAAGCCGACGCGCTGAATGTCGATGCGATGCGGCTTTCCTTCGACGAGGATTTCTCCACACTGGACGTTTCGGCCTGGGGTCCCGGTACACGCTGGATCGCGCACACGCCCTGGTCGGGAGATTTTGGCGGCGCGCGCTTTGCCAATCCCGGTGAACGGTCGCCGTTCCGCATCGAAGACGGCACTCTGCGCATTGAGGCAAAGCGAGATCCGGAGGGCGACTGGCAGTCGGGACTACTTGCCTCGGTCGACCCCGATGGCAAAGGATTCTCACAGCAGTATGGCTATTTCGAAATGCGTGCGCAGTTGCCGGAGGGGCCCGGTGTGTGGCCCGCCTTCTGGCTGATCGGCAAGGATCGCTCGAAGGCTACGGCCGAAATCGACGTGATCGAATTCTACGGGGACAAGCCGGACGGCTATTCCTCCGTGGTCCATGTCTGGCATCGCGATGGGCGCCACTACTCGCGCTTTCATCGCAACGCGGTTTTCGTGGAAGCAAGCCCCGGTGCGTTTCACACCTACGGCGTGAAGGTGGACCGCAACTGGATCCGGTTCTACTTCGACCGCGAGTTCATCTGGAAAACCGAAACGCAACCGGAGCACCGGCAGCCACTCTACATTCTGGTCAATCTCGCCCTCGTCGACGGACCGACCAGGGATGCGACCCCGGACCCTTCCTACATGATCGTCGACCATATTCGGGCCTACCGCCTGGACTGACATTCT
>NZ_BAMP01000113.1 GCF_000615975.1 Nitratireductor aquibiodomus NL21 = JCM 21793 | reverse complement strand
ATCGCCACCGGCAAGAAGTCCAACGCCTGCACCAGCCAGCGCACCGAGCGCAGCCCCGCCGGCCGTGTTGGAGATTTTCTGCTGACCGGTATAGGGATCCGTGCTGGTCACGCAGCCGGCAGAAAACCCTGCCACGAGCGCAACCGCGATGGATTTCTTCAACATTGTCCGTATCCTCACTTTTAAAATACCTGCGACGTGAATCGCGCGCAAATCGCCCCTCAAGCCCCCGTGTATCACAAATCGGGCGAAATTCGGCGCAGCTTTCGCCAAACTATAGGCAAAGTTGAGGAAAATGCATCCGTTACAGAGGCGATCGCATCAATCGTTTCTGTAGAGCAGCCAGTTCTTCATGAACTTGCCTTTCGGGATGCTCGAGAACAGGGTCACGCGGTTGCGGCCATCGACCTTGGAAGCATAAAGGGCCTGATCCGTCTTGGCGTAGAGTTCATCCGCATTGGCGGCATCGCTTGCCATGCAAACCCCGAGCGAAATACGAATGGGCCCGCATTTGCGGGCGCCTGAACCAACAATGAACTCTGCCTTTTCGACAGCCAGACGCACCGTTTCGGCAAGCTTTACGGTCGCCTCCTCCGATAAGCCTTCAACGATTATGGCGAACTCCTCGCCGCCGGTGCGCGCGACGAAGCAGTCATCCGTGCACTGGGTTTTGAGGATCTGGGCCACGCCCTGGAGTATCTTGTCGCCGATCGGGTGGCCATATTGATCATTGATGGCCTTGAAGCCATCTATGTCTGCCAGAATCAGCGCATGGAACATGACTGAGCGCTGTTCGTCGAAAATGCCGGCCATGCGCTTGTCGAACGCCCGCCGGTTCCAGATCCGGGTCAGGGGGTCGGTGTCGGCAAGCCGCTTGTAGCGCTTGAGCTGGGAACGCACCTCTTCAAGCTCACTGGATTTTTCCTCCATGGCCTGCGTTATCTGGCGCCCCTGCGCGATCGTGGTCTCGGTCGCGGCAGCCATGATACCCACGATTTTGCGCATGATGTCGTGCGACATCTCGCTGCGGCCCTTAAGCCCGCTGGACGTCTGATCGAGGATAACACCGAACTTCTCCAGAGAACTGCGTTCACGACCAAGCAGCGACAGTATCTCCTGGGCGCGCGACGCGATCTGCTCCTGCGCATTCTCGACAATGGTCTGCCGGCTGTTCTGCGTGAAGTATTTGAGCGCCAGCCTGTCCAGGGCTTCCTGGGTCGGGCGGCCGTTCAGCGCCTCAAAATCACGGACGAGATCGCGGTTCGTACCGGTAAAGACCTCGTAGAAGATTTCGTAATTGCGTGGCAGGCCAGTCACCCCCATGCGGCGCATGGAGCTTGCAATCATGCCGGCAATGTCGGTGGGCCCCTTTTCCGGGGCGCCTGAGATCTGCAACATGCGCTGTCCACCTTCCCCCAAAGGCATGGATGCCCGACACCACGCAGCCGTGAGCCCGCGACAACCTTGGGTACCCTATTTTACATCAGCTAACGCAGGGTTAACCTGCATTCTCCCGAAGGCATTCAGCCCCGGTCCCAGACGGGCGAGAAGTCGTAATCGCAGATTCGGCTTCCTCGCTGCCGCAGGGCCGAGATGGCCCCCATTTCCTCAGCGTTCAGGGAGAAATCGAATATGTCTGCATTCTCGGCCAGACGACCCGGATTGCTGGTGCGCGGAATGGCGACCACGCCTTCCTGCTGTACATGCCAGCGCAACACGATCTGTGCCGGCGTCTTGCCATAGCGTGCGGCCGGGTTTGCGACTGCCGGTTGCGAGAAGAGATCGCCGCCGCGCGCCAGCGGGCAATAAGACACCATTGCCATCCCCGCAGTGCGGCACGCCTCGTGTACCCGATCCTGTTTCAGGAAAGGGTGATACTCGACCTGGTTTGCCACAAGTGGAGCGTCGGAAAAATGCACGGCCTCTGCCAGAAGGGCTGTCGGAAAATTCGATACGCCGATATGGCGCGCAAGCCCGCCTGCGCGGACACTGTTGAGCGCCCGCATGCTCTCGGCCAGATCGATATTCGGGTTCGGCCAGTGGATCAGGAGAAGATCGACATGGTCAAACCCCAGTCGCGCCAGACTGTCTTCCGCAGAGCGCTCGAGGTCGCCGCCTCCAATGTCCGTCCACCAGACCTTGGTGGTCAGAAACACCTCTTCCCGCTTCACGCCGGAGGCACGAATGCCTTCGCCGACGGCTTCCTCATTGTCATAAGCAGCGGCGGTATCAATGTGACGATACCCGACCTTCAATGCCTGCGAAACGAGCTCGGTGCAGGCCTGTCCCTTCAAAGTCCAGGTTCCCATGCCCAGAACCGGGATGGATGCGCCGTTCGCCTCAACCGTCTGCATTGAATACCTCTCCGTCTTTCGGCCACTTTTAACGCCGACTAATATAATCACAACATAAAACAATGATTATACCCGGGGCGAACAAAGGATGCGGCATCGAGCGGCAGGCAAATCACGCATCGAAGCCATCGACATTGCCCGTGGCGCCGCACTTGTCGCCATGGCGGTCTATCATTTCGGATGGGACCTCGAATTCTTCGGCTATATGGATGCCGGAACCACTGTCACGGGCGGGTGGCGCCTGTTTGCGCGCAGCATTGCAACATCATTTCTGTTCCTGGTTGGCGTCAGCTTTATCTCGCCCATGAAAACCGGATTCGCCGGAGAGCTTTCCTAAAACGCCTGGCCATGATCGCCGCGGCTGCGGCGGCAATTTCGGTAGCCACGTGGTTTGCGTTCCCTCAGGGCTTTATTTTCTTCGGCATCCTGCATCATATCGCCCTTGCAAGCCTGCTCGGCCTCGCATTCCTGCGTTTTCCCGCCTGGGCCATGCTGGTGCTCGCCGCCGGATGTGTGGCCGCACCGCACTTTCTCAGCGCGCCGTTCTTCGACGCACCGGCCCTCTGGTGGGTCGGGCTCTCCACGTTCCGCCCGCCGTCAAACGACTACGTGCCGCTGGTTCCCTGGTTCGGTGCCGTCCTCGCCGGCATGGGGGCCGCCCGCATCGCCAGAGATACGGGGGTATTTCACGTACTGGCATTGATGAAGCCGGCGCGCTGGCACCTGCCCTTCACCTTCGCCGGTCGCCATAGCCTCGCCTTCTACCTTCTGCACCAGCCGATTCTGATCGGCTGTGTGTGGGTTCTCGCCCAGCTCTGGCCGCCGGCAACGGAACCTATAGAGCTCCGCTTTACAGCGGCATGCGCGCGCCAATGCGCGGAGACGCGCGATGCAGCCTTTTGCGCCACCTACTGCGCCTGCTTCACCAACGCGCTCACGACCGAGAACCGCCTGGAGGCCGTGATGTCGGGGGCGCCTGGAAACGAAACGCAAAGCCGCTTGAGCGAAATCGCCACCGAATGCACTATGCGTGCAGAAACGGGGAGCGATTCTGCGCAGCGGGACCTTTCGAATGAGCGACCATGAACGGCAACCGGCACGATTTCCATGGCCGCCCGTCATCTATCTGGCGGCGATCGCCATCGCAGCAACACTCGGAATCTTCTATCCACTGGCGTGGTTCGGTCCGCCGCTTTCCGACATCCTTTTCGCCATAGGCTGCCTGCTCATTGTCGGGTTTGTGATCCTCGACGTGCAGGCCATGCGCACGCTCCACAAGGCGGGGACGGCAATTCTGCCCACACGTGGCGCGGATGCCTGGTGACCTCCGGCCCCTTCGCCGTCAGCCGAAATCCGATCTATTTGGGAAATTCGATGCTTCTGGCAGGAATTGCCCTGGTTTCGGGCAATCCATGGTTCCTCGTGCTTCTCGTCATTGCCTGTTTCCTGACGCAGAAACTGGCAATCGAACCGGAGGAGCGGCATCTCGCTCTGCGTTTCGGCAAAAAATATCGAGACTATCAGAAACGCGTGCGCCGCTGGTTCTGAACCCCTTAACCGGTATCAGGTGGTCACGCCCAGTTCCGCCAGACGTTCCACGCAGGCTTCTTCTGCACGTGAAAGCTCTTCAAGCGTGTCTTCAAGATCGCGGCGCTTCTGCCGCAAATCCTGCTGCTTTTCAGAAATCCTCGAAAGCATGAGCTTGAGCTGTCCGATCTCGCCGGGCGGGGCCTTGTAGACCTCTATGATCTCGCGAATCTCGGCAATCGAAAAACCGATGCTGCGTCCACGCAGAATCTGCCGGACGAGATGGCGGTCGGACGGACGGTAGAGACGTGTCCGCCCACGTCGAACCGGCTTGATCAACCCTTCATCCTCATAGAAGCGCAATGTCCGGGTGGAAATGCCGAACTCACGCGTCAGCTCGGTGATGGAGTAGTAATCGCGCATCGCGCCCTGCCCTTTGATGACGGCCCCCTGTCGCCCATCCCGGACGATGCCCCTGTGGTGAGTGCCGCGTTATTCTTTTACTGGACCATGCAGCAGGCGCGCAGCCTGCCGACGTCCACCCCGCTAAGCCTTCAATCGAGAGCATTTGTTCAACGAGGAGGATCAAAGTCGCACGGTTCTTACGTAAAAGTCAATTTCTCGGGCACTATGTCGGGAGACATTGCGGGGGACATCCGCCAGTGGATGGGCGCGCAGCCGGAAACAGGCTTTAAACGGGCAATCGCGAACGGGACCGCTGCATAAAGGCCCGCCCGGACCACGCACAGCCGGGCCCGCCTCCATGCCAGGCACTCGGGCTGACAGCAGCCCATTCCCATGGACAGGCACCGGAGCGGGCGTGGCCCTACGGCGTTCTTTCCCTCTCGGCTATGAAAGAAGACCAGTTCGCGCAGGTTCGTCCGCGCGGGCGAACGCTTTCGAACAAGGACCGACCGGCTTGCAACTTCGCCCTGCCCATAACGCCAGCGAAACGGTGATCGACGGTTCCTATGCCTGGTTCCGCATGACGATCGCGCTGCTGCTGGGCACATTCGGCACGGTGGGGCTGTGGGCCTTCGTCGTTGTGCTTCCGCCCATTCAGGCTGAGTTCGGTGTCGACCGTGCCGCGGCGTCCCTGCCCTATACGAGCTCCATGATCGGCTTTGCGCTTGGTAATGTACTTATCGGGCGATTTGCAGACCGGATCGGCGTGGCGCTGCCCGTGGCAATCGCGGGTGCAGCCCTTGGCGCTGGCTTCATCGCCTCAAGCTTCACGACCGCGCTCTGGCAGTTCGTTATCCTTCAGGGGCTGATCGGACTCGGCGGCTCGGCCTGTTTCGGCCCGCTTCTGGCGGACATTTCCCACTGGTTCGAGAAGCGCCGGGGCATCGCCGTGGCGGCGGTCGCCTGCGGCAATTATCTTTCCGGTGTCCTCTGGCCGACCGTCATCAAGTTTGCACTGGAACACACGAGCTGGCGGGTCACGTTTCTCGGCATCGGCATTTTCTGCATCGTCAGCATCGTGCCGCTGGCGCTTCTGATGCGGGCAAGGCCCGATGTGAACCAGGCCGACGATATCGCAGCCGCCCATTTGCGACGCCCGGGCGGACGAAAGCCGATCGACCTCTCGCCGCGCGTGCTGCAGGGGCTTCTGGTGCTCGCCGGGCTGGGCTGCTGCGTCGCCATGTCGATGCCGCAGGTGCACATCGTCGCCTATTGCATCGACCTGGGTTTCGACATCGCACGCGGCGCGGAGATGCTGTCGCTGATGCTGGGCGCGGGCATTGCCAGCCGGCTGGTTTCGGGACTGCTCGCCGACCGCATCGGCGGCGTGCCGACACTGCTGATCGGTTCGGTGCTGCAATGCCTGTCGCTGTTCCTTTACATACCCTTCAACGGGCTCGCCTCGCTCTACATGGTGTCGTTCATCTTCGGCCTGTCGCAGGGCGGCATCGTGCCGAGCTATGCGATCATCGTGCGCGAATATCTGCCCGCACGCGAGGCCGGTCAGCGCATGGGTGTGGTCATCATGGCGACCATTATCGGCATGGCGCTCGGCGGCTGGATGTCGGGCTGGATCTATGACCTGACAGGCTCCTATCAGGCCGCTTTCCTCAACGGGATTGCCTGGAACCTCGGCAATATGGCCATTGCCTTCTTCATACTTTACCGCGAGCGGCGGTCGGCAATGCCGGTGCCTGCCTGATCTGGAGCGCTTTCACTTTTCTGGATATTCCCCTAGAGCGGTTCACCGTTTCACGGAAACGCTGATCCACTCTATCTGTCTGTCTTTCCGCATTTATGCGGACGTCAGGTGATTCCACCTGACTGCAAAATGCTCTAGATCCCAAACCACCAGGTGGCGAGGCCGAGGAAGGCGAGGAAGCCGACCACGTCGGTAACGGCAGTCACGAATACGGCTGATGCCACTGCCGGGTCGGCGCCGACCCGGTCGAGCAGGAGCGGGATGAGAATGCCGCCAAGGGCCGCGACGAACATGTTGATGATCATTGCCGCAGCGATGATGCCGCCGAGATTGTAGTCCTGAAACCATGTGGCCGCGACCACGCCGATCAGCGTGGCGAACACGACGCCGTTCAGGAGGCCGACACCCATTTCACGGCGAATGATGCGGCCGGCATTGTAGATGTCGATGTCGCGGGTGGCGAGTGCGCGCACCGTGACCGTCATGGTCTGCGATCCGGCATTGCCGCCCATGCCGGCAACGATGGGCATCAGGATGGCGAGCGCCACGACCTTTTCAATCGTATCGTCGAACAGGCCAATGACGGAAGCGGCGAGGAACGCGGTGATCAGGTTGACCATGAGCCAGGGGACGCGCGAGCGTGCCGCCGTCCAGACACGGTCGGAGAGTTCCTCGTCACCGACGCCGCCGAGGCGCAGAAGGTCTTCCTCCGCTTCCTGCTGGATGACGTCGACCACATCGTCGATGGTGAGCACGCCGACGAGGCGTTCGTTTTCGTCAACAACGGCGGCCGACAGAAGGTCGTATTTTTCAAAGATCTGCGCGGCTTCCTCCTGGTCCATCGTGGCCGGGATGGCGTGGCGCGTCTCGCGCATCACATCCTCGATCTTCACCCCGCGCTTGGTGCGCAGGATGCGGTCGAGATCGACGGCGCCCACGAGGCGGAAGGTGGGGTCTATGACGAAAATCTGCGAGAAACTTTCGGGCAGGTTCTGCTCTTCGCGCATATAGTCGATGGTCTGGCCGACGGTCCAGAACGGCGGGACCGCGACGAACTCGGTCTGCATGCGCCGACCGGCCGTCTCTTCCGGGTAGCCGAGCGAACGGCGCAGGCGCACGCGCTCGGTGAAGGGAAGCTCGGCCAGAATCTCGTCCTGGTCCTCCTGGTCGAGGTCCTCCAGAATGTAGACGGCATCGTCCGAATCGAGCTGTTCGACGGCGCGTGCGACCTGCTGATTGGGCAGGTTTTCGAGGATTTCGAGACGGATCGCCTCGTCCACCTCGGTCAGCGCGGTGTAGTCGAAATCATCGCCCATCAGCACGACGAGCGCGAGGCGCTGGTCGGGCAAAAGCGCTTCGAGCAGGTCACCGACCTCGGACTGGTGAAGCGCGCCGACTTCCTGGCGGAGCGTGATTGTGTCGCGGTCGGCTATGGCTGCGCCGATATGAGCGAGGAACGGCGCTGCAACCACACCGTCTGCGTCATAGATGCCCATGGTTTCCGCGCCTTCGGCGTTGGCGTTCTCGTTCAGTCCTTCCGGTTCGCTCAAATGGACCTCCCTGGCTGGGATCTAAAGCTCTGCGAACGGGCGCAGCCTTCTTCCGGCAATACAGATGCGTGTGCGACACGGCAACCGGGGTGACGTGCTTTCCGCTTGAGATTTTGATTATGCGCCTGACCTGTCCGCGGCGCGGCCCGTCTGGATGGAACGCAAACGAGCCTGAAACGTTAATGTGATTAAGCCAAACAGGTTCCCCGATCTCGCCCCGTTCCCAACACTTCTGGACGTTCCCATGCCCCTTCTGCGCGTTCTCCCGTTTTTCCTTATTCTCGTTGTCGGTGGCGGCCTCGTCATAGGATATGTGACGGCTCCCGGCATCTGGTATGCGGGGTTGAACAAGCCTGCGTTCAATCCGCCAGACTGGGTTTTCGCACCCACCTGGTCGGTGCTTTATGTGCTGATCGCCGTGGCGGGTGCGCGTGTCTGGCTCAGAGGGCGCCGCGAGCTGGCGATGCGCCTGTGGTGGCTGCAGCTGGTGCTCAACTTCGCCTGGTCGCCAGTCTTCTTTTCGCTGCACATGATCGGCCCTGCGCTTGTGATCATTCTGCTGCTACTGGCCACGGTCATCGCCTTCATCATCGCAAGCTGGCGCGTGGACCGCCTTTCGGCGCTCGTGTTCCTGCCCTATGCGGCCTGGGTACTTTTCGCCGGTCTGCTCAATGGCGCAATCCTGCTCCTGAACTAGAAAATTTTTGAGACAACCTGTCGAAACAAGCCGGCGTACATTAAATGAGTATCATGAGACTGCCTGTCAGACACATGACCATCCTGATGGTCGCGACCGCCCTTACGGCGGCGCTGGCTGCCGCCCCGGCCTCCGCAGATGAAGTGTGGGCGCATGACGCGGAGCGGTCGCGGCAGGCACGCATGCAGCGCGACCTGGAACGCAGCCGCGACATGCAGGAGGACCAGCATCAGGAATGGATGCGCGGCCAGCGGGACATTCCGCGCCTGATCACGCCCAACACACCCAATCTGAATGTGCCGATCTACACGTCCCCGCCCCGGCTTCAGTGAGGACGGCGACCCGCGCTTTGGAACTGCGAACGTAAAAAACCGCGCGCCGGTCAGAGCGCGCGGTTCAGTTGTTTCAGAAGGCCCCGGGAAAATGAGGCCCCGTATGAAACGGGTTATTCAGACGCCTTGCGGGCTGCATCCAGCCAGCCGTCGACCGCATCGCGGTTTCCGGAAATCCAGTCCGAAGCCTGCTTCTTGATGTCTTCGGGTTTGTCGGCGCCGTCATTCATCGCCGAATTCTGGGCAAAGATGTCTTCAAGCGGGATCGATGCCGATTTGAGCAGCGTTGCGACGGCGGGGTTCTCCTCCAGGAATTTGGAGTTGGCGACCGGAACGATGTCGTTGGCCTCGAAGCCCATGACGCATGGATCGGCAACGCAGGCATCAATGCCGGCAGCGGCGTTCTCATCCGTTGCCTCTTCGGGAACCTGGATCCAGACCACGTCTTCGCCAAGCTTCAGCTCATTGACGGTCCAGTTGGGCGTCCAGGTGTAGAAGAGGATCGGCTCACCGCTCTCATAGGCAGCAACGGCATCAGCCATCGAAGCCGAATAGCTCGCCTTGATCTCGTTGATGTGATCCTTGAGGTCATACTCGGTCAGATGATCCTCAATCGCCACTTCACAGCCCCAGCCGGGCGGGCAGGCAACGAGATCGGCCTTGCCGTCGCCGTCACGGTCAAACGCTTCCTTGACTTCGTCGCGCTTGAAATCGTCAAGCGTCTTGATCTCGAACTTCTCAGCCGACGCCTTGTCGACGAGGTAGCCCTGCAGCGCGCCGCCGGCCGCGACAGCACCGATGATCTCGGCGGATGCCTCGAAAGCCGGGCGATAGGTGTCGTGGATCGGGAACCAGCCGTTCACCCAAAGGTCAACATCGCCATAGCCGACCGCCTGGTAGAAGGGCGGGTTGTCGAGCGTGGTCGGGCCTTCGACCGTGTAGCCAAGCTCTTCAAACATCTGCTTGTAGATTTCGGCGTGGAACCAGCCCGTGTCCCAGGTGGCCTGAGCCATCTTGATGGTCTTGCCGGCGCCGGGGCCGTCCTGCGCCATCGCCGGCATTGCGACGGAGCCGAGCAGCGCGAGCGCTGCGATTGCGGGAATGGTTTTCTTAAGACCAGTCATAATAAGCAGTCTCCTTAAATTCGTGTTCATGAACTGTGGCAGCGTTCGGGGTCAGGACCTGGCCGCTGCCGTGAAAGCGGAACGCGCAGTCGCGTCCCGCGAGACGGACGGTGCCCTATGCGGCCTTGCCCGCTTTTTCTTCGTCACCCGGCTTGCCGAGCGCAAACATCGAGCGCAGCGTCTGCCAGAGCGAAGGCGACTGCACGGCTTTTTTCTCGCCGAGCGATTGCGTGATGCGATCGAGAATGATCGCCAGAAGCACGATGCCGATGCCGCCGGCGGTGGCCGCGCCCACATTCAGGCGCCCAAGGCCCGTATAGACCGTGAGGCCAAGCCCGCCGGCACCGATGAGTGCAGCAATGACCACCATGGACAGGGCCAGCATCAGGGTCTGGTTCAGGCCGGCCATGATGGTGCGCAGGGCCAGCGGAAACTGCACCTCCCACAGCATCTGCCAGCGCGTGGAGCCGAAGGCTTCCGCCGCTTCGATCAGATCACCCCGTACATTGCGGATGCCCAGATTGGTGAGACGGATGATCGGCGGCAGGGCAAAAATGATCGTGGCGATGATGCCCGGCACCATGCCGACGCCGAACAGCATCACGATCGGCACCAGATAAACGAAGGACGGGATCGTCTGCATGATGTCGAGAATCGGTCGCACGACGAACAGCACACGATCACTGCGCGCGCTCCAGATGCCGAGCGGAATGCCGATAATGGCGCAGAAGAGAACCGAGGTGATGATCATCGACAGGGTGGTCATGGTTTCCGGCCACAGGCCGATCATGTCGATAAATGCGAGCGCAACAAGCGTGAAGATGGCGACGCCGCGTCCAGCGGTGCGCCAGGCGATGAGCGTGAGGCCCGCCGTGAAAACCAGCATGGGCAGCCAGTGGAAGAAGGCGTCGAGCCAGCTAGAACCGCCGTCACCGGCGTCTGCATCGCCCGGAAGAACGGTCGGAAATTCGGCACCAGAAAGTCGCGGACGAAACTGTTTACCCAGTCGTCGAGCGGAATCTGAACGAGATCGGCGGGGCTGATCATTGGCGTTCTCCTTTCTGTGCGGAGCTGGCTTCGGCTTCATCCACAGATGCTGCCGTATCGTCGTTTTCCTCGCCCGAGAGCTGGGAAAACACCGCCTGCGGCTCGATTACCCCGGCGAGACGGCCACGTTTGTCGGCCACGGCAATGGGGTAGCCGGCACTCGCTGCACCATAGAGCTCGTTGAGCGGCGTCTCGCGCGAAACGGTCGGAACCTCCGTAACCAGCACTTCCGAAAGGTCGGTGCGGCCTTCCTCGCGGGCGGCAACCGCCAGTTCCTGATACGTCACGAGACCGGCGATCCGGTCCTCTTCGACCACATAGAGCGCGTTGCGGTTGTGCTCCTCCATCAGGTCGAGCGCCTTTTCCGCAGCCCCCTTCTCCCCGAGTTCCACGGTAATCGGACGCTCGGCGACATGAGCAGCGTCGAACACGCGCCCCCGATCGATGTCGCCAACGAAGGCGGCAACATAGTCATCGGCGGGATTGTCGACGATCTCCTGCGCGGTGCCGACCTGAACGAAGCGTCCGTCCTTCATGATGGCGATCTTGTCACCAAGAAGCAGCGCCTCATTGAGATCGTGGGTGATGAAAATGATGGTCTTCTTGAGCTTTTTCTGCAGGTGAAGGAGCTCTTCCTGCATTTCGCGGCGGATCAGCGGATCAAGCGCACCGAACGGCTCGTCCATCAGCAGAATCTCGGGATTGGTGGCGAGCCCGCGTGCAAGCCCGACGCGCTGCTGCATGCCGCCCGACAGTTCGTCCGGATAGCTGTCCGCGTAGGCTGCAAGGCCGACCTGCTCGAGCGCGGCCAGCGCCTTCTGGCGCCGCGACGCGGCCCCTTCTCCCTTGATTTTCAGACCATAGGCTGCGTTTTCCGCGACGGTCTTGTGCGGGAACAGCGCGAAATGCTGAAACACCATGGTGATCTTCTCACGCCGCACCCTGCGCAGGCGCTCGGCCGAGCAGCTCGCCACGTCGTCTTCGTCGATCAGGATTTTGCCATAGGTGGGCGGGATCAGGCCGTTCAATGTTCTGACGAGTGTCGATTTCCCGGAGCCGGACAGGCCCATCACCACGAAAATCTCGCCTTCGCGGACATCGAAACTGACGTCCTGTACACCGACCGTCTGCCCCGTTTCCTCGAAAATCTCGATCTTGGACTTGTCCTGTTTCAGACCTTCGAGCGCTTGTTCTGGATAGTCTCCAAATATCTTGTAAACATTCTCGACCCGTAGCTTGGGTTTCATGATTCCTCTTGGTTGATTATTTTATGGAAAATGAAATACAGGCCGAACACCTGCAAAATATTTCACACAGGCCTGCATGCTGCAGGTACACCGTGAGACTTCATTCCGCCTCACACGTCATGTGAAAATACCAGACATGGCTACTGACATAACGCGCGTTATTTCAAATCGCAACAGTGAGTGAAAATTAATTCAGCGTTCAGTCTGATTGAACCGACCGCGCCAGCCA
>NZ_BAMP01000114.1 GCF_000615975.1 Nitratireductor aquibiodomus NL21 = JCM 21793 | reverse complement strand
GAGCCGGCGTGGGCTCTGATGCAGCACGCTCTGCCTGGCGAATCGCGTCTGCGACCGGATCGGTAGCGACAGGCTGCGGCTTAGCTTCGACGGCGGCTGCCGCCGGGCGCTGGGCTTCGATGGCACGGGGCTGCTGCACCGGGCGCGTCGCGGTAGCGGGTGCGGAAATTTCCGCTGCGGACTTGTCGATGCCGGTAGCCACCACGGAGACGCGGATAACGCCTTCCAGGTCCTCGTCGAAGGTCGCGCCGAGAATGATGTTCGCGTCCGGGTCCACTTCCTCGCGGATACGGGTTGCTGCCTCATCCACCTCGAACAGCGTGAGATCACGGCCGCCGGTGATCGAGATCAGAAGGCCGCGTGCGCCCTTCATGGAGCTCTCGTCCAGCAGCGGGTTGGCGATTGCAGCCTCGGCAGCAGCCATTGCACGGCCCTCGCCGGAAGCCTCGCCGGTGCCCATCATGGCCTTGCCCATCTCGCGCATCACCGAGCGAACGTCGGCGAAGTCGAGGTTGATCAGGCCTTCCTTGACCATCAGGTCGGTGATGCAGGCAACGCCCGAATAGAGCACCTGGTCAGCCATCGCGAAGGCGTCGGCGAAGGTCGTCTTGTCGTTGGCGATGCGGAAGAGATTCTGGTTCGGAATGACGATCAGCGTGTCGACGCACTTCTGCAGTTCCTCGATGCCGGCTTCCGCCGTCTTCATACGGCGCTGGCCTTCGAAGTGGAACGGCTTGGTGACGACGCCAACGGTCAGAATACCCTTTTCGCGGGCAGCGCGTGCCACGACGGGCGCAGCACCGGTGCCGGTACCACCGCCCATGCCGGCGGTCACGAAGCACATATGGGTGGAGGACAGGTGATCGACCAGCTCGTCGATGCATTCTTCGGCGGCGGCCTTTCCAACTTCCGGCTGCGAACCGGCACCCAGTCCCTCGGTCACAGCAGCGCCGAGCTGGATCAGGCGTTCGGCCTTGGACTGGGTCAGCGCCTGTGCGTCGGTGTTGGCGACGACGAACTCGACGCCCCGCAGGCCCGCATTGATCATGTTGTTGACGGCATTGCCGCCCCCGCCCCCGACACCGAACACGGTGATGCGTGGCTTCAGCTCGGTAATATCCGGCTTCTGCAGATTGATAGTCATTGTCCTCGTCCTTTCCGCCTTTGCCGCCGCCTCGCCGCCGCGGTCGTCATTCGGGGCCGCCCCCGCTAGAAGTTGCTTTTCAGCCATTGGCTGACGCGCTGAAACCGGCCGCCAGTGCCGGTCGCACGGGTGAATATGCCGCTCTTGCCGCTGCGGCCACGGTTTTCGAACTCCGCCACCTGCGGATAAATCAACAGCCCCACGGAAGCGGAGAACGCCGCCCCCTTGGCCGCCTCGGGAAGCCCCGCCACGCCGAGCGGACGCCCGAGCCTGACATTGCGCCCGAACAGCCGCCGGGTTGCCTCGGGCAGACCGACAAGCTGGCTTGCGCCACCCGTTAGAACCACACGACGTCCCACAAGGCCGCCATAGCCGGAGCGGTTGAGCTTGTCGCGAGCCATCTCCAGCGTTTCCTCGATGCGCGCGCGGATGATCCTTGTCATCACGGCGCGTGGCACCTGGATCGGCTGTTCGCCCGGATCCGCCCCCATCGGGTGGATCGAAACGATATCCCGGTCGTCGCTCGAAGAGATCAGCGCCGAACCGTGCATCACCTTCAGCCGCTCCGCATCCTCAAGCCGCGCCGAGAGGCCACGCACCAGATCCATCGTCACATGATTGCCGCCGACCGGCAGCGCATCGGCCCACACGAACTTGCCCTCCGCGAAAACGGAGATCGTCGTCGTGCCGCCGCCCATGTCGATGCAGGCAGCGCCCATCTGCGCCTCGTCATCCACCAGTGCCGCCAGGCCGCTTGCGTAAGGCGTCGCCACCATGCGCTCGACCGAAAGATGCGAACGGTTGATGCAGAGCTCCAGATTGCGCAGCGGCGCCGCATCCGCCGTCAGGATGTGCATGTCGACGCCGAGTTCGGAACCGACCATGCCGCGCGGATCGCGAATGCCGCGCTCCGCGTCGAGGCTGAACCCCGTCGCCAGCGAATGCACCACCTCGCGCTCGGTCTCCAGCCCCTGCCGCGCACCGGCCGCGAGAACGCGGTTGATGTCGGACTGGGCGACCTCATGCCCGCCAAGATTGATCGACGCGGAGATCGTCTCGCTGCGCAGCCGCCCTGCCGACACATTGACGATCAGCGAATCCACCGTCAGCCCCGCCATGCGCTCGGCCGCGTCCACCGCCAGCCGGATCGCTTCCTCGGCCCGGTCGAGATCGACGATCACGCCCGACTTCATGCCCTGCGACTGCTGATGGCCGATGCCGATGACCTTCACACGATGCGTGCGATGGCGCAGCGCCCGTCCCTCTTCCGCAGGCATGAGCCTGGCGATGATGCAGCAGACCTTGCTCGAACCGACGTCAAGAACCGTGATGATGCCGGAGCGGCGCACGGCGCCTTTCTTGGGTTCTGATAACCAGCTCATATCTGCGCCCCGCCTGCAATCCGCGCCTTGTAGCGCTCGCGCATCGTTTCCTGATGCGCCTTGGCGGCCTCTTCCGAAAGGCCGATCGCCATACGGTCGGGAAGCCGCATGTCCACCGAAGTGATGTCGCGGGAAAGAAGACCGTTCTTGCGATCGAGAGCGGCCAGCGTCGCCAGTGTCAGCGCCTCGTTGGTCTCGGGCAGCTTGATCGTCACGCCATTCTTCAGACGCAGATCCCAGCGCCGTCCACCAACACGAATATAGCACGCACCTCACCCGCAATGGAGGGATGACGCGCCACCTTGGCGATGAATTCGGGCCCCGCCTCACGCGCACCCGCACCGATCACCATCGGCAGCGCCGTGTAGCGCCCGCCGTCGAACGGCGCGATCACGGAGCCATCCTTTTCAATCAGCGACAGCGCGTTGCCATGCTGCCAGATCGCAAATGCCTTCTTCTCGGTGATGTCCACTTCCAGCGTCGCCGGATAGACCTTGCGCACGGCAACACCCTCAACCCAGGGCAGACCGGCAAGGCGCTGCCGCGCCTCTTCGGCATTGAAGCCGACCAGCGCCGTCCAGCCATTCAGACCGACCTCTTGCAGAACATCGATCTCCGAGGTTTCTTCATTTCCGACCACATGGACCTGCGCGATCGCAAGCCCCGTCCGCGCGGTAACGCTCTGCAGAACCTGCGGCAGATGCCCGCCGGCCAGTGTCCCATATACCGCCGTGGCTCCAAGCAGCACCGCAGTCGCGATCGTCGCGCCGTAGCGCGGCGCCTCGACTTCACCCGCGTTGACCCTGTGCATGAAACGTGCCGGGCGACGCAGCCAGCGCGGCAACACGACATCGCCGCCGCGAAAGCGTCCACCGCTCCGGCCTGTCCCGGCTTGAGATGACGTCAGCGAGAACACGAGGCGTCCTCCACAATCCAACTCAACAATTCACCAAACCCAATTCCCGCCGCAGCGGCGATCTCGGGCACCAGAGAGGTTGGCGTCATGCCGGGCTGCGTGTTCACCTCCAACCAGACAAGCTCCCCATCATCGGATTTGCGATCGTCGAAACGGAAGTCGGACCGGGACACGCCCCGGCAGCCAATAGCCTTGTGTGCCTTAAGGGCCAGTGTTTCTATTTTTTGGTAAATATTTGGTGAAAGTTTTGCCGGGCATTCGTGTTTTGAGCCACCCGGAACGTATTTTGAATCGTAATCGTAAAAGGCGTGCCCGACCGGAATGATCTCCGCGATGCCGAGCACCCGCTCGCCCATCACCGCGCAGGTGAATTCACGCCCGGCAATGTAGCGCTCCACCATGACGCGTTCGCCATATTGCCACTCGGTCGAACTGATGATCTGCGGCGGGTTGCTCTGCCCTTCGGTGACAATGACCACACCGAAGCTCGACCCCTCATTGACCGGCTTCACCACATAGGGCGGCGCCATGGGGTGCTCATTGCCGATCTCGAAGCGGTTGACCACCAGCGCGTCGGCAACAGGAATACCCTCCGCCTTCGCCACCGTTTTGGCAAGCTGCTTGTCCATGGCCAGCGCGGATGCCAGCACGCCGGAATGCGTGTAGGGAATGTCGAGATATTCGAGAATACCCTGGATAGCCCCGTCCTCACCGAACGGGCCATGCAGGGCATTGAAGGCGACATCGGGATTGAGCTCAGACAGGACACGCGCCACATCGCGCCCGACATCGACGCGCGTGACGGCATATCCCTCGACCTCGAGAGCATCGGCGCAGGCAGTGCCGGAAGAAAGACTGACCGGCCGCTCGGAGGAGAAACCTCCCATCAGGACGGCGACGTTCTTTCTCTTCATGGTCCGGCTACCCCCTTGTCCGGCCGCCCAGAATTTTGGGCGATAAGCTGCATTGGCCGAGTGAGACCTCCTCGATTAGGAAAGCCCCCGACCCGAACGCCGCGACTCAAATCAGTGATTACTTATGAGCCAAAGAATCAGAGGTTTGATTCCATGGCAAGGGCTTGAGATTCCCGAAGATTCAATTTTCTGAAAATTTTACACTTTGTGAACGCGAACACCCGCGCGGTGCAACTTGACACGGGTCGGGATCACGGGCGCCACAATTGGGAAGGTTCTCTGCGTCATGCAGAAAACCGCATGCAACTTCAGAGCATTTGCCCCAGCAGCGGTCGATCCGTCGGCCTTCCCTGAACTCGCCGATGCGCTTGATCTCCCATTCCAGGCGAATGCCCGAATGCTCGAGCACGCGCGCCCGCACCGTCTCGCCGAGATATTCGAGATCGTATCCGCTCGCCGTACCCGTGTTGATCATGAAATTGCAGTGCATGGGCGACATCTGTGCCCCGCCGATGGTGAGCCCGCGGCATCCCGCCTTGTCGACCTCTTTCCAGGCCGAAGTCCCGGGCGGATTCTTGAATGTCGAGCCACCCGTCTTCTCCCGCACCGGCTGCACGGTCTCGCGATGGTGCTGCACCGCATCCATCTCTTTCTGGATGGTCTCCCGGTCTTCGGGGTAGCCCTCCATCAGGGCCGAGGTGAAGATCAGATCCTTCGGCACAGAGGAATGCCGATAGGCATACCCCATATCGGCGTTCGAGAAGATGTGTAGTTCGCCCTTCCGGTCGAGCGCACGCACCTCAACGACGCGCTCCTTCGTCTCGACGCCATTGGCGCCCGCATTCATGCGCAGCGCCCCACCCAGTCCTCCGGGTATGCCGTGATAGAAGTGAAAGCCGCCAATCCCGGCCTCAAGCGCCGCTGCCGCAAGGCGCTTGTCGGGGATGGCAGCACCGGCGCGAATGCGCGTGTCCGAAACCACCTCGGCCTGACCGAACCCCTTGGCCGACAACCGCACCACGAAGCCGCGAATGCCGCCTTCACGCACAAGCAGGTTCGAGCCGATCCCCACCATAGTAACCGGAATGTCTTCCGGTACCGCCTTCAGGAAGGCAGCCAGGTCCTCCTCGTCGGCTGGCTGAAACAGCGCGTCCGCGGGACCGCCGGCACGAAACCATGTGATCTTGTCCATGCCGGCATCAGGCGTCATGCGCCCCCGCAGACCCGACAGGCGGTCCCCAAGACGGTCAAGCAGCGCGGCACCGCTCATCCCTTCGCCCCCAGATCGTCCGGCAGGGCATATGCCCATTGCGTGATGTTGCCAGCGCCCAGATAGACGATGAAGTCCCCCTCCTTCGCCCAGCGCCGTACAATGGGCTCCACCGCTTCCGGTCCCTCGATATGAGCGACATCGCGATGGCCCGCCGCACGAACGCGCGAAACCAGCGCCTCGGAGGACACACCGTCGATCGGCTCTTCGCCCGCCGCATAAACCGGCGCGATCAGCACCTTGTCCGCTTCGTTGAAGCATGCGGCGAAATCATCGTAGAGATCGTGCAGCCGCGAATAGCGGTGCGGCTGGGCGATGGCGAGAATCCGTCCCTTGCAGGCCTCACGCGCGGCTTTGAGAACGGCGCGGATTTCCACCGGGTGATGCCCGTAATCGTCAAAAACGCTCACGCCGTTCCAGGTTCCGGTCAGCGTAAAGCGGCGCTTCACGCCACCAAAGCCCGCAAGCCCCGCGCGGATCGCTTCATGGTCAATGCCCAGTTCATGCGCAACGGCGATCGCCGCCGTCGCGTTCGAAACATTGTGTTTTCCAGGCATAGGCAGGCGAAGTCCCTCGAGCGTCTCCGTGCCACCCGTCTTGCGGTCGCGAAAGATCACGTCAAACACGGAAACCGGTCCATCCATGCGGTGGTTGGCAAAACGCACATCCGACTGCGGGTTTTCGCCATAGGTGACGACGCGGCGGTCTTCGATCCGCCCCACCAGCGCCTGCACTTCGGCATGATCGATGCACATGGCAGCGAAGCCGTAAAACGGCACGTTTTCGACAAACTGACGAAACGCCGCCCGCAACTTGTCAAAATCGCCATAGTGATCGAGATGTTCGGGGTCGATATTCGTGATGACGGCAATTTCGGCCGGGAGTTTCAGAAAGCTGCCGTCGCTCTCATCGGCTTCCACCACCATCCAGTCGCCCTCGCCCATACGGGCATTGGTTCCATAGGCGTTGATGATGCCTCCATTGATGACCGTCGGGTCAAAACCGCCTGCATCGAACAGCGCAGCCACCATCGAGGTGGTCGTTGTCTTGCCATGCGTGCCGCCAATGGCGACCGCCTGCCGAAACCGCATCAGCTCGGCCAGCATTTCCGCACGTCGAACGATCGGCAGATGCTTCTCACGTGCCGCAACAAGCTCGGGATTGTTCTTCCTGATGGCCGTGGAGACAACGATGACTTCAGCCTCGCCCAGATTTTCTGCCGCATGGCCGACAAAAACCTCGATGCCTTTCTCACGCAGGCGCACCACATTGGCATTCTCGGACTGGTCCGAACCCTGCACCTTGTAGCCAAGTGTATGCAGCGCCTCGGCAATTCCGCTCATGCCGATGCCGCCGATACCGACGAAGTGCACGGTTCCGATCGTCTCCGGCATTTTCATGCGTGGGTTCCTTCTTTCACTGTTTTGGCGGATTGGCCGGAGGCAATAGCCTCAACCACGTCTGCAAGCAACGCCGCCGCGTTCGTTTTGCCCACGCCGCGCGCGGCCCCGGCCATTTCAGTCAGGCGCCGGGAGTTCTCCATTGCCCCGCCGATCAGACCGGCAAGGCGCTCAGCGCTCAGCGTGGCCTGCGGATGAAGTTCCGCACCGCCGGCCCGCTCCAGTGCCGCGGCATTGGCTGCCTGATCGTGATCGAGCGCATGGGGATACGGCACCAGAAAGGCCGGCCGGCCAATGGCTGCGATTTCCGAAACGGTCGACGCGCCGGAGCGCGAAATCACCAGATGGCTCCCGGCAATCCGGCGTGCCATGTCATTGAAAAAAGGCGAGACTTCCGCAGGCACACCGAGCTTTTCATAGGCAGTGCGAACATCCGCCTCGTCTTCGGGCCGCGCCTGCTGGGTCACGACAAGCCGCGCGCGCTGTTCCGGCCTGAGCTCTTCGACGGCTGCGGGGATCGCCTCCGAAAAAAACTGCGCACCCTGGCTGCCACCAAAAACGAGAAGATGGAACGGCGCTCCCGCATCCGGCGCGCGATAGGGCACCGCTGCCGCCTCGATCACCGCCGGACGGACCGGATTTCCCGTGGCAATGATCTTGTCCGCAAAAGGTCCTTCAGCCGCAAGAAATCCACCAGCAATCGCCTGCACACGCGCCGCCAGCGCCTTGTTTGCGCGTCCCATCACCGCGTTCTGCTCATGGATCAGCGCCGGAACGCCCCGCCGTGTCGCCGCCCACAGAGGCGGCAGTGTGGGATACCCGCCAAACCCGACCACGGCAGCAGGTTTTAGCCGCTGCAGCAGTGCGGATGCCTGCTTGACGCCACGCCAGATAGTCCAGCCAGCCCTGAGAAGTGCGATGGGGTTCTTGGATCCGAATGTGGCGCTTTCGACGATATGCGTTTCCGCAGCCGGAAAGTCGCCCGAAAATCGCGCCGCCCGTTTGTCGGTCGCCAGATGCACCTGCCAGCCACGCTCGTGGAGCGCATGCGCGAGCGCTTCGGCCGGAAAGAGATGGCCGCCGGTCCCGCCGGCGGCAAGAAGTATCGTGCCCTTATTCATGTCAGCCGGCGACCGCCTCGCGTCCCGAAGGAGTCGCATAGGTCACGGGACGGCGTTTCTCAGGTTTGCGGCGCGTGAGCGCGAGCACAAAGCCCATGGAAATGGCCATCGCTATCAGTGAGGAACCGCCATAGGAGATGAAGGGAAGTGTCATGCCCTTCGCCGGCAGCATGCGGATGTTGACACCCATATTGATGATCGACTGGAAACCGAACAGGATCACCAGTCCACTCACCGCATAGCGGGTGAAGTCATCGTCCTCACGCCGCGCTTTCGTCAGCCCCCGCAAGACCACAAAGGCAAACAGGCCAAGCAGGATCAGGCACAGGATGATGCCAAACTCCTCGCCGGCAACCGCGAAGACGAAGTCCGTATGCTGTCGGGAAGTATGCGCTTCACCGTTCCCTCGCCCGGGCCGCGTCCGAACCAGCCCCCGCGGGTGATCGCCTCGATGCTCATATCCACCTGATAGGTATCGCCCTCACCGGTCAGGAAGCGGTCGATACGATCGGCCACGTGAGGGAAAATCGTGTAGGCGAGAAAAGCGCCTCCGGCTCCCAGGGCGCCCAGAACGGCAATCCACAGCCATGGCATACCGGCAATGAAGAACATTGCTCCCCAGGTACCGAGCACGAGCATCGTCTGTCCAAGATCGGGCTGCGCAACCAGAAGCGCCATGACCAGACCAAGCAAAAGCATGGCAAAAAGATTACCGGGAATTTCCGGTTGCCGGGCATGTTCATGGAAGAGCCAGGCACAGATAACCACGAAAGCCGGTTTCAGATACTCCGAAGCTGAACAGAAACGCCGAATATATAGAGCCAGCGCCGCGAGCCCTTGACCTCCATGCCGGCGAAAAGCGTCACCACCATCAGAACAAGCGACCCGGCCAGCATGACCAGAGCCACACGCCGCACCTGACGGGGACTGAGGAAGGAAACAGCGATCATCACCACCACGGCCGGAAGCATGTATATGATCTGACGGGTAACGAAGTGAAAGCTCGACAGACCAATGCGCTCCGCAACCGCAGGGCTGGCGGCGAAGGAAAGAAGCACGCCCAGTCCCATAAGCATCAGGAAGGCTGCGAGGAACCACCGGTCGATGGTCCACCACCAGTTGGCAACCGGGCTTCGGTCGGTGCGGCTCACCATGTCACTTGCTCCCCATCATCTCGGCACCGGCGAGCGAACGCACCGCTTCGCGGAAGGCATCGCCGCGCACCTCAAAATTTCTGAACTGATCGAAACTCGCACACGCCGGCGAAAACAGGACAACAGCCTCCGGCGCGGGATCGCCCGCCGCATCACGCGCCGCATGGTCAACGGCCCTGTCTATGGTACCCGAAATCTCAAACGCCGTCGCCTCCCCTATGGTGGCGGCGAAAGCCGGCGCTGCCTCGCCGATCAGGTAGGTTTTGGCGATGCGTGGTAAAAAGCTCTTCAGTGTTTCAATTCCGCCGTCCTTGGGCAGGCCGCCGGCGATCCAGTAGATGCGCTCGAAACTTGCCAGTGCCCGCTCCGCCGCGTCGGCATTGGTGGCCTTGGAATCGTTGACGAAGAGAACCCGCCCCCTGCGGGCCACCTGCTCCATGCGGTGGGCAAGTCCCGGGAAGCTGTTGAATCCGGCCTGGATTTCTGACGCCGAAAGACCACACTCGAGACAGGCAGCGAGGGCGGCAAGCGCGTTCTGCGCATTGTGCGCGCCGCGCAGGGAGCCGATCCCCTCAAGTGTCGCCAGCTTCTCGGCAACCCCGCCGACCGCACGCATGAGGCTGTGTCCTTCAAGATAGAACCCGTCCGCCAGCGAGGATGTCGCCGAAATACGCAGGAGCCTGCGCCCGTCCTTCTCCAGCCGGTCGGCGATGCGCCGGCAATCGGGGTCGTCGACGCCGACAATGGCAAGCCCGCTCTTCGCCACCAGCCGTTCCTTTATGCCGGCGTAGTTCTCGAACGAGCCATGACGGTCCAGGTGATCGGGCGACAGGTTGAGCAGAATCCCGACCGAGGGGTCCAGTGTCGGCGCGAGGTCGATCTGGTAGGAAGAACACTCCACCACATAATGCCGCCCCGCCTCTGGCGGATCGAGCGTCATCACGGCACGGCCGATATTGCCGCCCATCTGCGTGTCACGACCGGCCTGCTCGAGAACATGCGCGATCAGCGCCGTCGTGGTCGATTTGCCGTTCGTGCCCGTGATCGCGACGAAGGGCGCCTCGGGCGCGTGCGCCCGGCGCTCACGTGCAAAAAGCTCCACGTCTCCGATGATCTCGACATCTGCCGCCCGTGCCAGTTCCACGCTCCAATGCGGACGCGGATGCGTCAGCGGCACACCCGGCGAGAGGACGAACGCATCCTGCGCGCTCCAGTCGATGGCACGCAGGTCGCCGGTCGGCACACCCTCGCCTGCCGCCCGCGCCACGCTGTCGGGGTTGTCGTCGAACGCCGTCACCCGCGCCCCGCCAGCCAAAAGCGCCCGCGCTGTGGCTATGCCCGACCCACCGAGCCCGAAAAGGGCGATGGTCCTGTCCTTGAAAACCGAAGCCGGGATCATTCGCTCTTCCTAGCGCAGCTTGAGCGTGGAAAGCCCGATCAGGGCGAGCAGCACGGCGATGATCCAGAACCGGATCACCACCTGGCTTTCGGTCCAGCCGAGCTTTTCGAAATGGTGGTGTATCGGCGCCATCAGGAACACGCGTTTGCCGGTCATCTTGAAGACCGCCACCTGGATGATCACCGACAGGATCTCCACAACGAACAGCCCGCCGATAATGGCGAGCACGATCTCGTGTTTGGTGGCAACGGCCACCGAGCCGATCAGACCGCCCAGTGCCAGCGATCCGGTGTCTCCCATGAAGATCGCCGCCGGCGGCGCGTTGAACCACAGGAAGCCGAGCCCCGCGCCGATCACCGCACCCAGAATCACCGCCAGCTCACCCGTGCCCGGCACGAAATGGATCTGCAGATAGTTGGCGAAAATGGCGTTACCGGAAAGATAGGCGATCACGCCGAACGACGCCGCCGCCACCATCACCGGCACGGTCGCAAGCCCGTCGAGCCCGTCCGTCAGGTTCACCGCATTGCCAGCCCCCACGATCACGAAGGCCGCGAACGGGATGAAGAAAATACCCAGATTGAGCAGAAAATCCTTGAAGAACGGAAAGGTGAGCGACGAGGAAAACGGCGCCTGCCCCGCCTGCATAATGGTCCATGCGGCAATCCCCGCAATCAGGAATTCCGCCGAAAGCCGCGCCTTGCCCGAAAAGCCCAGATGCGACTGCTTCGTCACCTTGAGATAATCGTCGTAGAAACCGATGGCGCCAAAGCCCACCGTCACCATCAGCACCACCCAGACATAAACGCTGGAAAGGTTCGCCCACAGCGCGCAGGAGCCGAGAATACCCGAGAGCATCATGAGCCCGCCCATGGTCGGCGTTCCCGCCTTCTTGAAATGGGTCTGCGGCCCGTCGGCGCGGATCGCTGGCCCTTGCCCTGCCGAACCCTGAGCGAGGCGATGATCATGGGCCCGAACAGGAACACGATCAGCGCCGAGGTAATCAGCGCGCCGCCGGTGCGGAAGGTGATGTAGCGGAATACGTTGAAGACCGAAACTTCATCGGCCAGTTCAACGAGCATCATGAGCATGGATCAGTCTCCCGTCGCCGCGCCCGGATAGGTGTTGATAAAGGCGTCGACCAGTCTGTTGAAGCCGATGCTCTTCGAAGATTTGATCATCACGCGTCGCCGGGTTTCACCGCCTTCACCACGAGATCGCGCAAGTCGTCGGTCGCCTCGCGGTATTCCACCGGCAGCCCCTGCGGCAGCGCTGCCGCCAGCGCCTTCATTTCCCGCCCGGCGAGATAAACGCAGTCCGTCCCCGCCCCGGTCACCAGATCGGCGAGCCCGGCATGCAGCTTCTCCGCATGGGAGCCAAGTTCGGCCATATCGCCCAGAATGGCGATGCGCCGTCCGCCGTCGCCGAGATCCGCCCGTTTCAGAAGGTCGAACGCCGCCTCCATCGAGGCCGGATTCGCGTTGAAGCTCTCATCGATCAGCGTGAACGTGCCGCCGTCGACCTTCAGCCGATGCCGCGCGCCGCGCCCCGCTTCGGCGCCGA
>NZ_BAMP01000115.1 GCF_000615975.1 Nitratireductor aquibiodomus NL21 = JCM 21793 | reverse complement strand
CGGGCGCCCGCCAATCGCGGTGACGCCCCTGCCGACGATGCGTCCATCGCGCACGATCAGCGTTCCAACGGAGGGATTGGTGCCGGTCAGACCGAGGTTGCGGCGCGACAGCCGGATCGCAGCCGCCATGAACCGCCGGTCGAGCTCGCTTGCCGGCCCGCTCTCCATCCTCAGTCCTCTTTGCCCTTCAGCTCGCCCAGCACGTCCTGAAAATCCTTGGCTTCGCGGAAATTGCGGTAGACCGAAGCAAAACGTACATAGGCCACGTCATCCAGCGCCTTCAGAGCATCGATGACAAGCAGGCCGATGTCGTCGGAGGGGATTTCCGTCTCGCCCGAGCTTTCCAGCTGGCGCACGATGCCGGTGACCGCGCGTTCCACGCGCTCCGGCTCCACATTGCGCTTTCTAAGTGCGATGTCGAAGGAGCGCATCAGCTTGTCGCGGTCGAACGGCACCTTGCGGCCCGACCGCTTGACCACCACCAGATCGCGCAGCTGAATGCGCTCAAAAGTTGTGAAACGCCCGCCGCAATCGGGACAGGCGCGCCGTCGCCGGATCGCCGCCCCGTCTTCGGCGGGGCGGGAATCCTTCACCTGTGTGTCTTCCGACTGGCAGTAGGGACAGCGCATATCGGGCCCTTGTTCACGAATCCATTCGTGACTGCTTACCCCAGATAGGGGTAGAGCGGGAAGCGCTCGGTCAGTGCGATCACCTTGTCCTTCACAGCCTGTTCGACCTGGGCGTTGCCCTCATCCGAGTTCGCCGCCTTGAGACCGTCGAGCACCTCGGCAATCAGATGGCCGATTTCGCGGAACTCGGCCGTGCCGAAGCCGCGCGTGGTGCCCGCCGGCGTGCCAAGACGGATGCCCGAGGTGACGAAGGGCTTTTCGGGGTCGAACGGGATACCGTTCTTGTTGCAGGTGATGTTGGCGCGGCCAAGGGCAGCCTCGGCGCGCTTGCCGGTCGCGTTCTTGGGGCGCAGGTCCACAAGCATCAGGTGGTTGTCGGTACCACCCGACACGATATCGAGACCGGTTTCCTTCAGGCTCTCGGCCAGAGCACGGGCATTCGCCACCACGTCGCGTGCATAGGTCTTGAAGTCCGGCTTGAGCGCCTCGCCCAGCGCAACCGCCTTGGCGGCAATCACATGCATGAGCGGACCGCCCTGCAGGCCCGGGAACACGGCCGAATTGAATTTTTTCGCCAATGCTTCGTCATTGGTCAGAATCATGCCGCCGCGCGGGCCACGCAGAGATTTGTGCGTCGTGGTGGTGACCACATGGGCGTGCGGCAGCGGCGACGGGTGCTGGCCACCGGCAACGAGGCCGGCGATGTGTGCCATGTCGACCATCAGCCAGGCGCCGATCTCGTCGGCGATCTCGCGGAAACGCTTCCAGTCCCACACCCGCGAATAGGCGGTGCCGCCGGCGAGGATCAGCTTCGGCTTGTGCTCTTTTGCAAGGCGCTCCACCTCGTCCATGTCGAGCAGGTGATCGTCCTTGCGCACGCCATAGGAGATCGGGTTGAACCACTTGCCGGACATGTTGACCGGCGAACCGTGCGTCAGATGACCGCCCGAATTCAGGTCGAGGCCCATGAAGCTGTCGCCCGGCTGAAGGAGCGCCAGGAACACGGCCTGGTTCATCTGCGAACCGGAATTGGGCTGCACATTGGCGAACTCGCAGCCGAAAAGCTTCTTGGCGCGCTCGATGGCCAGTTCCTCGACAATGTCGACATACTGACAACCGCCATAATACCGCTTGCCCGGATACCCTTCCGCATATTTGTTGGTCAGGACCGTGCCCTGCGCCTCCATCACGGCGCGCGAGACGATGTTTTCCGAGGCGATCAGCTCGATCTCGTGGCGCTGGCGGCCCAGTTCCTGCTGGATTGCGGAGAAGATGTCCTGGTCGCTGTCTTCGAGCGGCCGGGTGAAGAATGCGTCGGTCTCGCTGGAAGCGGCGGCGGTCGCAATTGCCATGGCGGTGTGTTCCCTTCGATGATGGATCAAATGCGGAAGTGGCGCATCTAGCATTTTTCCCCCGCCGTCACCACGCCTGACGGCGAAAATTTATCCTCCGGAAACGAAGCAGCCGCCCGTTTCCGGGCGGCTGCGGCAATTCATCATGGCTGTGTCGGTCAGAGCGCAGTCGAAATCTGCAACTCGCTCGCTCCGTCCCGTGCATAAATGTCGTCGCGCAGATGCACGGCACCATCGCCCGTCGACCAGGCCGAGATATAGGTGAAATAGACCGGAACAGGATTGTTGAGCGAAACCCGGACATCCTCGTCGTTCTGGATCGTCTGCTCGATACGCCGGCGGTCCCAGCCGTCGGTCTCGCGCAGGAGCCAGGTAACCAGGTCGCGCACGTTCTGAACGCGCACGCAGCCCGACGAATAAAACCGGTCGAGATCGCGGAACAGACCCTGCTGCGGTGTATCGTGCATGTAGACCGCATGCGGGTTCGGGAAATTAATCTTGATCGACGCCATGGCGTTGATCCGGCCCGGATCCTGGCGGAAGCGGTATTTGGCCGCGTCATCCGTCGACCAGTCCACCGTCAGCGGATCCACTTCGCTGCCGTCCGGCGCGATCAGGCGGATATTGTTGTCCGTCAGATAGTTCGGATTCTTGCGCATCAGCGGGATGATGTCCTTGCGGACGATCGAAACCGGCGCGTTCCAGTACGGATTGATGATGATTTCGTTGATCTTGGAATTCAGGATCGGCGTCTGGCGGTCGACCTTGCCGACGATCGCCGTATGGCGCAGCATCACACGGCCATTGTCCACCGCTTCGATTTCGGCAGCGGGAATGTTCACCACCACATAACGGTCGCCCAGGAAGCCGGACATGGAGCGCAGCCTAACGAGATTGGTTTCGAGCTGGCCAAGGCGGATTGCGGCGGGAACGTTGAGAGCGGCAAAGGTATGACGCCCCGTCACACCGTCGGCCGGCAGGCCGTGGCGGGCCTGAAAGCGCTTCACGGCAGCATCCACATAGGAATCGAACGATTGCGACATGCCCGCGCGCTGCGAAAGATCGCCCGAGATCATCAGCCGGCGGCGCAGGATCTCCACATTGGGATCGACCACGCCCAGCTCCAGTTTCTTGTCATCGGGAACGCGCGGCCAGCCACCCTGCGAGGCGATGCTGGAATACTCCATGATCGCGCGCTCGACATAGGACACCGTTTCCTGGCTGAAGATGGGGAGGTTGGACGCCACCTTGCCGCCACTGCTTGCCCGCGCATCGAACTGATCGTTCCAGGCGCCGCGCCGCGGCGAACGGATGATCGCCTCGATCAGGTCCTGGGCACTGGCGGCTCCGGTCATCGCTGCCGTTGCAGCTGCACCGGCACCGGTTAAAAACATGCGGCGGTTCGTCTTCATACGCGTATCCGTGCTCTCTTGGCTCGTCAGCCCCTTCCAGGGTACTGCATGCAGTCCTGCAGCCATACATGCCGCGACTGCGTTAAGAATCCGCGAACCCTGATCAGAAATCGGCGCAAGACGCACCGCGCGGCCTCCATGAGGCTGCATTCCACCGGATTATGACCTTAACGTGACCGTGCGTCACTTTGAGCGCGATAACAAACGCGTGAAGGCCGGCGTCCCGCCACGCCGGCCTTCATTGGCTGCACACCGGCGCGCAGCCAGGTGATCAAGGTGAGACTACATACGGTATGCGATCGAGTCGTTCCAGAAGCGGTCCAGCCGCTGCAGGGCGCGATTCATCTGGCTGAACTCGTCGGGGCTGATCCCGCCGACCTGCTCGATGGAGCCGATGTGGCGGTTGTAGAGCCCCTCGACCACCTTGGCGACCTGGGCGCCCTTGGGCGTCAGGCTGATGCGCACCGAACGACGGTCGACGCGCGAGCGCTGGTGGTTGACGAAGCCGAGATCAACCAGCTTCTTGAGGTTGTAGGAGACGTTGGAGCCGAGATAGTAGCCGCGCGAGCGCAGCTCGCCAGCCGTCAGTTCGGTGTCACCGATATTGAAGAGCAGCAATGCCTGGATGGCGTTGATGTCGCTGCGTCCGTTGCGCTCGAACTCGTCCTTGATCACGTCGAGCAGACGGCGGTGCAGTCGCTCCACGAGTTGGAGAGATTCAAGATAAAGAGAACGCAGTGCATCTTTGCGTTCGTCATTCGTAGCGGCAGGTTTCGCCGCGGGTCGCGAAGTATTCATAACTAAAGCCTCTCGTTTGACGCCGGTGATTTTTGTTTTTTGTCTCACCTTGGCCTGACCCTATCGAATGCTTCTAAAATTCGACTTAAACACTAGCCTTAACAACGCCTTACAAAAGCCGACCCTGCAAACACGGCTAACAGCCGGTAAACCGGGCTGCGGGCATTCGATGAAAGCTTGAGAGAAGCAGTGGTTGCGGAAACGAAACGGGGCTACAGCATTGCCCGGCGTCTGCTCCGGTAGCGGGCGAAACGCAGGACCGCATAGACAACGGCCACCACAAGATGAAAGCCGATCAGCGGGTAGTTGTGTCCGAAAAGATCAGGCAATACGCCAAACATCACCACTTCCGCACCCGCGCACAAAAACCAGATGACCGCGCCCCACGGCGCGACCAGCCAGAGGCCAACCGAAGCAAAGGGATAGATGACCGCGAGAATGACGCTTGCGACCTGCCAGTGGACCGGCATGAGGTCGAACCGCCACATAAGACCGGGATAGAAGCCCAGAAGCCGGACCCAGTAAAAAAGCCCCATGATCAGGCAGGCGATCGCAATCAGCCGGTGAAACCCGAAATAGAGGCTGTCGAGTTGAGACGGCCGGGTGGACGTTATGCCCGACAGGGTTTCACCATTCACAGCGTCAGTTCCCCGTCGGCCAGTGGTGCGAAATAGGCGTCGATGTCCACTTCCCTAACGTCGCCCAGCGTTTCAGGCTTCCAGCGGGGCGTGCTGCCCTTTTCAACAAGGACGGCGCGAATGCCCTCATAGAAGTCATGCCCCGCGAGCATCCGGTTGAGGATGCGGAACTCCATCTTCATGCACGCGTCCATCTCCAGCATCGCGCCCGCACGCACCTGGCGGAACGCGACATGAAGGCTGGTGGGCGAGCGTTTTTCGATCGTGGCAAGAGTGCCTTGTGCCCATTCGTCCTGATCGCCGGCAAGCGATTCCAGAATTTCGGGCAGGCTGCCGAAGGAGAAATGGCGCGCGATCGCATGCAGAACGCCCTCGTCCGTCTGCGGCTCCGCCTCGCCGCCGAACACGGAGAGCGCCCCATCCACACTGTCGCTTTCGCATAATGCCTGCATGAGCGCTGGCATTTGCCCGGCATCGACCGAATGGGTCGCCAGCCCCGCCGCACAGGCATCACCACGGCGAATGCGATTGCCGGTCAGGGCCAGATACATGCCGAACTCGCCCGGCAGGCGCGACAGAAGATGGCTGCCGCCCACATCGGGAAAGAAACCGATCCCTACTTCGGGCATTGCGAAAACCGCATTCTCCGTCATCACACGATGGGAGCCGTGACAGGAGACGCCGACGCCGCCACCCATCACGATACCGTCGATCAGCGCGACATAGGGTTTTGGAAAACGGGCAATCGCGGCATTGAGCCGATATTCGTCGGCGAAGAAATCAGGACTGGCCCGGCCTTCAAGGCCGGCCCGGTAGACATCCAGAATGTCACCCCCTGCCGAGAAGGCACGGCCTTCTCCCCGGATAATGACACGCTCGACCGCGCTGTCCGCCTCCCAGGCAGAAAGCGCCCGCGCAAGCGCGCTGATCATGCGATGATTGATCGCATTCAAAGATGCCGGCCGGGAAAGGGTCACGATGCCGGCACGCCCGACCTGTTCGAACAGGATATCTCCAGCGCCACCGAAATCGACGTTCACGGGCACCCCCAAATCGTTGCAGAAACAGCAAGCCTCACTAGGTGATTATTCGCCGCTACCCGGGCCGTCAATGCTATAAGCGGATGCGACCACAGGACGCCGGACGTACACTTGGACCCGTTTCGCCTGCGTGATAGAGAGGCGCCATACTGGAGTCGAAGCCGTGAACAAGTTTTCCCGCACCATGAACAGCCCCGCCACACGCCGCAGCGTCGATGAGATTACAGGCAGCCGCCGCCTGCGTCGCACCCGCAAGGCCGACTGGTCGCGCCGGCTGGTGCGCGAGAACCATCTTACGGTCGATGATCTGATCTGGCCGCTGTTTCTCATGGAGGGTGAGAACCGGCAGGAGCCGCTAGAGGCCATGCCCGGCGTCATGCGGCATACGGTCGATCACGCGGTGAGGCAGGCTGAGCGTGCGGCAAGGCTCGGCATTCCCGCGATCGCCACCTTCCCCAATATCGATCCTGCGCGCCGCGACGAGACCGGCTCCCACAGCCTCGATCCGGACAATCTGATCAACCGGGCTACCCGCGCCATCAAGGAGGCGGTGCCGGAGATCGGCATCATCAGCGATGTTGCACTCGACCCCTTCACCAGCCACGGCCATGACGGCATCCTGCGCGATGGCGAGATCGTCAACGACGAGACGGTCGCCCAGATCGCCGTGGCCGCCGTCGGTCAGGCCGCGGCCGGTGCCGACATAATCGCGCCCTCCGACATGATGGACGGCCGCATCGGCGCGATCCGCGATGCGCTCGACCAGAACGGCTTCCAGAACGTCGCGATCATGTCCTATGCGACCAAATTCGCTTCCGCCTTCTACGGCCCTTACCGCGAAGCCATCGGCACAGGCGGGCTGCTGAAGGGAGACAAGAAGACCTACTACATCGACCCCGCCAACAGTGACGAAGCGTTGCGCGAAGCAGAGCAGGATCTTCTGGAAGGGGCGGACATGCTTATCGTGAAGCCCGGGCTTCCCTATCTGGACATCGTCCACCGCCTGAAAGACACATTTTCTGTTCCGACCTTTGCCTATCAGGTCTCCGGCGAGTACGCGATGATCAAGGCTGCAGCAGCCAATGGGTGGATCGACGGAGAGAGAGCGATGATGGAGAGCCTCCTCGCCTTCAAACGCGCCGGTTGTGACGGGATTCTCACCTATTTCGCGCCCGAAATGGCCGAATTGCTTTGATTTCGCGCTGGAAAGCTTGAAGCGCGCGCCAGGTTCCCCATCTCTGTCATGAACCAATCGAAAGAGGATCGTTTATGACAGCCCAGCCCCTCGACGGCGAAATTCTCGATAATGCACAGGACGACGGTTATCTTTACCGCGGTGTCCGCACGCGCCGTATCCTCGCGTTCTTTATCGACTATCTGCTGATCGGATTGATGATGATCCCCGTTGCGATCATCGTTGCCCTGCTCGGCGTCATGACGCTGGGCCTCGGCTGGCTTCTGTTCGGCATTCTCGCGCCTTTGACCGCCCTCCTCTATGTCGCCATCACGCTCGGCGGGCGCAGTCAGGCGACGCTCGGCATGCAGTTCATGGATATCCGGCTTGCGCGCCTTGATGGCGGGCGTGTCGATTCGCTGCTTGCGGTGGTTCACACGGTTCTTTTCTGGGCCGGCAACGCAATTCTGACCCCGCTCATCCTTCTGGCAAGCCTGTTCCTCGACACAAGCGCACGGTCCACGACCTGCTCCTGGGCACCGTTGTCGTCCGCTCCAGTTAAATACTCTTAAAAGTTGTATCTTTAACGCCGTCATCGACTTTAGATTTATGCGATCGTGATATCCCGATATCGTGATGTCTTTCAGGGCATCAACGATATTACGAGCGATTTCATGACCGACAGATTTGAAGAATACCATCCAGAAGAAGCGCTCCCTGACAGCCGGGCAATTGACATTTCCCTGCGGCAGGGTCGATGGCTCCACGTCCGGCGCGTGCTGGCATTCCTCATCGACTATGCGCTTTACGCGGCGCTGGCCTCATGCTGACCGTTGCCACGAGGATGCTGATGGAGAACCTGACCGGGATAGCGGGGGCCGATGGAGGCCTGGCGCACGGTTTTTCGCAGCAGAGCTCGATGCGTTCTACACGCTTTCTACGGGCCTTGCCTCACTGGCCACGCTGGCGATTGTCGTCGTCTATGTGTGCGTCACGCTGGGCGGGCGCCGCCAGGCGACACTCGGCATGCGCGCTGTCGGGCTACGGCTTGAACGGCTCGACAACGGCAAAATCACCGGGCGTTACGGGATTGCCCATCTCCTTCTGTTCCTGGCGACCTTTACCGTGTTCACACCACTTATCCTGTTGGCCCCCTTTGTCCTGTCCAACCGGCAGATGCTCCACGACCGGTTGCTCGACATCGTCATACAGGGGTCAGCCGAAAACCTGCTTCCGGCCGCAAAGCGCTGACCGCACACGGGCCGCATCCAGCAAGCAAAATTCTTTCGCTGGCGGTGTGCCCTGCCCTTCTCATTTGCCCGCCTTTTGTCGGCGTGAGACAAATCCATGCTTGCGGCGCGCCTGCCCGTGCTTATTCTCCTCAACGATGAGCAGGCGCAGACCGTCGCCTGCGGGGACAGTCTCAAGCAGCGGGACCTGAATGGCCGATTTCCATCTCTGGGCGACCTACGCGATCATTCTCGCAACCGTCGCCGCCTATGTCAGCGAGCGCTTTACGCTGGAGATCGTCGCTCTTGGCAGCCTCGTCGCCTTTCTGGCACTCTTCGCTTTCATCCCCTATGAGGCGTCCGGAGGCCTGCCGCCCGAAGAACTCCTGTCGGGCTTCGCCAATCCCGCGCTGGCTACGGTTCTGGCACTCCTGATAGTGGGTCAGGGCCTGTTTGCCACAGACGCGCTCGACAAGCCGGCCCGCATTCTCGCGAAATCCGCTGGCAGTTCGAGCACGCGAACCATCATCATCACGCTCATCACGGCGGCGATGCTGAGCGCGATCCTCAACAACACGCCGGTGGTGGTCATCTTCATTCCGGTGCTGATCGTCTTCGCCGCACAGCGCAACTTCCCGGTTTCCAAGGCGCTGATGCCGCTTTCCTTCATGACCATTCTGGGCGGCATGACGACGCTGATCGGCTCCTCGACCAATCTTCTGGTGGCCGGGGTCGCCGGCAAGGCGGGCCTGACGATCGGTTTCTTCGACATCACCATGCCCGGCCTGCTTCTGGCGGCGGCCGGTGCGCTCTATGTCTTTTTCGTGATGCCGCGCATCCTGCGCGATTCAAGCAGCGAAAAGACCTTCCGGCAGATGCAGTCCGGCACGCAGTTCATCGGCGAGATTCGCATCGTGCCGGGTCATCCCTTCATCGGCAAGGAATCGAAAGCCGGACTGTTCCAGGGGCTCGGCGACCTGACGCCGCGCCTTATCGTCCGGCGCGGGATGAGTTTTCACCCGCCCTTCGAGAACGTGGTTCTGTCGGAAGGCGACCGTCTCATGGTGACGGCCACCCGCCGTGCATTCACCCAGGCGCTCTCGCACGGCGCGGCGGGTCACATTGCCGATTCCGAATCGGAAACCGCAGCCGTCGGTCCCGATTATCACATTGCCGAAGCCGTCATACCGCCGGGTTCGCGCCACGCCGGGCGCACGATCCGCAACGCCGGCATCGAGACCGAACACAGTGTCCACATGCTCGGTGTGCAGCGCAAAAGCCGGATGGGACGCACGCCGGTCTCCGATATCCGGCTTGAACCCGGCGATACCATTCTCGTGGGAGGCACCGACCGCGCCTTCGAGGACCTGCGCGAGAGCCACGATCTTCTTGTCCTTGAATGGTCTGCCGAACCGGTTCCCCAGCGCCGCAAGGCCTGGATCGCTTTTGTCATTTTCGCCGGGATCGTCGTTACCGCAGCGCTCGACATCGCTCCGATCGTCGCCACGGCGGTTGCCGGCGCCTTCGCCATGATTGCCACGGGCTGCCTGACGCTTGCCCAGGCTGGCCGCGCCTTTGACCGGCAGATTTTCCTTCTGGTGGGCTCGGCCATCGCCGCCGCCACAGCGCTCGAACGCACGGGCGGTGCGCAGCTCATCGCCGACGGAGCGGTGGCGGCACTTCAGGACCAGTCCCCCGCAATCATCCTGTCGGGCTATTTCGCGGTGGTCGCCATCCTGACCAATTTCCTCTCCAACAATGCCACCGCCGTATTGTTCACCCCGATCGCACTGGGCATCTCAACCGCCATAGGCGCACCACCGGAGGCGTTCATCGCGGCGACGATCTTTGCCGCCAACTGCTCCTTCGCGACGCCGATCGGTTACCAGACAAACCTGATGGTCATGGGCCCAGGCCACTATTCGTTCCGCGATTTCATCAAGGCGGGCATGCCACTGGTGGCGATAATTTGGTTGACGTTTTCGTTTGTCGGGCCATGGTATTATGGGCTTTAGGATCAGGAGTGACGCCCTACCGACATGACGCAGCAACCCGCCCAATCGCCGCAGTTCTTTCTAACCGCGCCTTCACCCTGCCCTTATCTGGAAGGGCAATTCGAGCGGAAGGTCTTCACCCATCTGGTCGGGGACAAGGCACCCGAGCTGAACGATTTGCTTACCCAGGGTGGCTTCCGACGCTCTCAGAACATTGCTTACCGCCCCGCCTGCGAAACCTGCCGCGCCTGCGTTTCCGTACGCATCCTCGCGCAGGAGTTTCAGCCGACGAAGAACATGAAGCGCATCCTCAGGCAGAATGCCGACCTCATCGGCACCGCCCATGACGCGGAACCTTCCACCGAACAGTACACGCTGTTCCGTTCCTACCTCGACGCCCGCCACAAGAAAGGCGGCATGTCGGACATGACCGTGCTCGACTATGCGATGATGGTGGAAGACACCCATGTAAGCACGCAGGTGATCGAATATCGACGCCGCGGACCCGACAGTTTCATCACCGGCAAGGGCGAAGGCGAGCTGATGGCCGTGGCCCTTACCGATACGATGGGAGACGGGCTGTCGATGGTCTATTCCTTCTTCAATCCGGAGCTTACCGACCGTTCGCTCGGCACCTTCATGATCCTCGACCATATCAACCGTGCAATCTCCGCCGGCCTGCCGCATGTCTATCTCGGCTACTGGGTCAATGGCTCACGCAAAATGGCCTATAAGGTGCGCTTCAAGCCACAGGAGCACCTGGGCCCGCAGGGGTGGGAACGCGTCGACTGAAGGTCGCACCCGCCTGCATCCGACACGCCGTCCCGGAAGGCTCCTTCATGCCCACTCCCTCGCCATCTTCCCACGCCAAGGGACTTGCGCTGACCGCCTTTGGCGGCATGTCGCTCACCATCGATATTCCGCTGATCCGGCTGGCCGATGGCGACCCCTGGCCGATCCTGATGGTGCGCAGCGCCTTGACGGTCGCGGTGGCGCTTATCGTATGGTTCGTATGGCGGCTTTTTACGCGCAATGTCCCGCCGCTCATACCCGGTCGCGTGGGCCTTGTGGTCGCCGCCCTTTATGCCCTTTCGGCACTCTGCTTCATCACCGCCGTCTACAACACCTCTACCGCCAATCTGGTCTTCATTCTTGCCTTCAACTCCATGTTTGCCGCGCTTCTCTCATGGTTGTTCCTCAAGGAAAGACCAAGACCCGCCACGCTGATGGCCATGGGGGTCATGCTGATCGGTGTCTTGATCATCGTCGGCGGCGGCATCGGGGCCGGCAATCTGTTCGGCGATGTGATGGCGCTGAGCGCCGCATTCCTGCTCGCCACCGCGATCACCATCACACGCGGCAGCGGTCGCGATATGGGGTTTGCCGCACTCGTGGCGGTGGCGCTTCCCTGCCTTGTGGCCGCGATCATGACAGCCAGAACCGGCTATCGGATAGAGGCACCGTGGTGGATCATCCTCAACGGTGCGGTGATCATGCCCATCTCGTTCTTCTGCCTGTCCAACGGCCCCAAATACATTTCAGGCCCGGAAGTGGCGATGTTCTATCTACTCGAAACGGTACTGGCGCCAGTCTGGGTGTGGCTGATCTTTTCCGAGGTACCGAGCCGTGCCACCCTCATCGGCGGCACGATCCTCATCGTCACACTGGTCGCGCACTCGCTGTGGCAACTCCATTCAGCCGCAAGCGGCGATTGGCGCAGGGCGTGGTGCGTCACCCGCTGTGAGGGCGGAATGACGAACGCCCTTTATTTCTTCTTCATGGCCTGAGCGAGCGCTGCGGCCAGCGCGCCCTGCGGTTCACTGCCACGCCCGCCCGGCTTGCCGCCACCATTGCGAGGCATCGCG
>NZ_BAMP01000116.1 GCF_000615975.1 Nitratireductor aquibiodomus NL21 = JCM 21793 | reverse complement strand
GCTTGCGGCACGCGGCGGCGTCGCGGCCGAGCGCTGCGGAAATCTCCTCGAAACCGACGCCGAACACATCGTGTAGCAGAAAGGCCGCCCGCTCCAGAGGGGACAGTCTTTCCAGAGCCATCATCAGCGGCAGAGTGATGTCTTCGGTTAGCTCGCCTTCGTTCTCCGGATCGAAAAACGGTTCGGGCAGCCAGGGGCCGATGTAGGTTTCGCGCCGTCGGCGCGCCGATTTCAGTTCGTTGACGCAGAGCCGGGTCACGATCGTCCGCAGAAAGGCCGCCGGCTCGCGGACATCACTGCGCTCATGGCTCAACCAGCGCAGCCATGCGTCCTGCACGATGTCCTCCGCGTCGGCGACCGAACCCAGCATGCGGTAGGCCAGCCGGGTCAGCCCTGGCCGAAGGCCGGTGAAGATCATATCGGTATCCGCCGCCGACATCGCGGCCTATCCCGCCAGGGTGGCGAGCGCCGGTTCGCGCCCGAGGGTGAACTGCAGGGCGACGCTTGCCACGCGCTGACCCAGATGCCGGGCGGTTGCAAGGTCAGCCTCGGGCGGCGCTAGGTCCGGCCCGTGATCGACATTCGACTGTGCCGCTGCGCCGAGCCAGAATCCGAGCCGGTTCAGATCCTCATCCGAGCCCGTGGAGGAGCAGTTTGCCGGCGGCAGGTCGAGGTTGACCCAGTGCATACCGTGCTGCGCGGCGAACAGCGCCATCTGCAGGAGCGTCGACAGCTTGTCGCCCGACTGCGTGCCGGAATTGGTGAAGCCCGCCGCGATCTTGTCCTTCCACAGATAGCCCTTGGCCATGATGGCGTTGGAACTGGCCTCCTGGAACGCCTTGAAGGATGCGGAACCCGCGCCGACATAGGTCGGCGCCCCGAAGACGATCGCCTGCACGGCGTTCAACTCCTCCCAGCGCATCTGCGCCTCGTCGGTCGTCAGAAGCAGGACCCCGACGCCGCGCACCTGCCTGATGCCGGCCGCGACCGCTTCCGCCTGCCGTGCGGTGTGGCCATAGCCCGAGTGATAGACGATGGCGATGCGGGTCGTGGGCGCTGGTGGCGCCGGCTCGACAGACCCGTCTTTGTCGCTTGTGCCTGTGCTGTCCATGCTTTGCTCCTTCGTGAACGCTATGAATGACATGACAGGACTGCCTGGCGCATTGTGACATGCGATGGTCGCGAGATCATGCCTGTTCATGCGGCCTGTGGCCGGTGGGGTGGCCCGTTGGTGCGATGGCGCCGTGCCGATTCCAGATGTCCCTCGCGGTAGCAGGGCGGCGTCCAGCACTTCCTCGGCGCGCTATCGTGCACTGCTCCCTTCCAGAAAAGGCGGCCCGGATGCGCCGTCTTTTTCATACGCGATGACGCTCCGGTCGAGAAACAGCCACACCGTCGAGGGAACAGCCTCTACGGCGGTTTCCCTTATCGCACCAGATTTGCATTCACCGGTTGTGCCGAGGGATCAATAAGCCCGGAGATGTGTTCAATGTGTTCAATCCGATCGCGAAACGCCTCAAGCGCCTTGCCTTTCAAATTGGTCCCGGCCGGAAGGCGTGTTTTGGTGGGATCTGCATGGCGGCCATCAACACGCAATTCGTAGTGAAGGTGCGGCCCGGTGGAGAGACCGGTCGATCCTACATACGCAATGACCTGCCCCTGAGAGACGCGCTGGCCGACCCTGAGCGTCTCTGGCGTGCCCGAGAGGTGTGCGTAAGTGGTTGTATAGCCAGGGTCGTGCCTGATGCGCACATAGTTGCCGTAGCCGGCCTGCCAGGCGATGCGCTGGATGACCCCGTCACCCGCTGCCAGAATGGGCGAGCCTTTTGGCGCGGGGAAGTCTACCCCATTGTGGAATTTTCGGTAGCCGAGGATTGGATGAATGCGCCAGCCAAACTTGTCGCCCCATCGGCCCGCCGGAACCGGTTTCGCCATCAGGAATTTTGACACGGAGCGGCCATCCTCGTCGAAGAACTCAGGTTCCACATCCGGGGAAACCCGGTGGCGAAAAAAACGCTGACGTGACTTTCCATCTTTGAAGGAAAGAGACACCAACTCGTCCCTGCCATCCGCATTGGTGCGAAAGACCAAGTCGAGTTTGGCGCTCAGGTGTGGGTGACGGGCGACATCAATATTGTTGGAGCGTACCAGTTTCGCCACCTGAACCGATACCTCTGACGGCACCCTGGCTTCCGCCAGGAGGGTCGTGAGATGCGGGAACTCACTTTTCGCCTTTTCGAACTCTCCGGAAAGATTCTGGTCTTCCAGCGAGGCTTTTTTCTTCTGCATGCCTGCAAGGGCCTCGGCCACGAGGCGCTCGTAGACAGAAGGTTGCCTGATTTCTGCAAAGGTTGCCTCGTCTACACGCGCGAGAAGCCGCGGGGGGCCTTGCTCCGGCGTGAATTTCGCCAGATCGATGCGCGCCTGTGATCCATCTTGTCCTGCGTCTTCAACGATCAGTTCCAATCGCTCGCCTGGTCGGATCACCGATTGCCCCAGACGGACCGCCAGACTGTTCTGATCCTGAACCGGAAGCTTCAAGGCACTCTCGATGCCTGCCAGAGACAGCGGCCGTGTTGGCACGGACAAAATCCGTCGGGCGGAGCGCCGCGGACTCTTTTCGGCGACGCTCACATTGATCGGAACCCCAAGAGATGGCGGGCTTTCCTGAGCGCCGGTCAGGGGCGCTGCTTTCGGCACGGTTCGACCTTCTTCCTCGGCACGGAGTACCAGGTGGAACGGGTCCCGGGTTCTGGTATCATCGCGGTTGTACTGCATCCTTCGCGAGGCCATTCGATAGAGGTTTTCCGGATCGATCACCGTCAGATCGACGGCGGCGCGCTGATACGCGTATCGCGCGAAGGAGCCGTCAATCCGGCTTTCGATCATATCGACCTTTGCTACATCGATGACGGTTTCGATCTTCAGCCTGTCCTGTTTTGGCGTGCTTACCTGTCTGCGTTGTTTTGTTGGGACGATGCGAGCGCTCATGACATCAACCTGCCCGAGCGACGCCAAGACTGCCTGTGAGAGCAGAAGGGCAGAACCGGCGGCGAGGAGAACAACCGCCGTCAAAGGCCGCCAATGCGTGTGAAAGGCAAAATTGACCATAGTATCGCGGTGGCGAATGTGCCCGAAGTCGCCACGGCAGCCTGGTTCAGGCTGACTGGATAATCGCATCGATCTCTCCCTCTCGTCTGCCTTCTAATGTTATAACGTTAAAGGCAAGAATATGTCAGGGGCAGGAAAACAAACGGATCATCTCACCGCCGGTCGTTATAGTATTTTGTAGTCAGGTGGCATCATGTGACTTCTGCACGAACGCGGAGAATCGCTCGTTCCAAGAGAATGCTGGAGGACTTTGGAAAGGCTCCACTCGTATGCAACATGGATTGCTGCATCGCATCAGGTAGCAATGCTCATTGCCCGGAGTGTCGGCTCCAGCGAGGCTCCACGGGGGAACCAGCACTGAACCGGATGATTGGAAGAAACCGGACAGCGCGTCCCTCAAAGCGGCCTGTGGCTACTTCCTGCCGCGGTTTCTGCTCAAAGGAATTTTGGTACATCACGTCCGGTGGCACAGTGATGAAGGCGGGCAGCAAACGATTGCCAAATGCGTTTCGGTGTGTCCCCTTGATATGTGGCGGAGCATTCCCGCTAACACCTTTAAGCCTGCTGCTTCCCGGTGATTTCTGCACATGACTGGGCTTTTTATCGGCAACGGCCGCATAGGCCGCGACCAGTTCGGCAATCTCGTCGCGGTCGTGCTCTACAATGGCCGGTTTCTTCTGAGGAAGGGGCGCGTTGGCGATGACCTTACCGCCGCGGCGTGGTGAAGGTTGAGGACGCGGTATCACACCACTCTCGACAGGTAATGGTGACGCCGGCTCCACGGCGGGAACGTTCAGGAGGGCTGCCTGGCGCTCAGCATCACCAACCACGGGGCGCGGTATTGGGATGATATCAAGCGTGTCAGGCATATGGACCACCGGATCAACGGCATTGAGCGATTGCGGCCCGGCTCCCATCGAAAGGCGCGTAGGCTCTACTGAAGCATAGGCATTGGGGCGTGGGGTGGTCTCAGCTTCGCTGTTCTCTGTGGCGTTCGGCTTACGCCCCAGTAGATGCGCCAACAGGGATTGCTTGGTTGGTTGGTTTTCAGACGGCGATACCGTTTTGCGTGATACAGTGATGGAACGATCGGGTTTGGACTTCCTGCGCTTGTGTTCAGCAAGTGCCGTTGCGTAGCTCTGCAATGGTTTCCCGTCGGCGGGAACATGGATGGTTTTGCCGTCGGGGAAGGCTGCCAGCAGTTCCTTGCGGCTTAACCGTGGCCAGTGGCGGACGCCACCGGTGTCGATATGAATGAATGTTGGATAGTAGCCTACACCCCCCGCCTCCTTCCGAAGCGCAGCATCGCGGATTGCCTTCAGGGAAACACCTGGAATGGTAAAATCTATGGCTTTGCCGAGGGTATGCTGGCTCGCTTTTGCTACGCGGCTGTTCCTGCTGCGTGAACGCAACATATTGTTTGTCGCGTGCGTCCGGTATGCAGAGAGCACATGGATTTCCCCCCTGCCGCCCAGATCCTGGTGCACCTCCCAGAGTAGATCCATAAGGCGGGGATCGATCTGGGTCTGTTCACCGTTTCTCCAGTCCCTCAAGAAGGCATTCAGCCTGGCCAGGCCGTCCTGCAAATAAAGTCCATCCTTCCGGAATGTGATAGTGGCGCGTTCCTTCGTATGAACGAAGTACAGCTTGAGTGTGCGCGTTTCTCCCCACGCCATGGTAGAGAAAACAACCTGCAGGACACCGAGCCACAGAGCGATCCCCATGAGGTTGCTCCTGCGTACCGATAGCGGCATTGTCATCACACCTCTCCTGAAAGTTTGCTTCGAAACAGGCGGACACCTTGGCTGGCCCTTGCTCTCATCCTCGGCAACAGGGCTTGTTTCACGCCCGACAGTCAAAGCGACCCCATTCCGGCAGCAGGGCGACGGTTCAAAGCGGCCCCTTCTTGCTGAAACCACAGCGCGTCCGACCCGCGGCCCGTCTCCATGCGCGAGGCTGGCACCCTCCATCATGCGCGGGATCAGCATCAAGCGCGATGTCCAGCAGGCACTTGACGACGCCTACGGCCTTTCGCTCCTGATTGTTTGCGAACTGATTCAGCACGGCGGACTTGTCGGCACTGTGACGGGAGGGCGGTCGTTAGGCTTGGCTGTGTCAGGCATGGTGAAACCATTTTGCGAGCGGAGGAATGATTTATAGGTTATGATATAACGTTATTCAAGCGCATCTGCAAACGTATGTCGACAACTAGGAGCCATCGGCGTGATGATCCGCGCGGTTTGTCTGTGATGATGAGGCCGAGTTCGCCAAACCGGTCGATCAGTCTCATCATAAACTACCCTGCTGCCCCTGCACTCCTTAGTGCCTGAACAAGAATGTCGGGAACACTCGTTCACATCCATTGCCCGCCAGTTTGTAATTCTGGCCAGGGATCGGGATGAGAACACTATCCGGATGGCATCTACTCTCCGCACCGGCCTGTCGCGCTTATCGTGATCGGTCGCACCAACCAGTCTCAAGAACTCAATGCGAATGAACAACCTATCCAGAATTCACACCTGGGGACCTCCGTTGATCTCCCGGCTGAGCGCCAGCCGATAGAGCGCGGGGACATAAAACAGGGTCAGCACCGAGGCCAGGCCGAGGCCGCCTATCATGAGCGTCGCCATCGGTTCCCATAGCCCACCACCGGTCGTCGCCATCGGGATCAGTCCCAGAACCGTGGTCAGCGAGGTCAGCAGAATTGGACGGAAGCGCTTGCGAGCCGACTCTGCGATAGCGGCATCCAGCGACATGGTCCGACGTTCTATGTCGATCTGGTCGATAAGCACGATGGCGTTGTTGATGACGATGCCAGAAAGCGCGATCATCCCCAGCGTTCCGAAAAAGCTGAGCGGCTGCCCGAACGCCAGCAGTGCGAGCGGCACCCCGGCGATCACGAGAGGCACGCAGGCCAGCGTCACCACCACACGGCGAAAGGAGTTGAATTGCACCATCAATGCCACCAGCATTACGGCGACTGCAGCAGGGAAGCCGCCGCCGAGCTTCTCGCGCACCTCGGCACTCTGCTCAATCTCGCCGCCGAGCGCTATATCGTATTCCGGCCCCAGCTCCTCCTGCAACCGCTCCAGCGTGGGCGCGATGTGATCGGCCAACGCCGGCGCGGTCAGTTCCGTGGAAATCGCCGTTACGGTGACCCGGCGCTGCCCGTTGACACGGCGCAGGGATGAAAACTCCAGATCCGGTTCAAAGCTGGCGATTTGTTCGGTCAGGATCAGGCCGGCCGAGGTCGAAATCGTCATGTTCGCGACCGCCATGGGGCCCTCCATGGATTCGGGGTCAAGCCGGAGCGTGATGGGAATCTGCGAATCGCCTTCGCGTAATACCGAGATGGGCCGCCCCTCCAGCATTCCCGCCATGGTCTGGGAAAGATCGCGCGTGCTCAGTCCGTGCAGACGGGCTTCATCCTGCGCCACGATCACGCGGCCAATCAGGCGACGATTGCCCCAATCCCCTGCATTCTCTGTCAGACCCGGCGCACTGGAAAACCCCGCCTCCACATCATGAGCGGCGGCCAGAAGCCGGTCGGGATCAGGGCCTGAAATCGCGACCTCCAGGCCCGGCTCCCGCCCCCCCATGGCCACTCGCTTGAGACGCACCCGCGCATCCGGAAAGGCTCGGTCCAATTCCGCGCGGGCGCGAGGGAGCAGCTTTTCTGATGCCCCGAAATCGCTCGTGTTGACGACCATGAAGGCGGAGGCGGGATCAGTTTCCGCCGGATCGAGGGAAAGAACGAAACGCGGCCCGCCATAGCCTATGAAGGAGGTGACAGAGGTCACCTCCTCGTTGCTGCGCAGCCATTCGGAAAAGCGCAGCGCCTCCGACTCCGTAGCAGAAATGTCGCTGCCGCGTGGCAGATCGAAATAGACGAGGAGTTGTGCCCGCTCGCTCAAGGGGAACATTTGCTGAGGCACCTTCCCCATCTGGCTGACACCGCCAGCAACGACCAGAAGGCAAAGCAAAACCATGACCCAGGGCGCCCGCAAACCCAAACGGACCAGCCGCCCGTACCCCGTCCCGAGCCGTTCAAGAATGCCCGGAGCAGGAGTGGCCTTCGGCTCAGGCAGAAACCGGATGGCAAGGACTGGCAGAAAGCTCGTTGCGGCGATGAAGGATCCGGTAAGCATCAGCGCCACCACCGCCCCCAGCGAATACCCATACTGCCCCTCGGTCCCATCCAGCAGGAAGAGCGGCAGAAAAGCAGCGGCAGTGGTGACCGAGCTATCGCCAATGGCAGTGTGTACTGGCTCCCGGCGGCGCGGGCAGCATCGGTCCTGCTCGATCCCTCACGAATGCGACTGTCCATATCCTCGATGATGACCACGCCGTTATCCACCAGAAGCCCAAGCGAGATAATAATCGCCGCGATCGAGACCTGTTGCAGCACCACACCCGCAACAGGCATCAGGGCAAAGGCGAAGCCACAGCCAATGGCACTATGGTTGCAACGATCAGCGCCTGCCGCCAGCCGATAAAGGCCAGCATAACGAAAAGTACGACAACGAAGGTCTGCCCCATGTTGACCAACGCCTCATTGACGGAGTCGGCAACAACCGCAGGCTGGAACGTGGATAGCTCCGCTGCCATACCCACCGGCAAGCTGGCGGCGAAGGCATCAAGTTCCCCACGCAGCATGTCGCCCACCACGGTTATGTCCTCGCCAGCTGCCATTTCCACCGACAGCAGGATTGCGGGCCTGCCATTGTGGAAGACAGGCCGTTCCGCCGGGTCCACTGTCCCGCGCCGCACCGTGATCAAATCGCCGAGCCGAACCAGTCTTGCGCCTTTTCCGGCACCGGGCACCTCAACCAGCAGATCAGCGATCTGGTCCGCATTGCGCAACTCGCCACTGATCTCCACCGGCATGCGCTGCCCATCCAGCAAAATCGATCCGGCGGAAAGGCTCACATTCTGCCCCTGCAACGCTTTGGCTATAACGGGAAGCAGCGTGTAGATGTTGCCGTGGGCCTCCGAGCGCGTTTCAAGCCAGATGCGTTCGTCCTGGACTCCGTGCACCTCCACGGCAGAAATACCTTCCTTCCCGTAAAGCCGGTCCCGCAACACCTCGGCCTGATCCTTGATCTCCGAGAGCGAAAAGTCGGGGCCCGTCAGAGCAATGGACGCGATGGAGACCGCGCCGAAATCGGTATTGATCAAGGGCCCGCGCGTGCCCTCGGGCATGGTGGGGGCAAGAGCGGCAAGGTCATCTTCGATTTCGCCGAAAACCGAAGGGATCGCTGCTTCCGGGACCGAGGTTTCAAGATCGACCTCCAAAACCACCGTGCCCATGCCGATCCGGGTGCGAATCTCGTCCACCCCTTCGATCGCTCGCGTGGCTTCCTCCAGAGGCCGCGCGACCAACTCTTCGAGTTGTGCCAGATCCAGCCCCGGATGGGTTGCCATCACCAGGGTCGTGCGAATGGTAATCTCGGGGTCTTCCCGCTTAGGGAGCGTCAGATAGGACATCATCCCGAGCGCCAGGATAAGTCCCATCAACAAAAGCATGAGCCGTTCGCGGGAAATGGCGAATGCGGTAGGCGCGGTCACGGGCGCGGCTCCATCGGACGCACCTTTTGCCCGGCACGCAGGAAGGGGACACCTGCAACAACCACCAAAGCACGCTCCTCAAGGCCGGATGCGACCACCAGACGGGATCCGTCCAACCCCGCCAGAGAAATCTCGCGCGCTTCCAGCTGGTTCGCCTCCCCAACCACAAAAACAAGTCCACGTCGCGCCTTCATACTCCCGGCGGTCATGAGGTGGGTCGCCAGTGCGTTTACGGGCAGCACGATCCCTTCGGCAGCTCGGGCATCGGCAGCGAAACGCGCACCTCGACCCCCAGTCCGGGGCGAACGTGCTCATCTGCATCGGTCAGCTCGATCAGAACCGGAAAGGCGGACACCACCTCCGAGCGCTGACCAATCTCGGCGACAACCCCGGAAAGCTCTGGCAAGCGCTCCAGGGAGGGGTGAAGCTCGACCTTCTGTCCGATTTCCAACTGGGTCATGACATCGTAGCCCACGAGGATCGGTACGCGCAGGCGCCCCGCCTCATAGAGAGCGACCACTGGCTGGCCGGGCTGCACGCTGTCGAAACTCTGGACTGGCACCGCGCTGATCACCCCATCAAATGGGGCGCGAAGCGTGGTATCGGCCAGAGCCTCCCCGGCGATGTCGCGCTGACGTTCAGCCTGATCCACCCGTGCGCGCGCCTGATCCTGCGCGCTTGTGGCACGGTCCAGTGCTGCCTGCGAAGCAACGTTGCGTGCGAACAGTTTACGTTGCCGCGCAGCCTCGTCATTGGCAGACCTGAGCGCCGCTCGTGCTTCCGACAGGGCAGCCTCCGTGCGGGCAAGCCGCAGCGCAAAATCGTCCGGATCGAGCTGCATCAAGACCTCGCCCGCCATCACCCTCTGACCGATTGCCAGTTCGACCGTGCCAAGTCTCCCACCAGCATCAAAGGCCAGCCGGGTGATTTGGTGCGGCTCCACCACTCCGGGAAAGCGGTGGAGCCGACCGGCAGGATAACTCCGTGCCTCGATCACGCGCACCGCGCGGGGCTCCGTGGAAGTGTTATCGCTTTCCTCCTGACGGCAGGCCCCGAGAGCCAATGCGATAGTGCAAATGAGTGCGGCTGTTCCGACACGCATGATGCGCCCTTTGTGAAATTGGTACCGATGGATACCATATTGCATAACGCATATGGTATCAGGTAGTACCATGTCAACCACGCTCATCATTGGATCACTCGATATGACGAGACCGGACAGTCCACACTCAAGCCGCCCTCCCGACGCCCGCCGCGAACAGGCCGTCGCCGTGGCAGCCGAGCTCTTTCTGAAGAACGGTTTCGACCAGACATCTCTGGGCGACGTGATTGCCCGCACAGGAGGGTCGCGTCGTGACATTTATGGCTTCTTCGGGGACAAGGAAGGACTGTTCGAAGCCGCGATGGAGCATCTCGTCAAAACAGTTCTTGACGAGCATGTCCCTCAGAGCATCGAGTTGGATGGCAGGGACATCGAAGCTGACCTGACCCGCCTGGGACGCGCCTTTCTCAAGCGGATGTCTGACCCCGTATTGCTTGCCGTCATCCATCGCTTTGTCTCGGTCGCCATTTCCCGGCCGCACCTTGGCAAACGTGCCTTTGAGGCCGGTCCCCTGGCGTTCCAGTCTCGTATTGGAGACTATCTGGCCCTTTGCAACCGCCGCGGAGATCTGGAGCTGGAAGACCCCTATACAGCCGCCACTATCTTTGCGGGAATGCTGAATGGCGCCTTCCAGACCCGCTCTTTGCTCACTGGAGAAACAGGGTTGTCAGAAAAAGGCATTGAGCGCCATGTCGACATGGTGGTGAAATTGTTTTTGCACGGCGCCCACGCGGCGCGGTAAAACACCGAATGCGGGTTCTGAGTGTTTTATTTCGGGCTGTGATGAGCATCTGGATCACTTGCATCGACGGAGGCAGGATGGACCTGATTCACCACGGCAACGGCGGCCAGTCGAGCATACAAGATAGTCAGGAGCACCTGAATGGGCTTGCCCGGATTTATTGGAGAGGCTTTCACTCTGTGATGGCCATTTCGGCCTCGAATGATGTCGGCGATTTGTATCCCAGAGCGGAACGTCGTCGACGTGGATTGTAGAATCCGTCGATGTATCGGCCAAGGGCCAATTCCGCGGCTCTTCGGGACTGGAAGCTGGTTCGCCAGATCAGTTCGTTCTTGATCGTCTTGAACACCGTTTCCACCATCGCGTTGTCGTAGCAATTGCCCTTGCCGCTCATCGAAGGAACAATGCCGTGCGCCTTCAGCAGCCGCTGGTAGTCATGTGAGCAGTATTGGCTGCCGCGATCGGTGTGTTGGACCAGGCCGGGCAGCGGGTTGCAAAGGGCAATGGCACGCCGTAGCGTATTGAGGGCCAGATCCTTCTTCAACCGGTCGCTCGTTGCCCAACCAACGATACACCGTGAGTAGAGATCAAGCACGATGGCCAGATAGAGCCAACCCTCGGCCGTCCAGATATAGCTGATGTCAGCACCCCACTTCTCATCGGGGCCGTCGCAACCGAAGTCCTGGTCGAGGAGATTTGCGGCGAGCGGCCCGCCATGACTGCTGTCGGTAGTCTTCTTGTAGCGACGCTTCTGCAGGGCTTTCAGGCCATTGTCGCGCATCAACCGAGCCACACGATGGCGCCCGACGGCAAGCCCTTCTTCGGTGAGTTCGACATGCATGCGCGGTGCACCATAGGTCTCATTGGATGTCGAGAACTGCACCCGGATGTGCGCCGGCAGGACCAGGTCTTCTTGTTGTTGGCGACTGGCAGGACGACCCTTCCAGGCAAAATATCCGCTCTCGCTGACGCCAAGAACGTTGGACAGACGATGTACGGGGAATTCCTTCTTCACCTCATCGATGAGCTTGAATCTCATCGACTTCCCTCCTTGGCGAAAAAAGTTACGGCCCGTTTGAGGATCTCACGTTCCTGACGAAGGAGTTCATTCTCCTTGCGCAGCCGCGCCAGCTCCCTGGCCGTGTCCTCATGCGGACCGGTCAACAGATCGGCTTCCCGGTATTGCCGCTTCCATCGCGTCAGGCTGGATAATCCAATCCCCAAATCGTCCGCTACCTGGCCGATCGTGCGCCCGCTCGTTTCCGTCAGCCGAACCGCTTCCTTCTTGAAACCTTCCGTGAAAATCCGTCGTTCTCGTTTGCCCATAGGGTCCTCCTGTCGCGTACAGCGCTACCAGAAAATCCCTCCACTTTTCCCGGGCAA
>NZ_BAMP01000117.1 GCF_000615975.1 Nitratireductor aquibiodomus NL21 = JCM 21793 | reverse complement strand
CGTCACACCGCTTTCCTCAACGGCCCGGTGGACCGCCAGATCGTCGCCCCGGATCGCGTCGCGCCGCCGGCATCGCCCTACATTCTTCAGGCAGGAGCGGTCATTCCGGCAGCGCTCATCACCGGCATCCGGTCGGATTTGCCGGGCCAGATCACGGCGCAGGTGACGGAAAACGTCTATGACAGCCCGACCGGCTCGCTGCTCCTGATCCCGCAGGACGCGGATCATCGGCCAGTATGACGATGGCGTGACCTTCGGCCAGCGCAGAGTGCTCTTGGTGTGGAATCGGCTGATCCTGCCGGGCGGCCGCTCCATCGTCCTTGAGCGCCTGCCGGGCGCGGACGCCAGCGGCTATGCCGGTCTGGAAGATGGGGTTGATTACCATTGGTGGGATCTGATGAAGGCCGCCGGTCTGTCCACCCTGCTTGCAGTCGGGGCCGAGCTGGCGACCAGCGACGAGGACCGGCTTATCCGCGCTATCCGCGACGGGGCGCAGGATACCGTCAATCAGGCAGGTCAGCAGATCGTCCAGCGCCAGTTGCAGGTCGCGCCGACGCTGACGATACGACCGGGCTTCCCGGTCAGGATCATCGTCACCCGCGACTTGGTATTCGAGAACGCGGGAGGCTGACCATGACGAAACTGAAACTCGGCCCCATCATCGAGGACAAGCCGGTGAAAGCCACCGTGGAGCTGCCGGGGCCGCTTCACCGCGACCTGGTTGCCTATGCCGAGGTTCTGGCCCGCGAGAGCGGCCAGCCCGTCGCCGATCCCTTCAAGCTCATCGTGCCGATGCTGGAGCGCTTCATCGCTACGGATCGCGCTTCGCCAAGGCCCGGCGCAACTCCGGCTGACTTGTCGTCCCTGCAAAGAGGGGGTGCCGCCAACGCACCCCCTCAAATGCGGCACGCTACAGACCGCCTATCGCCCTCCATGCTTCGCCTAATTCCGGGGCTTCCAGCCGCCCGGAATCCCGCGAACCACGGAGGATTCCATGTGCGCCAAACACCGTTCCGCCCAACGGGGCCGACCACGACAGCCGGTCCCGAAAACGCTCCCCGATGACCTCTACGACTATGACGACGATCCCGCGCCGCGCATCAGCCCGAAGCGCGGAAGCCCGTCGCATGTCTTCGACGTTGAGAAGCTACCCGTCATAGACGACTGGCCCGACGAAGTGCCGATCACCGAGGCTGAAATTCAGGTGTTCGAGCGCTGGTTCGCCGACGTTTTCGATGAAATGTTCGACTCGCTCGACCCCGTTCCTGGCTTTACAAGCCTATCTCGTGATGATAGGGATATGGAGTGATTTGAGCGCCGGGATTTGCCATGACCACGCTGAAAGTCGGGATCGCCGACCCCGAAGAAATGAAGGCCCGCACCATGCGGATCGCCAGAGGCGAGGAACAGTCCGCACCCGGCGAACCGACCGTCTGGTTCGCGTCCACGGAATCGTTCGCCCGGCTTTTGTCGGCGAGCAATCGGGAATTGCTGCGCGTCATCCACGAGCAGGAACCCGGCTCGCTGGAGGAACTGGCGCAGATCACCGGCCGCGCTGGCCCCAATATCTCACGCACGCTCAAAAAAATGGAGGGTTGCGGCCTTATCCGCATGGAGAAGGGCAAGGGCCTCAAGCTGGTCCCCAAGGTCATCCATGACCGTGTGGAGTTGGTCCTCCCCTTGTTCGACCGCCGCAAAAAGAAAGGAACCCGCAAATGAACGCACAATCGCCCACCGTCGCCTTGCGGGCCGCCCTTTATCTGCGCGTTTCGACCCCGCGTCAGGCCGAGCATGACGTGTCGATCCCCGATCAGCGCAAGCAGGGCGAAGCCTGGTGCGCCTCGCGCGGTTATCAGCTTGTCGAAACCTATGTGGAGCCGGGCAACACCGCCACCAACGACCGCCGGCCCGAGTTTCAGCGTATGATCGAGGCCGGCACCTCGAAGCCCGCACCGTTCGACGTGGTACTGGTTCACAGCTTCTCGCGCTTCTTCCGCGATGCCTTTGACATGGAATACTACTACCGGAAGCTCGCCAAGAACGGCGTCCGGCTCGTTTCCATCACCCAGGAGCTTGGGGACGATCCGATCCATGACATGATGCGCCGGATCATGGCGTTGTTCGACGAATACCAGTCCAAGGAGAACGCCAAGCACGTCACGCGCGCCTTGAAGGAGAACGCGCGCCAAGGCTTCTGGAACGGCGCGCTGCCGCCCATCGGGTATCGCATCGCGGCCGCGGAACAACGCGGCGCGAAGACCAAGAAGAAGCTGGAAATCGACCCGCTGCACGCCGACACGATCCGGCTCATCTACCGTCTCGCCCTTGAGGGCGAGGGCGATAACGGCCAGATGGGCGTCAAGGCCATCGTCACATATCTCAATCGCAAGGGCATCTTCACCCGCGACGGCGGGCGTTGGGGCATCGGGCAGGTTCACCGCGTACTGACGCGGCGCACCTATATCGGCGAGCACGAGTGGGGAAAGCGGAGCAAGCACGGCGACCCGCAATCGCCCGACAACATCGTCATCGTCCCGGTTCCGCCGATCATCGAGCGGGAGACGTTCGACGCGGTGCAGAAGCTTCTACAGGCCCGCAATCCCAAGACCGAACTGCCCGCGCGCGTCGTCATCGGGCCGACCCTACTGACCGGCATCTGCTATTGCGGCAATTGCGGTGGGGCCATGACCATCCGCACTGGCAAGAGCGGCCGCTACCGCTACTATGCCTGCTCGATCAAGGCCCGGCAGGGCGAGACGGGCTGCAAGGGCCGCGCGATCCCCATGGACAAGCTGGACAACATGGTGGTCAGCCATATTGAGGACCGCTTGCTTGATCCCAACCGGCTTGAAATGCTGCTCGGCAGCATCCTCGGCCGCCGCGAGGATCAGGCCGAACGTCGACGCCAGCACATCGCCGAATTGCAGCGGCGAGCGGCCGAATCGGAACTGCGCTTGAAGCGCCTCTACGACGCCATAGAGGCAGGCGTGGCCGACCTGGACGACCCGGCGCTTGCGGAGCGCATCGCCGGCCTCAAGGTCATCCGCGATCAGGCCAAGATCGATGCCGACCGCGCGCAGGCGTTGCTCGAAAGCCCCAGCCACAGCGCCATCAGCCCCTCGATGATCCATGGTTTCGCCCGCCGCGCACGCGAGCGCATCCGGGGCAGCGAAGGCGGCTACCGGCGGGATCATCTGCGCGCCCTGGCGCAGCGAGTCGAGGTCGCCGATGACGCAATTCGCATCATGGGATCAAAGACGGAGCTGCTAAGGACGCTTATTGCTGGCCAAGGGCGGCTATCGGCGGCGATTGGCGTGCCCAGAGGCGGACTAAAATGGCGGAGAGGATGGGATTCGAACCCACGAGACCCTTTTGAGGTCTACTCCCTTAGCAGGGGAGCGCCTTCGACCACTCGGCCACCTCTCCGGCGAAAGGCTGGATAAAGAAAACCGGCCGCACAATCAATACGGCATTCGCGATTCCGTGCTTTATTATAAGGAAATTCTGCATCCTGCCCGGCGCACGATGGGCGGCTGCATGAATCACCGGAAATCGCGGCGAGGAATCGCCGGGCCCGATACCAGTGATTCCGTATCAATTTGACTCGATTCGTCCCTGCACTACGGTAAATCCATCCCCCGGAACGCGTTTGTTATGCCGCTATCCGGCCTCCAAGTGTTAAGAAAGACTTACCCGGCGGCTCAGATCGTGTCATTTGTGCAACAGCCATTCCGGATAGACGACCGTCAGGGGGGCTTGCCGCGTAATCGCGGTTGAACCCGGCGCCTCATGAGTAATGTCAGGCTCGGAAAGGGGGCGCGAAAGCGCGAACTTTTCTTTTCTTGGGGATGGGGCAGGGAACGCTGTCCTTCAGCAAAATACCCAGACCCGCATTTAGAACTTTGACTGGAGGTCAGAACATGAAACTCAAGAGCCTTCTGATTGGCTCCGCAGCTCTCGCAGCTGCTGCAACCGGCGCCAAGGCGGCCGACCCGATCGTCGTCCCCGAGCCGGAGCCGATGGAATATGTGCGCGTTTGCGACGTCTACGGCGCAGGCTTCTTCTACATCCCCGGCACCGAGACCTGCCTGAAAATCAGCGGCATGGTCCGTTACCAGATCGGTTACGGCGACGGTGACTTCTCCGACCAGGAAGGTTGGGACAAGTATGCTCGCGGTGAGCTGAACATCGACGCCCGCTCCGAGACCGAGTACGGCACGCTTGGCGCATGGATCAAGTTCCGTGGCACGAGCTCCAACAGTGCTGCCCGTTCCACGGTTGGCCTGAACGACGGCGATGCCTACTCGCACGGCGTGACCAGCTCGGGTGTGAACCTGCAGCAGGCAGTGATCTCGCTCGGCGGCCTCTCCATGGGTATGTCCGACTCGATCTGGGATACGGGTCTCCACGGCGAGCAGGACCGCGGCTTCTTCCCGTACGGTCGCGTTCACTTCATCGGCTACAACTTCGCAGCTGGCAATGGCGTCACCTTCGCCGTCATGCTCGAAGAAGCTGATGACAACTACGACTGGACGCCGAATGTTGTCGGTAAGGTCGGCATCGCTCAGGGCTGGGGCTCCGCAGACCTCTACGCCGCTTACGATGCAACGGCTGAAGAATTCGCGATCAAGGGTATCGTCAAGGCGAACCTCACCGACCGCTTCTTCATCCAGGGTCTTGCCCAGTACGAAAGCGGCGTGAGCTTCTACTCGGCCAACCCGCTCGACGGCATTGCCACGGCTACCTACGGCACAACGGCAGTCATGCCGGGTGCAGAATGGTCGCTCGCTGGCGTTCTCGGCTTCAAGGCCACGCCGAAGCTGACCGCTTCTATCGGCGGCGCATACTACAGCGAAGTCGGTCATGACGTTGTCTACACCGACGTCAACGCCTGGAACATCGGCACGACCATCGACTACGAGATCGTCGAGAACTTCAACGCGAAGCTCGCAGTCAACTACACCAAGTTCGACGGTGTGGTTAACGGCCTGACCGATCCGGACCAGTTCCACGGCTTCCTGCGCTTCCAGCGCGACTTCTAATCAGAAGAGCCGTATAGCTTGAAGCGGGGCCCGGCATTTGCCGGGCCCCGTTTTTTGTGTTGCGTGTCGCGGCCGAAGACCGCAAAGCGATTTCACACTTGCCGGGCTTGATGTAGGGTCGCCGCGTTCAATCAGAGAAAGCACAGACCAGACACGGCCCATGACACGACGCCCACCGCTTACCCCACTTGCACAATCCCTCCCTTCCACCGTGCCCTTCGTGGGGCCGGAAACGCAGGAGCGCGCCGCGGGGCGCCCATTTCGCGCCCGTCTCGGCGCCAATGAGAACGGCTTTGGCCCCTCGCCCCGCGTGATCGAGGCCATTGGGCGCGCGGCGCATCATGTCTGGAAGTATGGCGACCCGGAGAGCTCCGACCTGCGCGCGGCGCTGGCCGGCGAGCATGGTGTAAAGCCGGAGAACATCGTCGTCGGAGAGGGCATTGACGGGCTTCTGGGCCTTGTCGCGCGCCTTTACATCGAGCCCGGCACGCCGGTCGTCACCTCGCTCGGTGGCTATCCCACCTTCAACTATCATGTCGCCGGCTTCGGCGGGCGGCTGGTGACGGTGCCCTATGCGGGCGATTACGAGAATCTCGAAGGTCTGCGCGATGCGGCCATCGCCGCAAACGCGCCCCTCGTCTATCTCTCCAACCCAGACAATCCGATGGGCACCTGGTGGGAGGCGGACGAGGTGCAGCGCTTTATCGAATCGCTGCCTGAAACAAGCATGCTCATCCTCGACGAAGCCTATGGCGAGACCGCGCCGGCAAGCGCCCTGCCCCGCTTCGAGCCCGACCGGCCCAATGTCCTGCGCATGCGCACCTTCTCCAAGGCCTATGCGCTGGCCGGCATGCGCTGCGGCTATGTGATCGGCGAGCCCGAGACCATTCGCGCCTTCGACAAGATCCGCAACCATTTCGGCATGCCGGGCGTCACGCAGGCAGCAAGCCTCGCCGCGCTGCAGGACAAGGCGTATCTTCATACAACACTCGAGCGGGTCAGCGCCTGCCGGGATCGCCTCGCGGCAATCGCCGCCGCGAACGGGCTGACCTCCATCCCCTCGGCGACCAATTTCGTGGCCATCGACTGCGGCGGCAGGGCCGCTGCCGAGGCGGTGATGCAGGGGCTGCTCGAGCGCGATGTCTTCGTTCGCAAACCGGCAACGCCGGGGCTCGACCGCTGCATACGCGTCAGCGTCGGCCCGGACGATGAAATCGATGTGTTCGAGGCGGCTTTCGCCGAAGCGCTGGCTGCGGCACACAACCGACGCTGAGGATGGGGGGCAGGCCGGCGTCGGAACTTCGCGACGCTTCACCGCCCCTCACCACAGCGCTCTGTCAGGCAGCCAGTGCAGCGCGTGTCCTGCCGATCATCAGGGCGGCTTTTGCTGCTTCGCGCCCCTTCTCGACGAAATGCGCGCGATAGATTGCCGTGTGGTGCTCGGTCGGCTGGAAATGATGCGGCGTCAGCGAGACGGAAAGAACCGGAACGCCCGTATCAAGGCCCGCGCGCATCAGCCCGTCGACAACGGCCTGCGCGACGAAGTCATGGCGGTAGATCCCACCATCCACGACGAAGGCTGCGGCAGCGACGGCGGCATAACGGCCAGAGGCTGCAAGATCGCGCGCGACGAGTGGCATCTCGAAGGCGCCTGGCACGTCAAACACGTCAACCTGATCGGCCGGGATAAGCTCGCAAAAGCCTTCAAGCGCGCGGTCGACAATGTCGGCGTGCCAGTTGGCCTTGATGAATGCGTAGCGGGTGTGTGTCATCGTGATCTCCTTTCGCAACGGACACGTCACCCAAGGCGATCACGGGCGATGGACCGCCGCCGAAGAACCGGCACACGGACACCGCGCGTTCTCTTCCATCCGGACTATCACCGTCGGCCCAGGAATTTCACCTGATCTGCTGACCCTTTCCGCAGTCTCGCGAAAAGGCGCTCGCGGGCTTGCGGCCAGTGCCGCTTACCGCCGGTGGGGAGTTTCACCCCGCCCTGAGAACGAGGCGAAGATAAGCACGGGACCGGCCCGGGGCAAGTCGCAAAATGCGGGGTGACGGTGTGTCTTCAAATGCGGCGGAGATGGTTGTCCCAGGCGGGAGCGGCCGGATCGGTGGCGCGAACATTTTCGAGCGGCGCATCCGGGCCGGTGCGGACGATTGCGCCCCGCCCGCTGGTGCCCAGGAGACGATGACTGGAGAGTGGGGCGAGCCCGCAGCCATCCTTCAACGAGCGTTCGCCAAGGCACCGGCCCGTCCCGGCATCCCAGAATACAGCGAGCCCGCCGCGCGGTGACGAGGTGGCGACGATCTCGCCGGAAGCATCGGTTGCAACGGAGCCCACGTAGTTGTCGAAGGCTTCAGGGTCGTCTCCGGGCCGGCGAAGAGCTCGATTGCCCTGCCCCGGCGATGACGGCCAACCAGTGGCGGTCGTGCATCGTCCTCGCCCTGATACTGGGCGCCGAACCAGACGGCGCCGAACCGGTCGAGCGTCATGTGGCGGATAGAGAGTTTGTGCAGTTCGGGGGTAAGCTCCGCCTGCTCGATCATCTCACTGGATTCAAGGTCGACATAGGAGAGGCTCGGCTTCATCGTCGCCAGATTGAACTTGACCCGTTCATAGTCGGGATGGGTGAGGATGCCGCCATTGGCAATGCAAAGCGTCCTGCCGTCCGCCAGGAGGATCACCTCATGCGGGCCGATGCCACCGGTCTCGAACTCGCCGATGCGACGAAAGCCTGCAGTCGCGTCGTAGAGACCGGTGATGCCGCGTTCGCCTTCGTAGTCATTCTCCGTGGCCAGCAGCAGCCTGCCGTCCGGGGTAAAGACGCCGTGCCCGTAAAAATGGCGGTCGGGGGGCGGAGCGAAGGCCAGCGGCTCGCCCTTGCCGTCGACCGAGAAGGCAATGGCAAAGCGGCCCGGCGAACGGGCAAAGGCGACGGCGCGGCGGCGCGGTGCATCGATGGCAAAGGAATGCCCACGCGCCTCCAACGGCAGGACGAGCCGGTCACGCCCGCTCGCGTCGATCACCGCCGCCTCAAAACCGCCCGCGTTGAGCCGGGCACCCAGAAACAGCGCCTCCTCATCCGCCCTGGCGTGCTTTGGGCCGAAAGCTGCGGCAGCGCTCGCAAGGGCCAGAAATGTCCGCCGATCAATCTCCATCGAGCGCATTGAACCCCATCACCAGTCCGAGTGCGCCGGAAAGCTCGCCATTGAGTGTGTGCTTCGCCCCTTCCATGGCGATAGTCGCGTAGGAGATGCGGCCGCGGTCCGGTTCTTCGGAGAAGGCCTCTTCCGGTGCCGTTTCGACCGCAAGCACGGCCTCCTGGGCGTGCGAGAGATCGAAGTCCATGCCACGACCGTAGGTATTGACGAGGTCGGACGGGCCATCGACAAAGCCTGCCGCGGCGATGAGCTTCTGCACGCCTTCGATCTGGGCTGCGACGAAAGCGAAGGTGTGGCCGCTGCGCCAGAACGGCGCACGTTTGCCACGGGCTTTCTCGACGGTTTTGCCGAGTGCCGGCAGAAGTTCGGCATTGCGGGCAAATTCCAGCGCCGTGCCGGCGGCCTTGACGATCTCGCCGGCCACTTCCGCGCTCGAACGGTATGGGTCGCGGTCGGCGGCGGGCGCGGTGAAGGCCGCGCGGAAGCTGGTGCCCTCGGCCCATGCCTCCTCCAGCTCCGCGGCAAGACCGGCGATGTTGGCGGAAATTGCCTCAGCGTATGCGCAGCGCCGTGCGTCAGTCGGCAGCGCATCTCCGCCCGCTCCGAAGAGCACATAATCGAGTGCCGGCAGGCCCTGCAGTGCAACGCTCTGGCTGGTGAGATCGTCCGGCAGGGGCTCTTCGGACGCGAGCAGTCCCTGCACCTGGCGCAGGGTGACGCCGCGCGGATCCGGCCAGAAGAAAATGCGTTCGAACCGATTTTCCGCCACCAGTGGCCCGAAGCGTAGGACCGAGACATGCGCAAAGGCTGAAAGCGTGTTGGCAAAGCCCGCATGAACGGCATTCAGATCATCTTCAGGCGTGCCGCTGCAGGCCTTTTCGAGTGCCTCGGACAATGCGCCGCTCGTCTCGCGAAAGCGAGTCAGCGCCGGGGTTACATAGCCCTCAACAACCCTGCTTCCAATGTCGGGGGCGATCATGTCCGGCGTGTCCTGCGCAAAAGCCGGGATGGCCGAAAGGCACAAGATCAGGGCAGATCGGGAAAGACGGGCATGCATCAAAGGTCTCCATAGCCGGGGTCTTTGTGCTGGCTGTCGCACCGAGGGGAGAGGAGATGTGCGAGGGCTGGCCGGAAGCCGGAGCTGGCTCCCTTGCTTCCGGCTTAACGCCGTCAGGGCGCAGGGACAAGGGCGTCAGCCCCCGTTTGGCAAAAGTTGATCGCGCAGGACGGGAAGCCTGAGCCCGTCATAGCCGGTGAGAGGCTCCGCGTTCCAGAGCCCGTTCAGCACCGCCTCTTCCGCCGCCTCCACGGCGGCAAGGAGAAACGGATCGAGCTGCGCCTCGGCCAGCCGCTCGACATTCTCGATCTCGCTGTCGATGGAAAGCATGTTGGCAGTGGAAAAGGCCAGAGCCACATCGCCGCTCTGGTCGCCCCAATAGCTTCCAAGCCGACCCAGCGCCGCACCCGCCCGCCGCGCGATGCGGGCAAGCTGACGTGAATCGAGTGGCGCATCGGTGCCATAGACGATGATGACGGAGCCCCTGTCCTGCGGATCGGCCCGACCCGGCTCCGGAGTCTCAATGCGGTCTCCCAGAAGCCTGAGATCGCCCGGCCGTCCGAAATTGGAAAGGACGAGGGCGCCCAGGGTGTGCGTGCGACCGGAAGGCAGTGCGACACGCCGCGACGCGCTGCCTATGGCGCCGGCAAAGCCGAACGTGCGCATGCCGGTGCCGGCTCCCACCGTGCCCTGCGCGAATTTTATTTCAGCAGCGGCCATCGCGTCATTCGCCATGGCTTCTGTGACGGCCAGCGCCTGTATGTCGCTGACACGCCCGTCATTGCACTCCAGAACCAGCGGGTTGACCGTCGGGCGGCTGCGGCCGATTTCAGGGTTTTGCGCAATCGCCCGGCGGATCAGCGCCGCGGTGCAGGCGGCAACGCCGAATGTGTTGGTCAAAAGGATCGGCGTTTCGATGCGGCCCAGTTCGGCAAGCTGCATCAGGCCGGCGCTCTTGCCGAAGCCATTGAGCACCGTAAGGCCCGCCGGCACCGGATTGCGGAACAGATCGCCATCGTGGGGAAAGATCGCGGTAACGCCGGTGCGCGCGGTATTCTCCCGGTGGGTCCGGTGCCCGACGGTCACACCCGGCACGTCGGCGATGGTGTTGGCGGGGCCCGCCGGCAGGTCCCACCATGTGCCTGCCCTGTCGAAGATGCGATCCGTCATGCCAGTGCCGCCGCCATCAGTGAGAAGCCTGAGAGGATGCCGATTGCCTCGGCATGGTTCCCGGCGCCAAAGCGTATATCCAGCGCGCCGGTGCGCTCCGCAAACGGCATGAGCGCTGCAGCGTCCGCAAAGAGCTGCTTGCTGAAACTCACATCAATGGTGAGCGGCGGCCTGCAGGGCGCTTCCACAACGGCATCTGCCGCTCGTTCAACGGCCCCGCACACCTCCTGCTCGATCTTCTCACGCGCCTCGCCCGGCGAAAGGCTTTCGGCGGCCGTCGCGTTGATGCAGCGTTTGACAGTGATTGAGCGGGCGGCGGGAAACTGCTCGGCGACCTCGGTTTCAAGCCGGTCATCACCGCTGACGGCAAGCAGCGGCACGCCGATTTCAGCGGCATGACCGGCAAAAAGCGTCGGCTCGCCCGCCCGCACACCGTTCACCTCTATGCGGCGGAAAGCAAGACCGCTGATCGTGTGCGCGAGAACACCGAAATTGTCGGCTGCCGCATGGTAGCCGATCAGCACGGCGCCGGCATGGCCGGCATGAATGCCCTCGATCATCGACAGGGGCCGCGTCCGACCCGACACGACGCGGGCGCGCGGATCGAGCTGATCGACGATCATGTTGCGCATCGGCCCATGCGAATCGGCAACGGTCACCGCATCAGCGCCGCCTGCAAACGCCCCGCGAATGGCGGCGTTGGCCTCTTCGGTCATGAGACGCCGCGCCACCTCATATTCGGGATTGCCGCGCTGGCCCTGAAGAGCCTCATTGACGCCGGCCACGCCTTCGATGTCGACCGAAATGAAGATGTGCATGTGAAGGTCCCCAAAGTGAATCGCTGGCATTCGACTTGAAAACCCCGGTGATTTCCAGCCCCACGACCGCACGGAAACGAGGCCAGGGGCTTGCGGGTCGACCTGTAGCGTGCAAAACAGGAATTGCGTTCGGCAACCTGCCGCAGGCGGTTCATCCGCAGAACGTCAAAGCACCCTCATTTCCTTCCCCCCGCCCCCCCAAGCGCAGTACCACTGCGTCTGTTCACCGGTGCTTCCCTCCCCCCTTCTTTCCGGCGCTTCGACTGCAATCCTTCATTTCACTCATGGAGAAACTCATGTCTTCACGGCTTTTTCTGCCGGTGCTTGCACTGGTCGTTTTTTTCGTCGGTGCGACGGAATTCATGATCGCGCCAATGCTGACACCAATTGGAACGGCCTTCGGTGCATCGCCTGCCGCTGCCTCCTGGCTGATATCCGGCTATGCGCTTTCCTACGCGCTTGGCGCGCCGCTCATCGGGCTCATCGCGCACCGGATCGACCGGCGAATGCTCCTGGCTGTCGCGCTGGCGCTTCTTGCCGCCGACGGGCTCGCCGTGGCGTTTG
>NZ_BAMP01000118.1 GCF_000615975.1 Nitratireductor aquibiodomus NL21 = JCM 21793 | reverse complement strand
CGCCACCAGCCGCACGGCGCGATGCGCGATCGGGTTGGCCATAAACCCCTCGCGCGACATCGCGGCATAGTCGCGCCGCGAAAACCGCGCCTCCGCCTCCCGGTGCAGCGCGACGAAACCGCCGGCATGCATCTGTTTGGTTTCAACCGGCGCGCCAGCGCCTCCCGGACGGTTCGCCCAGGGCCAATACCAAGCCATGTGATTTTCCCGATTTGCGTTTTTGTCAGCCTCAGCCGAGTGCGCGCACGCGCGGCTCCCGCCGGTTTGAAAGCATGAGTTCGTTCAAGGCCCAGACCAGCGCATCCACCCGGTCCGGCGAGTGCCCTCCCGAGAGGCCATCGAGGCCGAAATCGCACATTTCGTCCTCAAGCTCCGGAAACCGCGCCGCATGGCGCACCCGCCCCTGCTCATAAAGTGCCGCCACCGGCTCCGCCCGTAGCCACTTGCCCCGCGTTGCCCGCACCGCCTTCACCGGCACGCTCGCGTCCACCGTGGCAATCATCGTCGCCACCATCTCACCGCCCTGGTTCACCTCGGCCACAAGACAATCGGCCTCAAGCCGATGATAGAGCGCCACCGCGCGCGCGGCCCACTCCTGCGGTTTGGCGCCTTTCACCGTCTCATCGCACAGCACAACGCCATGGCCCGTCGCATCGAGCCCCGCCGCCACCAGCCCACAGGCGTCTGACCTGCGGCCCGAGGCAGCCGGCGGATCGACCGCAACGACAATGCGCTTCAGGTCATCCACCCGTTCGGCGCAAGCTGCCGCCTCCAGCATCGCCCTTGTCCACAGTGCGTCGGGCCGATCCTCGATCAGTTCACCGTCGAGTTCCTGCCGTCCAAGCCGCGTTCCCGCATAGCGCTGACGGATCGCCCGCATGAAGCCCGGAGCCAGATTGTCCCGATTCTCATCCGTGCGCATCCGCGTCACCGTCACATGCGGATCGTCCATCAGCCGGCGGATCAGCGGGATCGGCCTCGGCGTGGTGGTCAGAAGCTGCCTTGGCCGCTCGCCAAGCCGCAAACCGAACTGCAACATATCGAACGTCGCATCCGCCTGTCTCCATTTGGCCAGTTCGTCGCACCAGGCAGCGTCGAATTGCGGACCGCGCAGACTGTCCGGGTCCTCGGCAGAAAAAAGCTGCGCCACCGCGCCATTGTCCCAGACGATCCGCCGCCTGCTCGCCTCGAAGCGCGGTCGCACCCCACGCGAAACCGCCAGCACACCCGACGGCCCCTCCACCATCACCTCGCGTGCGTCGGAGAGCGTCTCGCCGATCAGGGCCACCCGGCCATACCGCGCACCACTGGCAAAGGGCGGAAACCCACGAACCAGCGCATTCACCCATTCCGCACCCAGCCTGGTCTTGCCGGCGCCACGACCGCCCATCACCAGCCAGCTGTCGAAAATCGCTCCAAGCGGATATTGCGCGAGCCGCGCAGCACCCAGCCATTCGCGTTCAATGGCGTGTGCCAGTTCCTGTGCCAGATTCAGCCTTGCCCATCCTTTCTGCAAGCTCTGCAGCAAGGCAGCGGATGCGGTCGTCAATGCGGTCGAGTGCGGCGGCCATTTCTTCATCGCTGGGGGCATGCTTTCCATTCATGTCCTGCTGCTCGATCGCGATTTCGTTCATCTTTTCCACGACCTTGAGCATCGAACCGAGGCCTTCGATCCGCCCCTTGTCGAAAAGATCGCGATGAACCGCATCCTCGATTGCCCGCTGGAGTTGATTGAAGAGCATCCCGATCATGCTTTGCGTCCGCTCGATCGATGGCGGCAGCGCCGGATCGTCTGGCGATCCCCATTCTTCCTCCTGCGCCCGCTTGCGCAAAAGCCGCTCCGAACGACCGCTTGCCAGCGCCAGCAGTTCAAAAGAAGGCGGCGCACCTTCACGAAGCGCACGCACGGCCATCAGATCGGCCGCACCCATCTTGCCCATAGCGTCCATCCATGTCCGAAAACAAAAAAGGCGCGCCCTCGCCAAAGGACCCGCCTCGAAACGCCGCAACTTTGCGACCATGCATGAACCCTACCGACGAACCGTTACGCTGTCAAGAATTTTTTCCTAAATTCTCCTGCACGCATCCCATCCGTTAGCCATTTCGGCGAAATTCCCTTGCGGAAGCGGCGGAAATGCGAAGAAACTCACAGAGCAATCCGCTAGAATGGCCAATACATGCCGGAAAACGATGTGGGGTCGTGTCCGGCTGGCGGTTCCGCAGGACGGATTCGAACGGGTTGGCCGCAAATGGCCGGACGGGAGTTTGGGTGAGAATGCCGAGCGAAAAACGGCAGAGTAAGGCGCCGCGGGCGACCAGATTGCTGGCGCTCGACGCCTGGATCGATTCCACGCTTTACGAAGCGGGCTTCAAGCTCGCCGAATTCTGGGAAAGCGTGACGATCTTCTTCCGCCGCTTCCGTGTCTACGGTGCCAGGCGCGCCGTGGTCGAAATCTTCAGCGAGGGTGCCACGCTGGGAGCTGTCGGGTCGGTCGTGATGCTGGCGCTCGCCATGCCTGCCTTCGAGGAAACCGCGGGCGACTGGCGCGCGCAGGACGATTACGCTGTCACGTTCCTTGATCGCTACGGCAATGAAATCGGCCAGCGCGGCATCATTCAGCGCGATTCCGTGCCTGTCGACGAGCTTCCCGACCACGTGATCAAGCAGTTCTGGCCACGGAAGACCGGCGCTTCTTCAGCCATTTCGGGATCGATTTCATGGGCCTTGCCCGTGCACTCACCGAAAATGTGCGCGCCAATTCCGTTGTTCAGGGCGGCTCGACGCTCACCCAGCAGCTTGCCAAGAACCTGTTTCTCTCCAACGAGCGAACGCTTGAGCGCAAGGTCAAGGAAGCCTTCCTCTCGATCTGGCTGGAGATGAACCTGTCGAAAACCGAAATCCTGCAATACTACCTCGACCGTTCCTATCTCGGCGGTGGGACGTTCGGCATTTCCGCTGCCGCGGACTTCTACTTCGACAAGCCGGTCAAGGATCTCAGCCTCTCTGAAGCGGCGATGATCGCCGGGCTCTTCAAGGCACCCGCCCGCTACGCGCCGCATGTGAACCTTCCGGCCGCGCGTGCACGCGCCAATGAGGTTCTCACCAACATGGTGCAGGCCGGTTTCATGAGCGAGGGGCAGATTCTCTCCGCCCGCCTGCATCCGGCAACGGCCGTCGACCGTGACGGAGCCGATACGCCGGACTACTTCCTCGACTGGGCCTTTGAAGAGGTCAAACGGGTGGTTCCGCGCAGCGCCACCCATTCCCTCGTTGCCCGCACCACGCTTGATCCCAACCTCCAGAAAGCTGCGGAAGAATCGCTCGAATTTCATCTGCGCCAGTACGGCAAGGACTATGACGTTTCCGAAGGCGCCATCGTGCTCATGGACACGGAAGGTGCGGTGCGCGCTGTCGTCGGTGGCCGCGACTATGGCGCGAGCCAGTTCAACCGCGCCACAAAGGCCGAGCGCCAGACCGGTTCGTCCTTCAAACCCTATGTCTATGCGGTGGCAATGGAGAACGGATTCGAGCCGGAAACCGCCATCTCTGACGGCCCGATCTCATGGGGCAGCTGGTCCCCGCGCAATTATGGACGCAGCTATGCCGGGCGCGTCACGCTGACGCGCGCTCTGATCAAGTCCTACAACACCGTTCCCGTACGGCTTGCCCGTGACCATCTGGGCATCGATCCGATCATTTCCCTGATCAAGTCGTTTGGCATCGAATCCCCGCTCAACGGCCACAAGACGATGGTGCTGGGCACGTCAGGCATGACCGCGCTCGATCAGGCAACCGGCTATTCCGTCTTTGCCAATGGCGGTTATGCCGACAGGCGCTTCGGCATTGTCCAGATGATGACCCATTCGGGTAATCTCATCTATGATCATGGCCGCGATGCTCCGCCACCGCGCCGCGTGCTTTCGCAAAAGGCGGCCGCATCCATGAACCAGATGCTCATCCTGGTTCCCGAACAGGGCACCGGCCGGCGCGCGGCCCTGCCGATGACGCGGTCTGCAGGCAAAACCGGCACCACCCAGTCCTACCGCGACGGCTGGTATGTCGGCTACACCGGAAACTATGTTGCATCCGTCTGGCTCGGCAATGACGACTTCCACCCCACAAGGCGCATGACCGGCGGCTCCCTGCCCGCCATGGTCTGGCAGCGCCTGATGGCCTACGCACATCAAAACGTCGAGATCAAACCCCTGCCGGGCATCGAGGGGCCGATGCGCATCGAGACGGACGCGGTAGAGACCGCCAGCGAAGAAGGCGCCGGGGACCGCCAGGAAAGCGAAACGCTTCCGCTGGCACTCTCGGCGCAAACCTCACTCTTCCTGAAGGGACTTTCCAAGGATTTCGAGGCCGCACCGCGCCTGCGCAAGCCCGCCTCCAACGAAACCCTGTCCGCCCTGTAATGCTGCGCAAGGCATACCTCAAAATGCTTGAACCTTCCGTTCGAGTTGAAGTATCCGGAAGTGTCCGTGGCCTGCCGGAACACGTATGCTGAAAACCGTAATCTTCGTGGCCTTCGTATTGCTCATCGCACTTGGCGGCGGTGCCGGCAGCGCGTGGCTGGCGCTCGAATCGACGCGGACAATCGGCTCCGTGGAAATCGGCCCATGGGTCACCTTTCCCAGGCAGGGCACACACGAGGCCGACCCCTATTCCCGGGCGAGAAGCACGCGTCTGGGGCAGCTCAGCCTTGGCCAGGCGGAAGGCATCGTCCTTGTCGCGGGTTCAGACAGCGCCGGGCGCCCTCTCCTGCGCCAGTGCACCTATCAGCTTCAGGGCGATCTCCCGCCCACCCGGTTCTTCACCCTACATGCCACCGGTGAGAACAGGCAGATCCTTTCGGCGCCCGCCCGCTTTTCTTCGGCGCTTCATTCCCGCAGCTCCTATGGCGCCATGGCCAGCCCCTGAAGATCGTGGTTTCGGCCCGCCCCCAGCCTGAAAACTGGCTGGCCGTTGCCGGAACCGGCCCCATGGAACTGGTACTCACCCTGGTGGATACGCCCATATCCACGGGCGCCCGCGTTGGTGAAACGAGCCTGCCCGGCATCACCCGGATGGAGTGCGATGTTTAGGCTCCTTCATGTGCTCCTGCTTGGCCTGTTCGGCGCCGCCGCCGTTCACATCGCCATCCTGTTCCTGCTTCCCACCTATTCAGAACGCGATGTCTGGTCGGCGATGGCCGAGGAAGGTGATCCCTACGCATTCATCCGTCTGGGCGAAGGCAATGGCAACCCACTCCTCGCCGAAACACAAAATCCGTTCTTCGATACGGCAGCGTGCCGCTTTGATCTGGAAAACGGAATGGTCCGCATCACCGCGGACGAACGCGTGCCGTTCTGGTCGTTCTCGGTATACGACCGGGACGGATTCAACGTGTTCAATGCGAACGACCGGAGCGCCACCAACCGGGGACTGGATGCGCTGATAGTGAACGCCGCCCAGTTGCTGGAGTTGCGCAAGGGGGTTCCCGAAACACTCGCAACCTCGCTGATCGCCCAGACGGATATAGGGGAAGGCATGGTTGTGATCCGCGTCTTCGTTCCCGACGGGAGCTGGCGGATCATCGTGGAGCGGTTCTTTGAGGGTCTTCGCTGCGAGACACTGTGAACCTGGCACGCTTTCCAGCCGCCTCCACGGGAGCGCACCGGACAATACCGATGTGCCATCGGCCGCGTTCTTGCGCCAGGGTCCGGACCCTAACCCTTGGTCGAGCGTCGGCGGACATCGTGCGGGCGGTCGTCTCCACCGGTGTCGGGATCACCGTCCGGTCGTCTCTCATAGCGCACGCCGGGAAAAATGATGATCGAAGCGCCGGCAGTCCGTCTTTTGGGTGCAGCCGACGACGATCGTTTCGCTGCCGCTGCAAAGCTCAGTATCGTAGCCATGACATCGCGTCCCTTTCGGTGATGGAGTGGTACGCAACGCCTCCTTCTTCCAGTAAGGCAGCACATGGTTAACGTTTGGTTACCTCCCATCGACAGACAAACCCATCGACCGGGTCAGAACCGGAGAGTCTGAACAGAAGTCTAAAGAACCCGGTTAACAGCTTGCTAAGGGAATGGGTGTAAATCTCATCAATCATCGGCGCTCCAGGTGCAGCACCGGTGAGGTATCTTGTAACCAGTCGCGTTTCGGAGGTTTTGGTCTGCGTGTCGTCCGCTGTATTCAGGCAACTGGCTTCTGGCGGGGAAGCGCAAAGACCCGAGCGGCTGTTTCGCGCCGCGGTGTCCGCGTTCGTGTCGCTCACACGTCCGACACGGCGCGAAATCGCGCAGCTGGATGATCTTGTCCTTCCCCTCTACCCTTTGATATCCGCCGAAACGCGCCGCTACGCGGCCGCGGTCCTTTCAGAATGCAGAACCCCGCCGCAGGGCCTGCTCAAGAAGCTCGTGGACGAACCCGCGGAGATTTCCGCGCCACTTCTGATACGCTCACCGGCCCTGTCGGACGTCGATCTGATCGGTCTTATCGCACGGCATGGAAAGGGCCATGCCCGTGTCATCGGGCGCAGGACGGATCTCAATCCGGCGATTGCGGCGCTCACCCGCGCGCTCACGGCGCAAATTGCCGAGACGGACAGCCAGACGGAAGCCGGCGAAAGTGCCGCTGAAGCGGACGTGCGCAACCGCCTGCGTCTCATCATGCGAGCCGCCAATTCGCAGGCCCCGCTCGGCTGGCAGGGCAACGGCGCTGAACGCCCATCTGCGGGCGATGCCGGGCGGATTCTTCGTGCGGCAGCCCTTTCCGGCGAAAAGAATGCGTTCGAAAAGGCTCTGTCTTCTGTTCTTGGGATTACCCTTCTGGCGGCCCGCGAGATAACCGGTTTTCCAACCTATGGCGAACTCATCATCGCCCTGAAAGCGCTGGAGCTGGATGATGCGGAAGCTTTCCTTCTTTCCGCGGCGGCTTTTCCCGGACTGTTTTCGCAGCGCAGCGCCATCGGCTTCTTTCTAGAGCGCTACATGGCTCTGTCTCCAGACGCCGCGCGTCAGACGCTGAACGACTGGCAGACAGGTGCCAACTGCCCTGGGCACGCTGGTCAGCCGGCCGCAATCTCGAAATAGCGTTCCGCCTCGTCCAGATCCGTCAATTCGATCTCGACCAGCCAAAAGTCGGGATCGAACCTGCGCTCGCGCTCAAGGCGCCTGTTGATGGCTTCCTCATCGTCCCGCGCAATCAATGCAAAGCGCCGCTCATTGGGCCGGGCCTCGTCATAGACCGCCTGCGCCGCAGGACCATAAAGCGCCTGCTGGCCTAGACGATTGCGCAACAGAATGTAGACGGTTCCGGCCTCGCGCGCGCCCTTTTGCAGAACCGTCGCAAACCCGCCTTCCGCGAAGAGCCTCTTTGTCAGGGCTGAAACCCAGAATTCGCTGGTCAGACGCACGCGCAGCGCCTCCTTGGTTCCTGCGGAAAAATGATCTGCCGACGACGTCCGCGCTCACCTCAGTTGGTCAGGCCAACTTCGCGCATCTTGGCCAGAAATGCCTCATCCGGTCGCCCGCTGACCGGAAGACCGAAAAGGCTCTGGAACTCGCGGATGGCGGCCTGGGTGCCCTGCCCGAGAACACCATCAACCTCGATCCCGTCATTGCCGAACGCTTTCAGACCGGCCTGCACGCGCATGATGGTCGGGTCGGCTTCATCCGTATCAAGTGACGCCGTCTGAACACGCGGCTGCGGAACCTCCGCCGCCGGCACCGGCACCTGCGCAGCTTCCCGCTCCACGCTCACCGGGGTTGCCGCCGGGCGTTGATAGGCCGGTCGCGGCGTCGGCGTCGGCAGCACCTGCGGCATGGAAGGCGCTGCAGACGCGGGCGGCGTGTGGCTGACAGGCTGTACCGCCGCGAGACCGAGCTGACGCAGCAGCGCCTCATCGACCATCGGCGACGGATCCAGATCCACGATACGGCGATAATTGCCAATTGCCGTGCGGGTTGCAGGCCCTTCAAGGCCATCAATCGTGCCGCGGTATAATCCCAGCTCCTGCAGCACTGTCTGCACCTGGCGTATGGTCGGATCGCCTCCCGCCACCTCGTCTGGACGCTCGACCGGGATCGCGCCGGTCGTATCCTGATCGGGCGCCACATCACGTGGTGCCTGGCGGGGTGTTTCGGTGATCACCGCCGGCACCGCTGGCACGGCGGGCCGCCCAGATGCCGGCCCGCTCCGGGGATCCGTGAAGGCGGGCGTGCGCGTCGAAATCAGCGCGCCCGAGTGGAAATGCGGCTGGTACCAGAGCGCGTTTGCCGAAACGAAGGAGAAGGCGACGGCAAAGGCCGTCGCGCCACCGACTGCCACCGGATTGCGCACGATTGCCATTCCGACGCCGGCAAGCCCGGCGCGGAGCAGAGTTCCAAACGTGACCTCCGGTTCAGGCCGTCTTGCGGTATTCTTCATGACTCCACTCATCGTCAGATACCGGTTTGCCACCCCGGCCATTCTCGTCCTTTTCCGCGCCAACACCAACCGGCAGCGAAATGCTTACGCGCGTGCCTTCGCCGGGCGCGCTGTCGATCGTCATGCCACCGCCCTGCAGGCTCACAAGCCCCTTCACGAGCGCGAGGCCAAGGCCCGTTCCTTCAACGTGCCTTGTCTCGTCATTTCGCACCTGGGCGAACGGCTCGCCGATGCGCTCCAGATCATCGGCCGCGATGCCGACACCGTTGTCGGTGACGCTGAAATCCAGGCGATTGCCGAACCGTTCGGCTGTGACCTGGACGCGGCCATGGGCGTGCGAGAATTTCACGGCGTTCGACAGAAGATTTATCAAGACCTGCTGCACGGCACGCCGGTCGCAATAGACGACGCCGACATTCTCCGCAACAGCCACATCGACATCAACGGAACGGGCAGCCGCATCTGCCATGGCAAACGCCACGCTTGCGTCCACCGCTTCCGAAAAGCTGAACGCTTCCGGGTGCAGCGTATAGGTGCCTGCCTCCAGTTTGGAGATTTCCAGCGTCGAGTTCACGACCGAAAGCAGATGCTCACCGGCCTCATGAATGAGCCGCACATATTCGCGCTGCCGGTCATTGGAAAAGCGCCCGAATATCTCCGTCTGAAGCGTGTCGGAGAATCCGAGGATCGCGTTCAGCGGCGTGCGCAGTTCATGACTGACGGCGGCCAGCATGCGCTTGCTCTCAACCTTTGCGACACGCGCCTCTTCCCGCGCCCGCGCTACCTCATGTTCCAATTCTGCCCGATCGCTCTCGTCGCGGATGATGGCGACGATCTGCCCGGCGTCGCCCTCCTTCAGAAGCTCGACACCGAACTGTCTGTATCCGGTAGCACGGAAGGCGTCACCCTCGGCGGGCATGCGCAGGCGGATACTGATCGCGCGCTGGTCGGCACCATCGGTCAATTCCGACACGGCACAGAGATAGGCAACGCGGTCGCCCACATGAATGCGCTCGAAAAAGCCGTTTCCGAGGAGAATGTCGGACCGGACATTCAGGACACGTTCCGCCTGGCACGACGCATCCATCACATCGCCGGTGCCATTAAGGCGCAGCACGAGCGCGTTCATCCGCGCCTCGATGCCTGTCTCTTGTGACGGCGTCTCGAGGCCCTTCTGCTTCGCCCCTGTTGTGCCGAAGCGCAGGGCGAGCGTCGCCGCATAGACAAGTGGGATCAGCCAATGGGCTGCCAGCGGCAGCGATGACTGGAACCCGAAGCCCAATGTCCCGCCGGAGACCGCCAGCACAAGAACCAAGGCACCGGCAGCACAGCCCGTAAGGGCAGCGCGCCGTGTCCGCGCGATCCAGAAACTCTCTGCCGCAAGAACACCGGCCATCGCCGTCATGGGAGAAGCAACCCCGCCCGAAAGCACGATCACGGCGCTGACGGCAGCAAGACCCAGACCAAGCGCCAACCCTTCAATCCACGCCCGCCGCCCGCCGGCAAGCAGACCCGCCGCAGTCAGCCAGCTAACCGCAAATCCCGCGCTGGCGAGCGCCAGCGTCTGGGCGAAACCGACCGTTCCTGCAAGAAGTAGTGCGACCGCTCCCGCGAACAGAAAGGGTGCCGCAAAGAGCACACCCGCCAGCCGCAACTGACGCGAACGCTCCACCCGTGTTCGACACTGGGATGAATCAGCCTTTCGCATGCGGCAGAAAGGGCTGCCGGCCATTCTTGATATGATGCTACTCGTGAACTCAACTCGACGCGCTCTTGCTTTGTCCGTTCGGCGGGTTCTTGTTCCTGCCGAGACTCGCACTGAGCGTTTAAGGAAAGGATAAGCGCAGGCACCGATGGGCGGACGGCAAGCGCAAAAAGGAAGAAATCGGCCCGTCAAACGCGGATGAATGTCGTCATGGTTAACGCGCGCTGAACAAAATGGCCTTAGAAACAGGCGCGCTGAAAACCGTCGAATTCGGCCTTGCCGGAGAAAAAGATCAACCGCGCCAGATCATTAGATGCCCAACAAAGCGTAACCGTCATCCCGCGGGTTTGTGACAGGTTTGCTTCAAAGGCCAACATTTCCGAACTTTTAAAAAGTTTGCCTTCAATTTTAGGAAAAATCTCAAGAGCTCCTTGGCATGGCCATGACAGGATATTTGCCAGGGACGCCCCACGGGGCACGAAACGGGACTGGACGTCATGGGCTTTCTTATTCGCTCGATCTTCTGGCTTTCACTGGTGCTGCTTTTGCTGCCAATCGGCGGAACCGGCAGCGAGGATGGCACGGAAACACCGCAGGTCGGCGCCCTGCAGGCGCTGGGTGCGGCGCGCGAGGCCATCAGCGACATGGTCGGCATCTGTGAACGCAAGCCCGAGGTCTGTGAGACCGGACGTGCCGCCCTTCAAACGATCGGCGCGCGCGCCCGCGAAAGCGCCCGTTTTGCCTACGAGATGCTCGAAGAGCCGGCAGATGGTTCGGCAGAGGGTTCGGCAGGGGCCAGTGCAGGCACAATGGAAGCGCCCCTGACAACCGGAAGCGTTGCCAGGCACCCCGCGGGCCACGATCAATAGATCACTGCCGGCTTTTGGCGGCAATCAAAGGTTTTCCGTGACGAACGGCCGGACAATCACTATATCCGGCTTAATGAGTACCACGATCGACACCATCTACGACGATTTCGCCTTCCTGGACGACTGGGAAGAGCGTTACCGCTATATCATCGACCTCGGCAACGGCCTGGAACCCTATCCCGAAGCCGCGCGCGACGAGGCGCATCGGGTGCGCGGCTGTGTCAGCCAGGTATGGCTGCACACCGAGCGTGGAGACGGCGACGACCCGGTGCTGAGCTTCAGGGGCGATTCAGATGCCCATATCGTACGCGGTCTTGTCGCCATCATGATGCTTCTGTTTTCCGGCAGGCGCGCCAGCGAAATCCTGGCGATCGATGCCGAAAACGTCATGCGCAAACTCGGTCTTGACGAGCACCTCACACCCCAGCGGGCTAACGGGCTGCGGTCGATGGTTCAGCGCATTCGGAACGAAGCCACCGAAGTCGCGCCCGCGGCAGGCTGATTGCCTGCCTGGGGCCAGGACCTTCACGCAAGCTTCGGTCGGTAGTTCTCCACTCCCCAGTGCAGGATGGGCCAAGATTTGTCGCCTCGAGCGCCGGAAGACGGCTCGTAGTGCCGCGCGAGCGCGCCGAGCGCGGTTTTCAGCACCACCTTGGCCGAGCGGACGGGCCAGCCCCTCTCCGTTTCCACCTGCTCAACCCCCTTCAGGAAGCAGCATATGTCGACGAGGATGCCGGCCAGTTCC
>NZ_BAMP01000119.1 GCF_000615975.1 Nitratireductor aquibiodomus NL21 = JCM 21793 | reverse complement strand
CCGCGGCCCGAACGCATCTCGCCAGTTTCGACGCGGTCGAAGCGAACTCCATGCTGGAGCTGGAACCGCCGGTCCACACGCGGCTTAGAAAACTCGTCAACCGCGCCTTCGTTTCGCGTCAGGTGGAGCGCCTGCGCCCGCGCGTCGAAGCACTTTGCCATGAACTCATCACGGGCTTCGAACGGGACCGCGAGGCGGAGCTCCTTGCTGCCTACGCAACGCCCATACCGCTGGTCATCATCACGGAGATGCTTGGCGTTCCGGGCGAAATGGGGCCGCAACTGGTCGAGTGGTCGCACCGCATGGTGGCCATGTATATGCATGGCTTGGATGAGGAAACCCAGCGCCGCGCCGACGCGGCCGCACACGATTTCGCCGCCTTCATCCGCGCCTACGCCGAGAAGCGGCGCGCGTCCCCCGGCGATGACCTGCTAAGTCTTCTGATTGCCGCGAAAGAAGATGGCGAGCAGCTTTCCGAGGATGAACTCGTTTCGTCGGCGATACTGCTCCTGAATGCGGGGCACGAAGCGACCGTGCACCAGCTCGGCAATGCCATCTCCACCATTCTTGCACAGGGCGGTGACCCGCGCCGCTTCTTCACCTCCGAGGCCGAGACGGCTGCCGCGGTCGAGGAATGCCTGCGCTACGATCCGCCGCTGCACATGTTCACGCGCTACGCCTACGAGACCGTTGAGGTCACGGCAGGCCTCACCCTGAAGCCCGGCGAAACGGTGGGGCTGATGCTGGGCGCGGCCAACAGTGACCCGCGCGCCTTTGAATGCCCGCGCAGTTTCCGGCCCGGTCGCGGAGACCAGAAAAACGTGTCGTTCGGCGCCGGCATCCATTTCTGCATCGGCGCACCGCTGGCGCGACTGGAAATGCAGGTGGGATTGAGCGTTCTGTTCGAACGCCTGCCCTCGCTCGCCCTGAAGGCAAGACCGGCCTATGGCGATACCTATCATTTTCATGGGCTTGAGCGGCTCGACTGCCGCTGGAACGCAGGCTCGTGACGAGACTCGGTCTCGTGCGAAACTGAAACGGCGCGGGCCAACAGGCCCGCGCCGCAGAATGGGTCAGTCAGACATGGCCGGTTCAGATCTGGCCCAGCGCCTGCTCCAGATCGGCGATGATGTCTTCCACGTCCTCGATACCAATCGACAGACGGATGACATCGACGCCCGCACCGGCCGCCGCCTTCTGTTCGTCGGAAAGCTGGCGGTGCGTGGTGGAGGCCGGGTGAATGATCAGCGACTTGGTGTCGCCGATATTGGCCAGATGCGAAAAGAGCTCGACGCTCTCAACCACTTTCACACCGGCATCGAAGCCGTCTTTCAGACCGAAGGTGAAGACAGCACCCGCCCCCTTGGGCGAATATTTCTTCATGAGGCCGTGATTGGGATCGTCGGGCAGGCCCGGATAGGAAACCCAGGACACCTTGTCATGGCCCTTCAGCCATTCGGCCACTTTGAGCGCATTGTCGCTGTGGCGCTGCATACGGAGCGCCAGCGTCTCGATGCCGGTGAGAATCTGGAATGCATTGAAGGGCGAGATGGCCGGTCCGAAATCGCGCAGGCCAAGCACGCGGGCGGCAATCGCGAAGGCGAAATTGCCGAAGGTCTCGTGCAGCACCATGCCGCCATATTCGGGACGCGGTTCGGAAAGCATCGGGTATTTGCCCGACTTCGACCAGTCGAACGTACCGCCATCGACCAGAACGCCGCCGACGGAATTGCCGTGGCCGCCCATGAACTTGGTCAGCGAGTGCAGGACAATGTCTGCGCCATGCTCAATGGGGCGCAGCAGATAGGGCGAAGCATCGTGTTGTCGACGATGAAAGGCAGACCGTGCCTGCGAGCAATGTCGCCGATCTTCTCCAGATCGACAAAAGTTCCGCCGGGATTGGCGAGGCTTTCCACAAAGATCGCCTGCGTGTCGTCGTCGATCTGGCTTTCGAAACTGTCGAGATTCTCCGGATCGGCCCAGCGGACATGCCAGTCGAAATTCTTGAACGCATGGCCGAACTGGTTGATCGAACCGCCATAAAGTTTTTTGGCCGCAATGAAATTCGCACCCGGCTTCATGATCGTGTGGAACGTCAGAAGCTGTGCGGCGTGGCCCGAGGCCGTGGCCAGTGCCGCCGTGCCGCCCTCAAGGGCCGCGACGCGCTCTTCAAGCACAGCCTGGGTCGGGTTCATGATGCGGGTGTAGATGTTGCCGAATGCCTTGAGGCCGAACAGCGAAGCGGCGTGGTCCGCATCGTCGAAGACATAGGAGGTGGTCTGGTAGATCGGCGTGGCGCGTGCGCCTGTCGCCGGGTCGGGCTGGGCTCCTGCATGCACCGCCAGCGTGTCGAAACCGGGCGTACGCTCACTCATGACTATTCCTCCATAAACAAATATTCGGTGAGGCATCAATACAGAGCGCGCCCTCGCAGGAAAAGGCGTTTTGTCCCTGCTGGCGGCGCGCGTCTGAAAAATCAGCGCTGACGAATGCCAAAACTCTGAAAACCTTTGCGCATGATGGGCTTTTTCGAGGAAATGACCCGGCTGTTGACGCCGTTCCAGCCGATTTCGCGTGAAAGCCGCGCATATTCGATCTTCGGGCAGCGGTCCATGACCACCCTGATACCCTTTTCCTCCAGCCTGACAGCCGAGGCGTCGTCGCGCACCGTAAGCTGCATCCACACAACTCCGGGGAGCGGGTCCATCGCCAGGATTTCATCCGTCACGCCGGGAATGGCTGCGGAGGGACGGAAGATGTCCACCATGTCGACAGGCTCGGGCAGATCGGCGAGCCGGGCAACGACCGGGCGGCCGGCGATCTCCCTACCCGCCTGTCCCGGGTTGACGGGAAACACCGTATAGCCCTTGTCGATCAGATATTTCGTCACGAAGAAACTCGGGCGCACCTCATTGGCCGACGCGCCGACAATGGCAACGGTCTTCACCGTGTTCAAAATACTGGAGATGTATGCGTCGTCGTACTTGTCGTGATTCATCGTTGCTCCCGGAATTTACAGTGTCGGAACGCCCGCCGCGCCGCGCGGTGCCACTGACAGCATGGTCGCCTGCGCCGGCCCTGAAAATCACGGCCAACCTCATTGTCGGCGCAAACGCAGTTCATGATAAGGTTTCCGCTCAGCGCAGCCGCTGATAACCAGAGGGGTCGAACATGTTGAGATATGCAGTACTGGCCTTCGGAGCGATCATCATCGCCAGCCCGGCCGAAGCCATATCCCGTTACACCTCAACTGCCATGAGCTGCACCGAGGTGCAAGCGAGGATCGCCTCCGAGGGCGCCGCGATCATGCGCTACCAGTCGCGCAACAACCCCACCCTCCCGCGCTATGACCGCTATGTGGCGAACGAGCAACTTTGCCCCGTCGGCCATATCGGCGCGCGCGACACCATTCCCACTGCGGACCGCGCCCACTGTCCGGTCCTGCGTTGCAAGCCGGAGATAAAGGAGCGGCTTTTCCGGCGCCCCTGGGTGTTCTCGAACTGATCCGCTGCCGCATCTCCAGTGAGGCATCGCACATGACGAAATTGCGCATTCGGGCAAGCCTCCATCGCCCCTGAATTGATATATTCAGGAACAGAAAAAATCCTTTATTTATTTATGTTTATAACCGCTTTTATTGTCAAATGACCTGCGGCACTACTTCCCGCCGCGCCTCTCCAGAACACCCAGTTTCACCGGAGGGGCGCGGTCCTGCAACGATGCTCAGAAAGGGAAGTTATGCGCAAGCTGTTGGTCGTTATCGTCGGTATGGTCTTGCTGTTTCCAAGCAACAGCACATGGGCAGCCAGTCAATCCTGCCAGCAGATCCAGGCAGCCATCAGGGAACATGGATCCATCATCCTTCGCTATCCATCGGGCAATGGCGGGTCCATCCAACGCTATGACCGGTTCGTCGCGAACCTCAATGAATGCCCTGCGGCCTTCAATACCCTGAAGGTGCGGCGCGTCCCCGCCCTCGATACCGATGCCTGTCCCCTGCATGTATGCTGGAACAATGATTGACACCGGCGGGGGCGGTGCCCGCTGCGGGTGGCGCTTCTACCGCCCGCAGCCTGCACATCTCATTTACCCTTCCATTCAGGCGCACGCTTCTCGATGAAGGCGCCAATGCCTTCTTCCGCGTCCCGCGCCATCATGTTCTCCACCATCACCCGGACCGTGTAGTCATAGGCCTGCGACAGCGCCATTTCGGCCTGTGCGTAAAACGCCTCCTTGCCGATCTTGAGCGTCAAAGGTGATTTGGAAGCAATGGTTTGTGCGAAGTTCATCGCAGTTTGATTCAGGGTTTCCTGCGGCACCACGCGGTTGACGAGACCGAACGAAAGCGCGGTCTGCGCATCGATCATCTCTCCCGTCAGCAACATTTCCATGGCGTGTTTGCGCGAAACATTCCGCGACAGCGCCACCATCGGCGTGGAACAGAAAAGGCCGATATTGACGCCGGGCGTGGCAAACCGCGCCGCCTCGCCTGCCACCGCCAGATCGCAGGAGGCGACGAGCTGGCAGCCGGCGGCGGTGGCGACCCCGCTCACCTCGGCAATCACCGGCTTGGGATGACGCACGATGGTCTGCATCAGGCCGGCGCAGAGACGCATTGTTTCTTCAAAGAATTCCCTGCCCCGGTCGGCGTCGGCCCGATGCGCCGTCAGTTCCTTCAGATCGTGGCCCGCGCAAAACACCTTGCCTTCGGAGCGCAGAACGATGACACGCACCGCGTCGTCGTCGCGGGCGCGTTCGAGAGCGCCTTTCAGCGCCTCCATCATGGCGATCGACAGCGCGTTGGCAGGCGCGCTCGCAAGCGTCAGCTGCAGGATCCCTCCCACCTCGCTCACCGTAACCGGTGCCTCTATCGTCTCCTGAACTGCAGCCGCGTCGGCCATGGTCTTCCTCCCGGGGTCAGATGCGCTGCCACCTTAGAGCCGCTTGTGTTGTTGCCGCAATCCGGCAATTCTCTCATTTGCCGGCCGCCGTCGCAAAGCGCCAGCCAGAAAAGCCGGAAAAGAATGGGAGGACAATGTTCATGGATGCCCAGAGCGGATCGAGCACGTTTCAGCCGGTGATGGACGCCGGGGAGGTCAATCTCTATCTGCGCGACGTGTTTCCGCAGGCCTGCAGCGGTGAGGTTCCCGACTATCGCGCGCTTAACGTCTCTCCGGGTGGCTGTACGGTGCGGCTTGAGGCCGGGTTCCGGCACCTGCGCCCCGGCGACACCGTTTCCGGTCCGTCCCTCTTTGCGCTGGCCGATATCGGCGGCTATGTGTGTGCGCTCTCCCATATCGGCCGCAAGGCGCTCGCCGTGACCACCAATCTCAACATAAACTTCATGCGCAAGGCCGGCCCCGGCACGGTGGACGGCCATTGCCGCATTCTGAAACTCGGCCGCCGGCTGATGGTTTTCGAGGCCGAACTGGTGGCCGGCGATACAGGCGAAACCGTCGCTCACGCCACCGGAACCTACTCCATCCCGCCCGCCGAATGACCCGTTCTGCCTCAGAAATGCGGTAAGCAGCACTGATTTATAGCGGTATCTAGATACCGCAATTTCAACCTGTTGTTTTTATTGATGTTTTCATGACGCCACCCAAAATATTGCACTTGACGTCCATCCCACCCCCCTATAGGTAACCAGCGCTGCACCTTAACTGTCGTGCTGCATTGGTTTGCATTGCCTGAGCCTGCCGGGTTTCGACAATGTCAAACGCAAGCAACAAGAAACGCCCAGCCTCAGGGCCGGGTTCATGAAAGTGGAAAAAGACCCATGAAAACCTTTTCGCAGAAGCCTGCGGAAGTGACGAAGAAGTGGATCCTGATCGACGCCGAAGGCGTTGTCGTCGGCCGTCTCGCTTCCATCGTCGCAAACCGTCTCCGCGGCAAGCACAAGCCCACCTTTACCCCGCATGTTGACGATGGCGACAATGTCATCATCATCAATGCCGACAAGGTTGTGCTGACCGGCAAGAAATACACCGACAAGAAATATTACTGGCACACGGGTCACCCTGGCGGCATCAAGGAGCGCACCGCGCGCCAGCTGCTCGAGGGCCGGTTCCCGGAGCGTCTGCTTGAGAAGGCCGTTGAGCGCATGATCCCGCGTGGTCCGCTTGGCCGCCGCCAGATGAAGAATCTGCGCGTCTATGCCGGCGCCGAGCATCCGCACGCCGCCCAGAACCCGGAGACGCTCGACGTCGCCGCCATGAGCAAGAAGAATGTGAGGGCCCAGTAATGGCCGAAATCAACTCCCTCGAAGAGCTGGGTGCGGCAACCGCTGCGCAGACCGCCGAGCAGGAAGCTCCGGTGCATGTGCAGAAGCTGGACGCCCAGGGCCGCGCTTACGCCACCGGCAAGCGCAAAAACGCCATTGCCCGCGTGTGGGTCAAGCCGGGCTCCGGCAAGATCACCGTCAACGGCAAGGAGTTCCAGGCATATTTTGCACGCCCGGTTCTGCAGATGATCCTGCAGCAGCCGATCGTCGCTGCCGACCGCAACGGCCAGTATGACATCGTCGCAACCGTCGTCGGCGGCGGCCTGTCCGGCCAGGCCGGTGCCGTTCGTCACGGCATCTCCAAGGCCCTGACCCATTACGAGCCGGCGCTGCGCGGCGTGCTCAAGAAGGGTGGCTTCCTGACCCGTGACAGCCGCGTGGTCGAGCGCAAGAAGTACGGCCGGGCAAAGGCTCGCCGCTCGTTCCAGTTCTCCAAGCGCTAAGCTTCCAGAACTGTCGGATACGAAAAGCGGGCCTTCGGGTCCGCTTTTTTCTTGCGGAGATTCTGGCTTGACCCTACCCATTTGGATCGCCACAGGAGGAGCCCATGCCGTCGAACTCGATCGACCACGCTTTCACCGCCCGCACGCTGACGGGTGCTGCCAGCGACCCCACCTATGCGGGGGCGCTCTCCTTCATGCGCCGCAAATTCACCAAATCGCTCAAGGGTGCAGATGCCGTGGTATGGGGCATCCCGTTCGACGCGGCCGTTTCCAACCGCCCCGGTGCGCGCTTCGGCCCGCAGGCGATCCGCCGCGCCTCGGCAATCTTCGACAATGACCCGCAATACCCATTTGGCGCGGATCTGTTCGAGACGATGTCTGTCATCGACTATGGCGACTGCCTGCTCGACTATGGCAATCATCAGAAGACGCCGGCGACGATCGAGCGGGAAGCTGCGAAAATTCTCAAATCCGGCGCATTCCTTCTCTCACTCGGCGGCGATCACTTCGTCACCTGGCCGCTTTTGAAAGCGCATGCGGCAAAGCACGGGCCCCTCGCCCTCGTCCAGTTCGATGCGCATCAGGACACATGGTACGACGATGGCAGGCGGATCGATCATGGTTCATTTGTCGGGCGCGCGGTGCGCGACGGCGTCATCGATCCGGCCGCCTCCATACAGGTCGGCATCCGCACCCACGCGCCGGAGGATTGCGGCATCGCCATCCTGCACGGCTATGACGTGGAAGAAATGAAGGCCGGCGAGATCGCCGAAACCATTCTCGCACGCGTCGGCCATCGCCCCGCCTATGTCACCTTCGACATTGACTGCCTCGACCCAGCCTTCGCGCCGGGCACCGGAACGCCGGTGGCCGGCGGCCCGTCCAGCGCGAAAATGCTCTCGGTGCTGCGCCAGCTCGGCGCGCTGGAGATTGTCGGCGCGGACATTGTAGAGGTGGCTCCTGCCTATGACCACGCGGATGTGACAGCCATCGCGGGGGCGACCATCGCCATGCACTATCTCGGCCTTCTCGCGGCGAAAAAGCGACGATAAGAGCTGAAGCATCGATTCAGGCGCTTTACGGATTGATTCCGAACGCGTGTGTAACCAGTTGAAATACGACTCTTTTTCAGGACTGACATCATGACGGCGAAAATCTTCATCGACGGCGAACACGGCACCACCGGCCTGCAGATCAGGGCACGTCTGGCCGAACGCCGCGACATCGAAGTGATCTCCATCCCCGCCGAGAAGCGCAAAGATCCGGCAGCGCGTGCGGAATTCCTCAACGCCGCCGACATCGCCATACTGTGCCTGCCGGACGACGCCGCACGCGAAAGCGTCTCGCTGATCGACAATGACAGGACGCGCGTCATCGATGCCTCCACGGCCCATCGCGTCGCCGAGGGCTGGGTCTATGGCTTTGCGAGATGGACAAGGCGCAGAGCGACGCGATCCGCAACGCAAGGCGTGTCGCCAATCCCGGCTGCTGGCCGCAGGGTTCCATTGCCTTTCTGCGTCCGCTGATCGGTGCCGGACTGCTGCCGGCGGACCTGCCCGTCACTGTCAACGGCATTTCGGGCTATTCGGGTGGCGGCCGCACCATGATCGAAGACTACGAGGCCAGAGGGGCCGATGCGCCAAGCTTCATGCCCTACGGGCTGACCCTTAATCACAAGCACCTGCCGGAGCTGCAAACCTATGCAAGGCTCGCGGGTACGCCTCTGATGCAGCCGGCGGTGGGTAATTTTGCCCAGGGCATGCTGACCGCCCTGCCCCTGCAGCTCGGCCATCTCGACCGCGTGCCGTCAGGCGCGGAACTCCACACAGCACTCGCCGACCATTATGGCGCCATTGAGGGCGGTGTGGTGAAGGTTGCCCCGCTCGCGTCAATCGAACGCACGCCGGATATCGATCCCGAGACCCACAACGACACCAACACGATGACGCTGCACGTCTTTGCCAACGACGCCCGCGCGCAGGCTCTGCTTGTCGCCGTCTACGACAATCTCGGCAAGGGCGCTTCGGGCGCGGCCGTGCAGAACATGGATCTGATGCTGGAAGGACTTTAAGCTTCGGCTCATGGCAAAAAATGAAGGCGCGCCCCGACGGACGCGCCTTTTTCTTTGGCCAGGCTGTGGAGGTCACACGGCGGCGTAAACCTCGTCCTCGTCGCGCCGGCGCCGTGGCGCTTCAGGGAGAGGATAAGGCCCCTTCGTTGCCCGCCAATGGGCACAGGCGAAGAAGAGCACCACCAGCGCCACGCCCTGATGGGTCAGCGCTACATCGATCGGCACAACCATGATGAGTGTCACAATGCCGATGGCCGCCTGCGCCAGAACCAGAACCGCAAAGAGGATCGTGCGGCGCGCATGTGTCGTCCCCGGCGCGCGGCGGATCGCGAATACCATCTGCCAGAGCGCCAGAACGAGCAGCGCATAGGCACCCAGCCTGTGCACGAACTGCACCATCTTCGGGTTCTCGAAGAAATTGATCAGGGCCGGTGTCTGCGCAAAGAGACCTCCCGGCACCAGCGCACCGTCCATCAACGGCCAGGTGTTGTAGGTCATGCCCGCACGCAGACCGGCAACAAGGCCGCCAAGATAGATCTGGAACAGCACCGCCACCACCATCCAGCCGGCGAAGCGGCGTATGCCCTCATCCGCCCTTCCCGCCGAGTGTGGCGCGAGGCCACGCGCGACGAGCGCGGTGGCAGCAAAAATCAGGCAGGCAATGGTGAGATGCGTTGCGAGCCGGTACTGGCTCACATCGACCCGGTCCACCAGGCCGGAAGCGACCATCCACCAGCCGACCGCGCCCTGCAGGCCACCCAGCGCCAGAATGCCAAGAAGCTTCGGCTTCAGGCTGCTTTCGAGCCGCCCCGTCAGCCAGAAAAAGGCCAGCGGCAGCGCAAAAACGAAGCCAACACCGCGCGCCAGCAGCCGATGCGCCCACTCCCACCAGAAGATGGTCTTGAAATCATCGAGCTCATGCCCTTGTTGATCTGCTGATACTCGGGAATCTGGCGGTATTTCTCCAGTTCCTCCTGCCATTCGGCCTCGCTCAGCGGCGGGATGACGCCGTGAATCGGCTTCCATTCGGTGATGGAAAGGCCCGATTCCGTCAGCCGAGTCGCTCCGCCGACGATCACCAGCGCAAACAGGGTGAAAAGCACGAAGTAAAGCCAGAAGCGCACAAATTTGCGGTTGCGCAAAAGAGTCTCCTGCGAGACGTCTACCCTTGCAGCACTGGAAGCGGTCATATCCACAGCGTCAGCCATCGTCATTTTGGAAGTTGACCGTTGGTGAACCAAAGCCACCTGACTTGCAAGCCGAACCGGCCTTTGCGCGACAAGCCGTCGCGCTGCGCGATGCCTGTCATTGCATCGCGTCTCCGCGCGTTTTATGAAGCGCGCGAAAGGTATTTTTCATGCCCGTACGTCTTCGAAAATTCATCGGCATGCTCGCGCTCGTCGCGCTTGTGGCCGTCTACGCCATCCTCTCGACCGCGATCGCCGTGGCGCAACTGGCCGAATCCGGCCCGCTGGTTCACCTTGCCTATTTCTGCCTGTCCGGTCTTCTGTGGATTATCCCGGCGATGTTCATCATCCGCTGGATGATCGGCAAGCCCGAGAGCGGCGCCTGATCCGTCGATCTTTCTTTCACCTTTTGTTGGTATTCAGAGGCAACGCTGCCAGAAGGGCGGCTTTGACGACTGCGATGAAAGATGACGTTTGCAAAGCAGCCAGAACGGGTGTCTGCCACCGGCAGCAACGCTGAGGAAGGCCTTGGCGTCGAGGTCTGCGACGCCGACGCTGTAACGCTGCAGCGCTATCGCGAAGACTGCGGCGATGCCCGCTTCATGCCCGCTCAAAGCCCCGATTGGGTGGCGGCCTGGACGAGGCATGCACTGCACCCTCCCATCATCGCCCGGCTTTGCGACGGGGACGGCCACCTGATGAGCCTGGCGCTCGAAGTTGCCCGACAGGGCCGCTTTGGCGTTGCCCGCTTCATCGGCGACCGCCACGCCAATGGCAATTTCCCGGCACTGAGCCGCAGGGTTCGCGACGGATTGCCCGGCTCACACCTTCAAATGCTGATCGACGGTATCCGTCATGCCCGGCCGGATATCGACCTGCTGGTGCTCGAGCGGCAGGTACGCAATTGCGGAGATCAGACCAACCCGCTCTCTGGCTGGCCCCACGGCGACAGCCCCAACGTCTCGCTCGCCGTCGACCTCGAAGGCGGCTTCGACGCGGTTCTCGAACGCTCCAGCGGAAAGCGGAAGCGCAAGCAGCATCGCTCGCAGGCGCGCAAGCTCGAGGCGGCGGGCGGCTATGAGCGCCGTCTGGCGGGCTCACGTGCCGAGGCCGAGGCGATGCTGGACGCCTTCTTTGAAATGAAGGCGCACCGCTTCGCGCTGATGGGCGTTCAGGACGTTTTCGCGCCTGACCGCGTAAAAGCCTCTTTCCGTACGCTCTTTGGCGATGCGGCGGAGATGCAGAACCCGGGCTTTGTGCTTCACGGGCTGGAGGTGGCCGGCAGGCTCCGCGCCGTGACCGGGTCGAGCCGCGTTGGCGAACGCCTGATCTGCGAGTTCAGCTCGTTTGCCGACGATGAGCTGAGCGAGGCTAGCCCGGGCCGCTTCCTGTTTTACGAGAACATCGAGAGCGCCTGCTCACAGGGACTGAAGGTCTACGATTTCAGCGTTGGCGACGAATATTACAAACGGTTGTGGTGCGACCTGGAAACCATCCAGTTCGACACGTTCGTGCCCCTGACGGCGAAAGGCCGCGCGCTTGCCCTGACCCGCGGCGGCATCGCCCGAGCCAAGCACCTGATCAACAACAATCCAAGGCTCTGGGCAATTGCGAAAGCGGTCCGGCGCCGGCTGGCGCTGCTGCGCG
>NZ_BAMP01000120.1 GCF_000615975.1 Nitratireductor aquibiodomus NL21 = JCM 21793 | reverse complement strand
CCGGTCACCCTCCACGGAGCGGCTCACATAATCGCGCGCGACGAGCCTCTCCAGCATGCGATAGATTTCGCTCGGTCCCCGGCCCATCGCCTTGACGATTTCGGCCCGGGTGAGGCCGTAAGGCTGACTGGACAGAAGCTCGAGAATGTCGAGCCCCTTGTCGAGCGCGGGGGCGCGATAGCGGTCTTCGGTGGTCTTCTTGCTGTTCACGTCATGTCCTCCGACCGGCTGCTTTGATGAGGAATTGAGCCTCTTGTCAACTTTGATGTTGCAATGCTCTTTTATATATGAATAGACTATTTGTATATAAACGATGATGGAGCTGCGGCTCAACAGGGAGGAGGTCATCGTATGCGACTACAAGGGAAGCGGATCCTGATATCCGCTGCGGCTCAGGGTATCGGCCGCGCCAGTGCACTTGCCTGCGCCGCTGAAGGGGCGTCGGTCATCGCCGTCGACATCAATGAAGAGGGGCTTGCCGCGCTGGCCGCCGGGGGCGACACCATAGAGACGCACCGCCTCGACGTGCGCGATCGCGCGGCAATCGATGCGCTCGCCGCAAAGGCCGGCGGGCTCGACGGGTTGTTCAACTGCGCCGGCTTTGTTCACAACGGGACGATTCTCGACGTGTCGGAGGAAGACTGGGCATTCAGCACGGATCTCAACGTCACCTCCATGTATCGCATGACGCAGGCTTTCCTGCCGGGCATGCTGGAGAGGGGAGGTGAGACGGGCAGTGTCTCCATCCTCAATATGGCCTCGATGGCCTCCTCGATCAAAGGCTTCGCCAACCGCGCGGTCTATGGCACCACCAAGGCGGCGGTGATCGGCCTGACGAAATCGGTCGCTGCCGACTTCGTCAAGCAGGGCGTGCGGTGCAACGCGCTATGCCCCGGCACGGTCGACACGCCATCGCTGCGCGGTCGCATCGCCTCGGCGGCCGATCCCGTGCAGGCGGAGAAGGATTTCATCGCGCGCCAGCCCATGGGGCGGCTCGCCACGGTGGACGACATCGCACCGCTGGTGCTGTATCTTCTCTCGGATGAAAGCCGCTTCGTCACCGGGCAGGCGGTGCTCGTCGACGGCGGCGTGACGATCTGAGGATCGTGCCATGGCAACGGTGTCAACAATCGTGACGACCAAAGCCGGAACAGATGGTCTCCGGCCGGTCGTCTCCATGCGCGGCATCGAGAAGCGCTTCCCCGGCGTGCACGCACTGAAAAACGTGCGCTTCGAGCTCATGCCTGGCGAAGTGCACGCCCTGATGGGGGAAAACGGAGCGGGCAAGTCCACGCTCATGAAAATCCTGTCGGGCATCTACCCGAAGGATGACGGCGAGGTGCTGGTCGACGGCCAGCCGGTCGTGATCGAAAGCCCGCGCGCGGCGCAGGATCTGGGCATCAGCATCATCCATCAGGAGCTGAGCCTGATGAACGATCTGACCGCCGCCCAGAACATCTTCATCGGCCGTGAGCCCCGCCTGCGTTTCGGCCGGCTGGACGAAGCCGCGCTCAACCGCCAGACGGCGGAAATCTTCGCCTCCATGAACCTGAAGCTCGACCCCAGGGCACAGGTGGGCGGGCTGACCATTGCCAAGCAGCAGATGGTGGAGATCGCCAAGGCGCTCTCCTTCCATTCCCGCGTGCTGGTCATGGACGAGCCGACGGCGGCCCTGAACAATGCCGAGATCGAGGAACTGTTCGTCATCATCCGCCGGCTGAAGGCGGAAGGTGTCGGCATCATCTACATCTCGCACAAGATGGACGAGTTGAAGCGCATCGCCGATCGGGTGACGGTGATGCGCGACGGCCAATATGTGGACACCGTTTCCGCCGCCGACACACCGGTGAACCAGATCATCTCCATGATGGTGGGGCGGGCGCTGACCGACAGCGCGGTGGAGGTGCCGGACCTCGATCAGGCGCCAGTCGCGCTCGAAGTGAAGGGTCTCACGCGCGGGCGCGAAATCCGCAATGTCAGTTTCTCGGTGAGAAAAGGCGAAATCCTCGCTTTGCCGGGTTGATGGGGGCGGGCCGCACGGAAGTGGCGCGGGCGATCTTCGGCGCCGATCCGCGCGAGGCCGGCGATATCTCCATCCATGGAGCACCTGTCGACATTCGCACACCCGCCGATGCGGTCGCTGCCGGCATTGGCTACCTTTCCGAAGACCGCAAGCATTTCGGCCTTGCGGTCGGCATGGACGTGCGCGCCAACGTCGCCATGGCGAGCCTGGAGCGCTTTACCGGCAGGCTCGGCGCGCTTGACGAGGCGGGCATGCGCGATGCCGCGCGCGGCTATATCGACCAGCTCGCCATTCGCACCCCTTCCGACCGGCAGGAGGTGCGGCTGCTCTCCGGCGGGAACCAGCAGAAGGTGGTCATTGCCAAATGGCTTCTGCGCGACTGCGACATCCTCATCTTCGATGAGCCGACACGCGGCATCGACGTCGGCGCGAAGAGCGAAATCTACAAACTCTTGAACGGGCTGGCGGCGCAGGGGCGGGCGATCATCGTGATCTCGTCGGAACTGCCGGAAGTGCTTCGGCTCAGCCACCGCATCGCCGTCATGTGCGAGGGGCGGCTGACAGGCATTCTGCCGGGAGGGGCGGAAACCAGCCAGGAAGACATCATGCGCCTCGCCACAGAACGCGAGAGCGCCATGGAACCGGTGGGAGGAGAACAATGAGCACCGTGGAAGCCACTCCGCAGGCCGGCTTTGCCGCACGGCTTCTGCAGGCGGGCGCACACCAGAAACTATTGGCCTTCATGAGCCTGATCATACTTCTGATCGGCTTTTCGCTGGCCTCGCCAAACTTCATGCAGACCTCGAACATCATCGCCATTCTGCAGGCGACCTCGGTGAACGGGGTTCTGGCCATTGCGGCCACGCTCGTCATCATCACCGGCGGCATCGACCTTTCGGTCGGCACGCTGATGACGTTCTGCGCGGTCATCGCCGGCGTGGTGCTGACCTACTGGGGCCTGCCGCTGCCGTTTGGCGTGCTTGCGGCCATCGGTGCCGGTGCGCTGTGCGGTCTCACGTCGGGCACCTTCGTCGCCAAGATGAAGATCCCGCCCTTTATCGCCACGCTCGGCATGATGCTGATGCTCAAGGGGCTCTCGCTCGTCATATCCGGCACGCGGCCGATCTATTTCAACGACACGCCGGGCTTTACCGAGATTTCGCGCGGGTCGCTGATCGGCGAGGTCATCCCCGCCCTGCCGATCCCCAATGGCGTGCTGATCCTGTTTCTCGTGGCCATCGCAGCCAGCTACATTCTGGGCCGCACCGTGCTCGGGCGCTACACTTTTGCGCTGGGTTCCAACGAGGAATCGGTGCGCCTTTCCGGCGTCAACACGGATGCCTGGAAGATGGCGGTCTATGCGCTGGCCGGCGGCATATGCGGCATTGCCGGCCTGCTCATCGCCTCGCGCCTCAATTCCGCGCAGCCCGCTCTCGGCCTCGGCTACGAGCTGGAGGCGATTGCCGCCGTCGTCATCGGCGGAACCTCGCTTGCCGGCGGGCGCGGCACGATCCTCGGCACGCTGATCGGCGCCTTGATCATGGCGGTTCTGGCCAATGGCCTGCGCATCCTCTCGGTGGCGCAGGAATGGCAGACCGTGGTGACGGGCGCGATCATCATCCTCGCCGTCTATGCCGACATGATGCGCAAGCGGCGCATGGGATGAGTTTCAACACGAAGAGGGCGGTGAACGCCCCGGGTTTTGATCAGATAAGTGAGTGTGAGCAAGAAACCGGAGGAGGAAACATGTTCACGAGACGCGCAATGCTGGGCGCCATCAGCGCCGCAGCCCTCGTCGCAAGCGGTATGGCCGCTTCGGCGCAGGACAAGATGTATATCCCGCTGATCTCGAAAGGCTTCCAGCACCAGTTCTGGCAGGCCGTGAAGGCCGGTGCCGACAAGGCAGCTGAAGAGCTGGATGTGGAGGTCACTTTCGAGGGACCGGACAATGAAACCATGGTCGACCGGCAGATCGACATGCTGGCGGCGGCTCTTGCCAAGAAGCCGGCAGCACTCGGCTTCGCCGCGCTCGACAGCCAGGCGGCCATTCCGCTTCTGAAGCAGGCGGATGAGGCGGGCATTCCCGTGATCGCTTTTGACTCCGGTGTCGACAGCGACATCCCGAAGGCGACTGCCTCGACCGACAATCTGGCCGCAGCGGCCCTTGCCGCCGACAAGATGGCCGAGCTGATCGGCGGGGCTGGGCAGGTTGCCGTTGTCGCCCACGACCAGACGAGCCGCACCGGCATTGACCGCCGCGACGGTTTCGTCAATCAGGTGAAGGAAAAATATCCGGACATCGAGATCGTCACCATCCAGTATGGCGGCGGCGACCACCTGCAGTCGACGGAGATCACCAAGTCCATCCTCCAGGCCAATCCGGATCTGAAGGGTATTTTCGGCACCAATGAGGGCTCCGCCATCGGCGTGGTCAACGGCGTGCGCGAGATGGACCGCACCAATGTTGTGATCATCGGCTACGATTCAGGTGCACAGCAGAAAGAGGCAATCCGTGATGGTCTGATGGCCGGCGCGATCACGCAGAACCCGGTGGGCATCGGCTACGAGACGGTGAAGGCTGCCGTGGCCGCCGCCAAGGGCGAAGAGGTGCCCGCGGCGATCGACACAGGCTTTTACTACTACGACAAGACCAACATAGACGATCCGGAAATCGCAGCCGTTCTTTACGACTGACGGATCTTCACGACCGCTCCGGGGAAGCCCTCCCCGGAGCATCTTTCAAGCCAACAGGACATGACATGAAGCTTCTCCGCTACGGCCCGCGCGGCCAGGAAAAACCCGGCCTCCTGGACAATGAGGGGCGCGTGCGTGATCTCTCCGGCGTGATTGCCGATCTGGCCGGCCCGGCGCTCGAACCCGAGGGCATCGCCAGGCTGAAGGCGCTCGACCCGGCCACCTGCCGGCGGTCGAAGGCAGGCCGCAGGACGGTCTGCGGCTGGGCCCCTGCGTGGGAAGCATCGGCAAGTTCATCTGTATCGGCCTCAACTATGCCGACCATGCCGCCGAAACCGGCGCGGACATTCCAAAAGAGCCCATCATCTTCAACAAGTGGACCTCGTCCATTGTCGGACCGGACGACGATGTGGAACTGCCACGCGGCTCTCTGAAGACCGACTGGGAAGTGGAGCTCGGCGTGGTGATCGGCAAGGGTGGGAAATACATCGAGGAACAGGATGCCCTTTCCCATGTCGCCGGCTACTGCGTGGTGAACGACGTTTCGGAACGGGAGTACCAGATCGAGCGCGGCGGCACCTGGGACAAGGGCAAGGGCTGCGACACATTCGGCCCCACCGGCCCCTGGCTGGTGACGCCGGACGAAGTGAGCGACGTCGACAGTCTGGGCATGTGGCTGGAGGTCGACGGCAGGCGCTATCAGGACGGTTCCACGTCAACGATGATCTTCCGCGTGCCGGAGCTGATTGCCTATGTCAGCCGCTTCATGAGCCTGCAGCCCGGCGATGTGATCTCCACCGGAACGCCGCCCGGCGTCGGCATGGGGCAGAAGCCACCGGTCTATCTGAAAGGTGGCGAAGTGATGCGCCTCGGCATTGAAGGGCTGGGCGTACAGACACAGAAAGTCGTGAGCGCAAAATGACCAAGATTACCGGCCTGCGTACCGTCGATGTGCGCTTTCCCACCTCCGACCATCTGGATGGCTCTGATGCGATGAACCCGGATCCGGATTATTCGGCAGCCTATGTGATCCTTGAAACCGATGGAGACCATGAAGGCCATGGCCTGACCTTCACCATCGGACGCGGCAACGAGATCTGCTGTGCGGCCATCGAGGCCATGCGCCATCTCGTCGTCGGGCTCGACATGAACTGGGTCGCCGAGGATATGGGCCGTTTCTGGCGTCATGTGACCTCCGACAGCCAGTTGCGCTGGATCGGGCCGGACAAGGGCGCGATCCATCTGGCGACGGGCGCGGTGGTCAACGCCGTTTGGGACCTGTGGGCAAGGATCGAAGGCAAGCCCGTCTGGCGGCTGGTCGCGGAGATGAGCCCTGAGGAACTCGTGCGCTGCATCGATTTCCGCTACATCACCGACTGCATCACGCCCGAAGAGGCGCTTTCATTCCTGCGCGAAAAAGCGGCAGGCAAGGAAGAACGGATCGCCACGCTCGAGCGCGAGGGCTACCCCTGCTACACCACATCCGCCGGCTGGCTCGGCTATGACGATGAAAAGCTCCGGCGGCTCTGCCGGGAGGCTGTGGATGCCGGGTTCCACCATGTGAAAATGAAGGTCGGCCGGGACCTCGACGACGACATTCGCCGTTTGACCATCGCCCGCGAAGTGGTCGGCCCGGACGTCAATCTGATGATCGATGCCAACCAGGTGTGGGAGGTGGACGAAGCCATCGAATGGGTGAACCGGCTCTCCTTCGCCAAACCGTGGTTCATCGAGGAACCGACGAGCCCGGACGACATCGAAGGGCATCGCAGGATCCGCGAAGGTGTCGCGCCGGTCGAGGTCGCCACCGGCGAAATGTGCCAGAACCGCATCATCTTCAAGCAGCTCATCATGCGTGGGGCCGTCGATGTGGTGCAGATCGATTCCTGCCGCCTGGGCGGTGTGAACGAGATCCTAGCGGTGATGCTGATGGCGGCGAAGCACGGGCTCAAGGTCTGCCCGCATGCCGGCGGTGTCGGCCTTTGCGAATATGTGCAGCATCTCTCCATGATCGACTATCTGTGCATCGCCGGCACACGCGAGGGGCGTGTCATCGAGTATGTCGATCATCTGCATGAGCATTTCGTGGAACCCTGCGTGGTCCGCAACGCGGCCTATATGCCGCCGCAGGCACCCGGCTTCTCCATCGAGATGAAACCGGCCTCGCTGGAGAAATACCGCCACCGCGCAGCCGGGGAGCGGGTGCCGGCATGAGAGCTTCGGACCCGGTTGCGCTGCGCGCCAGCACCGCGCAGCCGGTCACGCTGACGCGCATGGGATTTGGCGGCGCGCCGCTCGGCAATCTCTATCGCCGGGTCGAGGAAGCGGATGCGCAGGCAACGTTGCAGGCCGCTTTCGACGGCGGCATGCGCTATTTCGACACCGCGCCGCAATATGGCCTCGGGCTTTCCGAACAGCGCTTCGGGCAGGCGATCCGGCGCTTCGGGCGCGATGCGATCACGCTCTCGACCAAGGTCGGGCGGCTTCTGGAAGACTGCGGGCCCGACGCGGTGACATCCACCGCCTTTGTCGATACGCCGCAGAAAAAAATTGTCTACGACTACACCTATGATGGCGTGATGCGCAGCCATGAGGCAAGCCTCGCGCGGCTCGGTGTGGAGCGTGTCGACATTCTTCTCGTGCACGATGTGGACGTTTTCACCCACGGCACTCAGGAGGCAAGCGACGCGAAGGTGCGCGAGCTTTTCGACGGCGGCGGCTACCGGGCGCTCTGCGAGCTGAAAAAGGCGGGGCAGGTGCGGGCCATCGGCGCTGGCGTCAATGAATGGCAGGTGTGCGAACGCCTGCTCGGGCTCGGCGATTTCGACGCTTTTCTCTTGGCCGGGCGCTACACGCTTCTGGAACAGGAAGCGCTCGACAGCTTCCTGCCGCTCTGCGTGAAGCGCGATGTCGGAATCATTCTGGGCGGACCCTACAATTCCGGCATTCTGGCGACCGGGGCCATCGAGGGCGCGCGCTACAATTACGAGCCCGCACCTGCAGACATCCTCGACAGGGTGCGGCGGATCGAGGCCGTGTGCGCCGCGCACGGCGTGAAGCTGATCGAGGCGGCCCTGCAATTCGTGATGGGACACCCGGCGGTGCGCACGGTTATCCCCGGTGCGATGACACCGGAAGAAGTGGAGGCGAACATCGCGCTTTTTTCGCGTAACGTGCCTGCCGGACTGTGGTCTGACCTCAAGGGCCAGAACCTGATCCGGCCCGACGCACCGACCCCGGAGGAAAACTGATGCTGCGTGGTATCGACCCCATTCTCTCACCCGATCTCCTGCGCATCCTGCGCGCCATGGGCCATGGCGATGAGATCGTCATTGCCGATGCGAACTTTCCCGGCGAGGCGAGCGCGCGCGATTTCGTGCGGCTCGACGGCATTTCCGCGCCGCGTGTGCTGGAGGCGGTTTTGAGCGTGATGCCGCTCGATTCCTTTGTCGACGATCCCGCGATCAGCATGCAGATGGTGGACGACCCGGATGGTGTGCCGCCGGTGGTGGCCGAGTTTCAGACCGTGATCGATCGGGTGGCGGACAACCCGGCGCAGATACGCCCGTTGGAGCGCTTTGCCTTCTATGACCGCGCGCGCGATGCCTTTGCCGTCATCCAGACGGGTGAGCGGCGCTTCTACGGCAATGTGATCCTGAAGAAAGGCGTTCTGCCGCAAGAGGACACCTGACCATGCGCCGGATCGATGCCCACCAGCATTTCTGGAAACTTTCTCGTGGCGATTATGGCTGGCTGACGCCGGAGCTCTCCGCAATCTACCGCGATTTCCTGCCCGACGATCTCAAGCCCCTCATGGAGGCCGAAGGCATCGAAGGCACCGTTCTGGTGCAGGCGGCGCCGAGCGACGCGGAAACGGATTTCATGCTCTCGCTGGCCGACGAGAACGCCTTCATCAGAGGCGTTGTCGGCTGGGTGGATTTCGAAAGCCCGGACGCCCCGGCGCGCATCGCGGAGCTGGCTGCACATCCTCTATTCAAGGGCCTGCGCCCCATGATTCAGGACATCCCCGATCCGGACTGGATGCTGCACCCGCAACTCAATGCGGCTTTTCGCGCGCTGATCGATCACGGGCTCGTCTTCGATGCGCTGGTGCTGCCACGCCACCTGAAAAATCTCGCCGTGCTGGTAGACCGCTATCCCGAAATGAGCGTGGTGATCGACCATTGCGCCAAGCCGGGCATTGCATCGGGCGCCATGGAAAATTGGGCTGAGGACATGGCATCTCTTGCCATGCGTCAACAGGTCTCGTGCAAGCTCTCCGGCCTCGTGACGGAAGCGGGGGAAGGCTGGGACCGGGAAAAGCTTCAGCCCTATGCGGACCACGTGTTGACGGTCTTCGGGCCGGGCCGCGTGATCTGGGGCAGCGACTGGCCGGTCTGTACGCTTGCCGCAAGCTATTCCGACTGGAGCGAAGCGACCGCCGCGCTGCTCCAGCGGTTTGATGCGGCGGACTGGGAAGCAATCCTCGGAGCCAATGCCGGACGCATCTACGGGCTGCGCTGACCGCGGCTTTCCTGGAGCCATTTACCGTTTTACGGAAACGCCGCTCCATTCCATCTATCAATTTGCTGCATTTGTGCGGACGTCAGGTGATTCCACCTGACTGCAAAATGCTGTAATCGTTCAGGACTGTCCTCGGCATCACAGCCTTGAGCCTTCCCACGTCATTCGCCCCGCCCGCCTTGAGCCGGGTACCCATGCCATCGCGGCCAACTCACATGATTTTCCTCTCGCTGCACATTCTTCGAAGATGCCCCTCTTGTGCATCTCGAATGTTATGATATTACATTCCATCCATCAGTCAAAGGAGCCATCCATGCCGAACCAGGACAACCGCCTGCCCGTAACCGTGCTTTCGGGCTTTCTGGGCGCGGGAAAGACGACGCTTCTCAACAACATCCTGAACAACAGGGCCGGGCGTCGGGTTGCGGTGATCGTCAACGATATGTCGGAAGTGAACATCGACGCCGATCTGGTGCGCGAGGGCGGGGCCGACCTTTCGCAGACCGACGAGAAGCTGGTGGAGATGACCAATGGCTGCATCTGCTGCACGCTGCGCGACGATCTCCTGAAAGAGGTGCGGCGCCTGGCGGCCGAGGGGCGTTTCGATTATCTCCTGATCGAATCCACCGGGGTTTCGGAGCCGCTGCCAGTGGCGGCCACATTCGAATTCCGCGATGAGAAAGGCGTGAGCCTTTCCGATGTCGCGCGGCTCGACACGATGGTCACGGTGGTCGACACGCTGAACCTGCTCGAAGACTATGCCAGCCATGATTTCCTGCGCGACCGGGGCGAGGTCGCGGGCGAGGGGGACGAGCGCACTCTCGTCGACCTCTTGGTCGATCAGATCGAGTTCGCCGACGTCGTGATCCTGAACAAGGTGAGCGACGCCGGGCCGGAACGGCTCGACGCGGCGCGCAAGATCGTCATCGCGCTCAACCCGGATGCGCAGATCATCGAGACCGATCATTCGCATGTTGCGCCCGAGCGCATCTTCGACACGGGGCTTTTCGATTTCGAGGCGGCGCACCAGCACCCGCTCTGGGCCAAGGAGCTTTATGGCTTCGCCGATCATGTGCCGGAAACGGAGGAATATGGCGTTTCCTCCTTCGTTTATCGCGCCAGACGACCGTTCCATCCCCAAAGGGTGCATCAGGTGCTGAACGCGCCATTGCCCGGCGTGATCCGCGCCAAGGGGCATTTCTGGATCGCGACGCGACCCGACTGGGTGGCGGAATTCAGCCTGGCCGGGGCCTTGTCCAGCGTGAAGCCGCTGGGCACCTGGTGGGCGGCTGTGCCGCGCGAGCGCTGGCCGAACCACCCGGAGGCGAAAGCCTTCATGGACCGCTACTGGAGCGAACCCTATGGGGACCGGCGGCAGGAGCTGGTCTTCATCGGCACAGGCATGGACCGCGAGCGCATCACCGCCGCGCTGGACGCTGCTCTGGTGGGAAGCGAGACGCGCTTTGATCCCGCGGAATTCCGTGCGCTGGCGGACCCTTTCCCGCGCTGGCAGCGGGCACAGGCCGCCTGAGGCGCGGGTGCCGGCAGCGCGTGTCCTCTCCCTCGCCTTCGACAAGCTCAGGATGAGGGAGAGGACATGGATCGTGG
>NZ_BAMP01000121.1 GCF_000615975.1 Nitratireductor aquibiodomus NL21 = JCM 21793 | reverse complement strand
TCCGTGACGCGCTGGCTGGCCGCGACCTCCATCACGCCCAACCAGATTTCCATGGCGAGCATGGGGTTTGCAGCGCTCGCCGGCCTCGCCTTCTGGCAGACGGGCGAGACCGATGGCGCGGCCAGGCTGGCGTTCCTTTTTCTGGGCGGCCTTTTTGTGCAATGTCGCCTCCTGTGCAACCTCTTCGATGGAATGGTGGCCGTGGAGGCGGGCAAGGGTTCGCCGGATGGCGCCTTCTGGAACGAATTCCCCGACCGTGTGGCCGATATCGCGATCCTTGTCGGCGTGGGTTATGGCGTGGGCTTACCGGCGCTCGGCTGGGCCGCCGCCGGCTTCGCCGTTCTCACCGCCTATGTGCGTGAGCTTGGACGCGCCTGCGGACAGGAGGCGGATTTCTCCGGCCCCATGGCCAAGCCGCATCGCATGGCTGCAATCACGGCCGCGGCGGCGCTTTCGCTGTTCGAACCATTGTGGAGCGGGCACGGCCAGGTGCTGACAGTGGCGCTCTGGATCGTTGCCCTTGGCGCCGCATTGACCGCCCTGCGGCGGTCGGTGCGGCTGGTGAGGGCGCTCAGGGGCTAGAGCTGGGCGTTCATGAGGCCAGTCCCGGCAACACGGCTTTCACGCCAGCGACGATCATCTCGACCGCGATGGCGAGCAGGATCATGCCCATGAGCCGCGTGGTGATGACGCGCATGGTCTCGCTCAACACGCGTCCGATCCCGGATGCGAAGAAGAGGACGACGAACAGGATCGCAAGAATGACGGCAACCACGGCGCCAATGGCCAGCGTCGCCTCAAACCCGCCGGCGTGTCCCGTGTAGATGATCAGCGTTGCGATGGTGCCGGGGCCGACGATCATCGGAAACGTGATCGGATAGAAAGCGAGCCCCGACAGATCACTCATGTGATCCTTTTCCCGGTCGGTGCCATGGTGGGAAGAGAAGCCGCTCCCGTTCAGCATCGACCAGGCGATGTGGGCGAGAACGACGCCGCCGGCCACACGAAACTCGTCCACCGTTATGCCGAAGAAGCTGATGATCGCCTGCCCCGCGAACAGGATAACCGCGCACATGATGGCGGAGAAAATGGCAATCCTGAACGCCAGAACCCGCTGCTGTTGCACCGTGAAGCCCGCCGTCAGGGCCAGAAAGACCGGCAGGTTCACGAATGGTTCATGATGGCGAAAAAGGCGCCGAACGCCTTGGTCAGTTCCGTATAATCCATGCCCCTCCCCAGACCTCGTTCGCACGCCATTGCCGCCAATGGCGGGTGCGACTCAGCACACTGCGGGACAGTATGGCATCAACATTTCGCGGGAGCGACGCCGGAGCACCTGATTTGTAATCAACCGGCTTTTGCATCCCGCTGGAATATCCAGTCATGATCCGGGTGGTTCGCGAAGCGCCATTTGCGCAAGGGACCGGCCATCACGTTGAGATAATACATCTCATAGCCATAGGGCGCCCCGCAGGGATGGTGCCCCTTCGGCACCAGAACCACATCGTGATCGCTCACGGCCATGGTCTCGTCCAGTTCGCCATCCTCGGTGAACACCCGCTGGAAGCCGAAGCCCTGAGCCGGGTTGAGCCGGTGATAATAGGTCTCTTCCAGATAGGTCATGTTCGGGAAATCGTCCTCGTCATGACGGTGCGGCGGATAGGACGACCAGTTGCCCTGCGGGGTGTAGACCTCGGTGACGAGCAGACTGTCGGCCACGTCGCGGCCTTCCATGGCGATGTTGTGAATGAAGCGCGTGTTGGCGCCCCTGCCACGCTCTTCAAGATTGATGCCGGCGGGGCCGATGACCTGCGCCTCATGGTCGCCCCTGCCGGGCGCGGTGCAGACGGCGAGTGTGCAGTCGGTTGTCGCCCTGACCTGCCATTCGGCGCCATTGGGGATGTAGACCGCGTGGGGCGGCAGGCGTTCGAAGACATTCATGCGCTCGCCCAGTTCGCCAAACGCCCTGCCTGCGCCGGAAATCTCCGCCTTGCCCTCGACCAGCACGAGAATGACCTCGCGATCCCCGGTCGCCTCGGAGGCCGTTTCACCGGCTTTGAGACGGTAGAGACCGAAGCCGACATAGCCCCAACCCGCCGATTCCGGCGTGATGTCGTGCACCTTGCCGGTGGTGCCTGCGGGTTTGACCAGAAGATCGGACACGGTGCTTACCTCATTCGTTTTCGGTGTCGCCGGGTGTGAAAGTGTAGAGCAGCGACCAGGCCGCATAGACACCCGCAGCGGTGAACAGAATTCCCCAGAACGGCGCGCCGGAGACAAACTCGAACAGCCCCCAGCCAAGACAGACCGCCACCACGACCACCCGCCGCCAGAGAGGCCGGAAGAAGGGGTGACGGGGGTCGAGAAAATTCATGCGGCATCATCCCGGACAAGACCGGCTGCATGCGCTGCCTGCCTGAGCGCCTTCAGCCCCATGGACTGATATGTCACCGGATCGGCCTTGAGCGGGTCCTGTTCGGCTTCGATGACAAGCCAGCCATCATAACCCTTCCGGGCAAGCACGCTCAGGACAGGTTCAAACGCAATGCCGCCCTCCGGATCGCCTGGAACGGTGAAGACACCACGCCGCACACCGGCAAGGAAGGAGAGTTTCTCCTTCTCCACTTCGCTGCGAACTGCCGGGCGGACATTCTTGGCATGGAAATGGGACACCCGGTCGCCATAGGTCTCGGCAAGTTCCACCGGGTCGGACCCGCCAAACCAGGCATGGCCGGTATCGAGCAGAAGACGCGTTGCCGGACCGGTGCCATCCATCAGGCGGCCGATCTCCTCGCGGTTTTCGACCACGGTTCCCATATGGTGATGATAGACCAGTGCAATGCCCTGCTCCGCACAGTATTCGGCAATCGCCTCCACACCGGCACAAAAGGCCGGCCAGCGATCATCCTCAAGGCGGGGGCGGTCTGCGAGCGCCACGGCGTCGTCGCCATGAACGGCGTTCGACGTCTCGCAGACGATGCACACTTTGCAGCCATTCGCTTTCAGCATGTCGAGATGCGGCTGAATCGCCTTCTTCTCGGTCTCGATGTCGTTGACCAGCAGATTGAGCGAGTGCCAGCCGGAAACGAAGACGAGACCGTGCCCAGCGAGAATCGCTTTCAGCGCCTCGCCATCCGAGGGCATCTTGTGCCCCTTCTCGATGCCGTCGAAGCCGATGGACCCCGCCTCGGCCAGACACTGTTCGAGGGAAATATGCGCGCCGAGGGTCTGGTCGTCATCGTTTGACCAGGCGATGGGATTGGTGCCGAAGCGGATCATTCAGGTTCTTTCTTTCAACGCATTTTCATAGGCTTTGCGGGCAGCATTGACCTCTTGCCGGTCCGAGACCTCGGGCACGGCGACATCCCACCAGTAGCCGCCGGCTTCAGTGGTGGGATAGGGGTCCGTATCGATCACGACGACAAAGGGCCCTTTCGCGGCACGCGCCTCGGCAAGGGCAACCTCCAGTTCGGCAATGGACCCGGCCTTGCACGCCTCCGCCCCCATGGAAGCGGCATGAGCGACGAAGTCGATATGCGACGGATTCACATGGTGCGTATGGTCGAGCAGATTGTTGAATTCGGCTCCGCCGGTGCCCATCTGCAGCCGGTTGATGCAGCCGAAGCCGCGATTGTCGGTGATGACAACGGTGATCTTGACGCCCATCGAAACGGCAGTGGCGAGCTCCGAATTCATCATCATGTAGGAGCCATCGCCCAGCATCACGATCACGTCGCGCTCAGGCTCTGCCATCTTGATGCCCAGCCCGCCAGCGATCTCATAGCCCATGCAGGAATAGCCATATTCCATGTGATAGGAGCCGGGGCGCCCGGCTTTCCAAAGCTTGTGCAGCTCACCGGGCATGGTGCCGGCCGCGCACATGACCACCGTGTTCTCGCGCGCCGCACGCTGTACCGCGCCGATGACCTGCATGTCGGTGGGCAGCGCGTTTTCGTCCACCGCAGGTGCTTCCGTCACCGCATCGGCGGCCCTGAACCAGTCTTCCTTAAGTGCCGGCGCCGGTGCCTCCGCCTTCCAGCTACCGAGGCCTGCAGACAGGAGCTTCAGACCCACATCTGCATCAGCGATCAGCGCCTGCGCATCGTGCTTGGTTCCGTCATGGGGCTGGACGTTGAGTGCAAGGATGCGGCGTTTTTTCCTGAACAGCGCCCAGGAGCCGGTGGTGAAATCCTGAAACCGCGTGCCGACACCGAAAACAAGATCCGCCTCTTCGCAGATTGCATTGGCGCTGGCCGAACCCGTGACCCCGACCGGACCAAGATTGAGCGGATGATCCCAGGGGAGTGCGGACTTTCCCGCCTGCGTTTCCACGACCGGGATGGCGTGTTTCTCCGCGAAGGTTTTCAGCGTTGCGCACGCACCGGCATAGTGAATGCCACCGCCCGCAACGATAACCGGGCGGCTTGCCGCACGAATGGCTTCGAGGGCATCGGCCAGTTCGTTCTCGTCTGGCCGGGGTCTGCGCCGTCGCCAGATGCGTTCGTCGAAAAAGCTCTCCGGCCAATCGTAGGCCTCGACCTGCACATCCTGGCAGAAGGCCAGCGTGACCGGGCCACAATCGGCCGGATCGGTCATGACGCGGAAGGCGCGCGGCAACGCGGTCAGAAGCTGCTCAGGCCGGGTGATACGGTCGAAATAGCGCGAAACAGGCCTGAAACAGTCATTGGCGCTCACCGTGCCATCGCCAAAATCTTCCACCTGCTGCAACACCGGGTCGGGACCCCGATTGGCGAAGACATCGCCCGGCATCAGAAGCACCGGCAGTCGGTTCACATGGGCGAGTGCAGCCGCCGTCACCATGTTCGTCGCACCAGGACCGATGGACGAGGTGACGGCCATGGCACGCCGCCGGCCAAGCTGCTTCGCATAAGCGATCGCCGCATGGGCCATGGACTGCTCATTGTGCCCGCGATAGGTGGTGAGCGTGTCGCGGGCCGCATGGAGCGCCTCGCCTATGCCGGCCACATTGCCGTGGCCGAAAATGGCCCACATGCCGGCTATGAAGGTCTCGCCGTCCTCGTTCTTCTGGGCAGCGATATAGCGGATCGCCGCCTGTGCGGCCGTCAGCCTGACTGTCTTCATGCCGCCTCTCCCTTTCGTGCCCGCGCCCGCGCCCGATCCCAGACAGCGCAGAGGTTTGCATAATTCTCCGTCATTTCCGCGATGGCCGTCCGGTCATCGATCGCGCCGGAGAGCCAGCGCCGTGCCGCAGCCGCAAAGATTGTGCGCCCGACGGCAAAACCCTTGACCAGATCGAAGGAGGCGGCAACCGCAAAACTGTCTTCGAGTTCCTTTGCCGGCGCATCAAGTCCGAGAACGACAATGCCGCGCGTGTGCGGGTCGTTGCGTCTGATTGCATCGCAGGCATTCTGCCACGCCGTGCGCGATGTCATCGGTTCCAGCTTCCACCAGTCGGGGAAAACACCGATCTCGTAAAAGCGCTCGATGGCCCTGGCCGCCGTGTCATCGTCGCAGGCCGCGACCTTGGACGGTATGATCTCGAGCAGCATCTCCAGCCGGTTGCGGCGGCTGGCGGCGAAAAGGCGCCTGACGGTGGCCTCCTGCTCTTCCCGCATCTCCGGCTCATCATCCGGGTGGTAGAAGCACAGAACCTTGACGACGTTTTCCAGAGGCCACTCGCCGAGGCCGCCGTAATCCGGCCCTATGGCAGGCTCCAGCGTGAGCGGGCGCGAGCCCGGCCATTCGACCGGACGGCCGATCCACAGCCCGGAACCCGAGGCGGCGTAGAGCGCATCCCGGCCAAGCCGGCCATCGCACAGAATACCGTATCCATGGCGACCGTCAGCCACGGCCTTCGCCGCCGCAAGGCACAGTTTCTTGAAGTCTCCAATGCGCTCGTGAGGGACGCCAGCCTCGTCGGCCATAGCTCCAATTGCATGCGGTGATCGAAGGCGAAGACGCGCATCTGCGACCAGTCGCCATGCCGCGTCGTCGCCCAGTGCACCTGCTCGAGCGCTGTGTCCTTGCGCAGCGCCTTATCGCGGATGCCGGTGCGGAAGAAGTGCTTCAGCTCCTCGAAGGAGGGATACGCCGGCGTGCAGCCGTGACGGGAGACCGCGAAGGCGCCGCAGGCGTTGGCGTATTTCAGGGCTGTGGGCCAGTCCTCACCCGAGAGCCAGCCCTTGAGAAGCCCGGACATGAAACCGTCGCCCGCGCCAAGCACGTTGAACACCTCGATCGGGAATCCTTCGCCGGCTTCGCTTCATCAAGCGTGCCGGGAATTGCGCCAGTAAACGCGGACGCGCCCATCGGTCCCCGTTTGCAGACAAGAACGGCGTCGGTCAGCGCGCGCACAGTCTTGAGTGCCTCCATCGTGTCGGTCGAACCGCCGGCAATGTGGAATTCCTCTTCCGTGCCGACGATGAGATCGAACAAGGGCAGAGTGGATTGCAGCTTGGCGGTGACGCGTTCGGACTCTATGAAGCGGCTTTCGCCTGCACCGTGACCGGCAAGTCCCCAAAGGTTGGGGCGATAGTCGATGTCGAGCGCCGTCAGCGCGCCATGTTCGCGGGCGAGCCGCAGCGCCTTCAGAACGGCAGCCTCGGTGCGCGGATGAGAGAGATGTGTGCCGGTCGCACAGACACAGCGTGCCTCGCCAATGAAATCCGGGTCGATGTCTTCTTCATCAAGCGCCATGTCGGCGCAATTTTCCCGATAGAAGATCAGCGGAAACTGCTCCTGATCGCGGATGCCGAGAAGCACAAGCGCGGTCAGGCGCTCGGGATCGGTGACGACGCCGCGCGTGTCCACGCCCTCGCGCTTCAGTTCCTCACGGATGAAGCGTCCCATATGCTCGTCGCCGACGCGCGTGATCAGGGCCGACTTCAGGCCGAGTCGCGCCGTGCCGGCAGCAATATTGGTCGGCGAACCACCTATATATTTGTTGAAGGAGCCCATGTCCTCCAGCCGGCCACCCACCTGCGCGCCATAAAGATCGACCGAGGACCGGCCGATGGTGATGAGGTCGAGGGACTTCATCCTTGTCTCCTCCATGCGTTCCTGCTGCGCTGCGCTCCCGCCCGGCAACAGGGGCGATGGTTTGCCGGGACCGGCATTCCATCGATCTCCATAATGGAAGATATGTTCTATTTTAATCCCAAAATCAACATCAGAATTCCATTTTACGGTACAGAGGCTCCAACAGCGACCACGAGAGCAACGGCAAGAGAGAGCGTTGCGGAAAGCGACCGGAAATCACCGAAATCGGCCTCGGTAACCGTCAGCATGAGAGGCGTTATGGGCCGAAGCGGACTGGCAATGGCATCTGTAATGGCGATCACCTCGGCGCCTGCCGCCCGTGCGGCCTCTGCCAGTTCGACGGTCTCGGGCGTGTAGGGTGCAAACGTGATGGCGATGACTGCATCGCCCTTACGGATGGCATGACGATTGTCGAGCCGGCCGACATGATCGTGGATCATCGTCGGCACGTTCATCTTCTCGAAGGCATAGGCGAAATAGGCCGCGACGGAGAAGGCACGACGTAGACCGACGATGTGCACCATGTTTGCCTGCGAAAGCGCCCGGATGGACGCATCGAGCGTATCCGGATCGATGGTCTTGGCCAGGCTTTCGAGCGAAAGGCGCCCCGCTTCGATGAACTCGGCAAGGAGCGCCGAGGCGCTGCCGGCCCCGCTCTCTCTCAGCTTTTCGAGCCGCGTTGGATAATCAGGCCAGTTCTGTGCATAGGAATCGCGGAAAAGACGCTGCATCTGCGAGAAGCCGGAGAAACCGAGCACCTGGCAGAACCGCATGAAAGCAGATGGCTTGACCCCGGCGCCCTCCGCCATTTCCGCCACGGTCGACACCGCGATGCGGTCGGGGTTTGCCGCCACATAGTCGGCGCACTGTTTCAAACGCTTGGGCAGGCCGTCTGAAACCTCCAGCATTCGGTCGAGCAATTCCTCGATGGTCTGCGGTGCGGAAAGCTCTGACATGCCAATTCTCTCTTTCTTTCGCTTGACAGCGTGACTTCAACAATCTTACGCAATTGGAATAAAAATTCCAGTGGTAGAGGATAATTTCCATGCGCGATATCGGCGTCGGCCTCATCGGGACGGGTTTCATGGGCAAGGCTCACGCACTCGCCTTTCGAGCCGCAAGGGCGGTGCTGGGAGACGTTCCGACCGCACGACTGGAAATTCTGTGCGACACGCCCGCAGAGCGCGCCGAACAGATGGCGGCGCAATTCGGTTTCGCACGCGCCACGGATGACTGGCGCGCGCTGGTGAACGACCCGGCCGTGGAGATCGTTTCCATCACCACGCCCAATCGCATGCATTGCGAGATGGCGCTGGCAGCCATTGAAGCCGGCAAACATGTTTACTGCGAGAAGCCAATGGGCCTGACCCTGAACGAGGCCCGCTCGATGGCTGAAGCGGCCGGCAGAGCCGGTGTGAAAACCATGGTCGGCTACAATTACATCAAGAATCCGGCTTTCGAACATGCCCGCGAACTAATTGCCAGGGGTGCCATCGGAACGCCGGTGCATTTTCGCGGGTTTGTGGACGAGGATTATCAGGCCGATCCGGAGCTCGCATGGACATGGCGGGCGCGCATCAATGAGGCGGGGCTCGGTGCTCTGGGCGACCTTGGCTGCCATCTTGTGTCCATGGCTTACGGGCTGATGGGTCCGGTGGAAAGCCTGGTCGCCGACATGCAGACGATCCACGAAACACGCCCCATGCCCGATGGAAGCGGGCGTGGAACGGTGGAAAATGAAGACGTCGCTTCGGCACTGGTGCGCTTTGGGAACGATGCGCAGGGTGTGCTTTCCACCTCACGCTCCGCCTGGGGCCGGAAAAACAGGCTCGGCTTCGAGGTGCACGGGACCAAAGGCATGATCGCTTTCGAGCAGGAGCGCATGAACGAACTGCAGCTTTACCAGAACGAGGGCCCGGCCGCTGAACAGGGCTTTCGGACGATCCTCACCGGGCCGGCGCACGGGGCCTATGCGTCCTTCTGCCCTGCGCCCGGACATCAACTGGGCTTCAACGAACTCAAGGTGCTGGAGGCGGGCGCGTTCCTCCGTGAAATCGCCGGCGGCGAGAAGGTCGGTCCTGACTTCGCGGATGCGCTGGAATTCGAAAAGGTAATCCATGCCATCGCCGCTTCAGCGCGCGAGGGGCGGCGCGTGACGGTGCAGGGTTAGGCGCGCGACCTCGCCATGCCGCACCGATCCGGTGAAAGGATTTGACCGCGATCAAGGAAACGAAGGCTTCTCTGCTTGATCTTTGCAGAAGCAGGACCAGAATCACATCATTGGGTGATGGAGAACGAAAGGATTGAGCATGACCACAGCTTCTGATCTCTCTCCCAAATTCCGTCATGTGCGGCTTGAGCTCGCCCGGGAGAAGGGACACCCCATGGGCGACCATGATGAGGGCTACGATCTCCTGGTCCCGCTCGATGTTGAGGGGCATCTCGACGCGGCTGAATGGAAAAAGCATCAGGCGCAGTGTCGCGTGCGTCGCTTTGAGCCGCACGCGGAAGACAAGATCGGCCGCCTGCGCCGCAAGCCGGGCGGGCAATGGTATTTCGACTATGAGGAGGGAGAACGCGACGACGAGATCGGCTTTCGCCTCGGCGAAGAACGATTTCGGCAAGGTGAGTATATCTCGATCTCCCGGCAGGGGCAGATGCACACGTTTCAGGTAAAACTCGTAGAGCGGCTTTAGGGTCAGTCGCTAGAACCGGAAGAATGAATCCTGCAGGGCCGAGTTGGAGTATTCGACGGCCCGGCCTTCGCCATCCACCACCACGCGCTGGACCCTGAGCAGCGGAGAGGCCTTCGGGATCGACAGTGCCGCGGCCTCTTCTTCCGACGCCGACAGAAGCGAGACATGTTCGCGGGCGAGGAAGATTTCGCCCCCCAGCGCCGCGCGCAACATGGTGTAGAGCGAGGTATCTGCCAGCGTGGCGACATCCAGCTTCCCGGCCAGACGGGCCGGCAGGAGCGAGGTCTGATGAACGACTGGACGGCCCTCCAGAAGACGCACCCGGCGAATTTCGAACACCTCGCTTCCGAGCGGGACAGAAAGAGCGTGGGCGATAGAGAGACCCGCCTCGACATGCCCCGTCGAGATGAGGCGCGTTGACGGACGAAAGCCCGCCTCGCGGGCGGCGGTGGGAAAATCCACCAGCTTTTCGCCGCTGCGTCCGATGGCGCGTTCACGGTAAACCGTGCTGCGCCCCTGCCCCTTGGAGACGAAACCCTCGCGCTGGAGCAGCTCCAGCGCCTGACGCACGGTGCGCCGCGAGACGGCATAGGCCGACGCCAGTGCATGTTCGGAGGGAAGCGGATCGCCATTGCGCCACAGCCCGCCAGTCAGCTCGCGGATGAGCCGGCTGGCGAGACGCTGATAGGCGTGGTCCGCTCCCATGCGCTCAGGCCGCCCTGCCGCCGATGTTTCGCACCAGCACCGCGCCGATGATGATCAAGCCGGTGAAGATGTCCTGCAGATAGTTCGGCACACCGAGAATGGTGAGGCCGTTGGCGACCACGGCGATGATTGCGGCACCCAGAAGCGTGCCGAGCGCATTGGCCTGACCATCGCGGAAGGCGGTCATTCCGAGGAAGACCGCCGCATAGGCCTGAAGCAGGAAGCCGTTGCCGCCGGTCGGGTGGGCGCTGCCGAGACGCGCGGTGAGAAGCAGGCCGGCAAGGGCGG
>NZ_BAMP01000122.1 GCF_000615975.1 Nitratireductor aquibiodomus NL21 = JCM 21793 | reverse complement strand
ACTCTCATCACCAATACCGGTTACGTCTCCCGGGGGGTCCATGTCTCCCCGCTATCGCTCGAAGTATAAATCCGTCCAGTTGACACCACCGCCACCAGTTTGACACCGTCCGCCGAGGAGGCCACATCATACCAATACCGGTTACTCTCCCGGGGGGTCCATGTCTCCCCGCTATCGCTCGAAGTGTAAATCTGTCCATTCTGTACCGTAGCGACCAATTTTGTTCCGTCCGCGGAAGACGCCACCCTATACCAATCCCGATTGCTTTCTCGCGATGTCCAACTCTCTCCGGCGACACATGCGTCAGAACACGCCGCATAATCGAGCCTTCGGGATGATCGACGAAGCTCTGCCATTCGGGGAGAGTTTCGGTGAAGACCATGCGGGTGCCGGAACCGGGATTGGTCACGTCCCGGCAAACGCCGTGGGCGTCAACGGTGACGGTGGACCCGGTCGGGATGGGAACGCCGACCTGCGCGGACGTTATGCCGGGCAGCATGATAAGGGCCGTGACAAGCAAGATTCGCCAGATCACTGCTCCCCCTCTTGAAGCGCGCGGACTTCCTCGCGCAGATTATCGTTGTCGGCGCGCAGTGCACGAATTTCTTCCGCCAGATTATCATTGGCCGCTTTCAGCGCCTCGATATCTGCGTCATGGCCGTCCAGCCGCGCCACAATGGCGGTGATCTCCGCTATCAAGTCGTCAATGAGCGCTTTGAGCTGCTTCACCGCCTCGATCAGCGGGCCTATCAGTTGATTGTATTCGACCGTCTTGAAACCTTCGGAATTTTCACCGACAGCTTCGGGCATGACGGTTTCAACGTCTTGGGCGATCACGCCGTAAGACCCCCGCCCAGAATCCTTCCAGAGGAAATGCTTGCCCTCAATGCCGTTGAGCAAGGCAAACGGATCGGCAATGGTTTCAATATCGGTTTTCAGGTTGCGGTCGGACGAGCCGTAATAAGCGGTCGCGGTTACATTGCCGCTCGCCGTAAAATTGCCCTGCACATGAGCTTTTCCGTTGGAATACAGGCCGTAGCCACCACTCGATGCATTGGCGTAAACTGCGCGACCATCTGGACTGTTGGTCTGCGAATATACCCCATAGGTTATACCGGTTGAGGGGCTTGATATAATGCGAGCTCCGTACGTTCCACCTGCGGCGAAAACTCCCGTTCCCTCAGGCTATTATTCGCTGAGAAATAGCCGCCGTAGGTGCTGCCGCTCGTTGCGGAAGCCTGTGCCAATACTCCGTAACCTGAAGTGCTTGAATTACGAAATTCTCCGGCAATTGTGGCGCCTGTGGCTGTGGTCACGGCGGCACGAATTCCTCGACCTCCGTTGCTCTGACTCAGGAAATAGCCACCATAATTGGTGCCGCTGGTAGCGGTTGCACGCCCATAAACACCATATCCTGCGATGCTATCGGATTGGCCGCTGACACCTTGAGTCGTACCGCTGCTGGAACTCGCCCAACCTCTGACCCCGAAGCCTTGATTACTTTTACTATGGCCCCACACCCCGTATGTTTGTCCGCTCGCGGATTCCGCCAGACCGTATACTCCGGTTCCGCTTGTGCTGGCACTTTGACCCCATACACCATAGCTTCCGCCGGTTGCATCCGTTGCAACGCCATTGACCCCTCGATGGTGTCCTTGTCCGTACACCCCAAAGCGCAATGGTCCCGTCGCCAGCGCAACCAGCCCGTTCGACACGCTGTATGTCAACCCTGAGCTTCCCGCGAACGCACCGCCGTCATTAAATTGAACCTGTCCGTCTGCTCCTCCCGGTTCTCCACCCGCGTTAGCATCGACATAGGCCTTGGTGGCGGCATCTTGCGGATCGACGGGGTCGGCAAGATTGATGACCCTGTTCGTTGTCATATCAAGATCGCCGGTTGCCGTGTGATTGCCGAGATTGTCACCGCCGCCGATACAGCTCGGTCCGTTGGCAACCATAACGCGGTTGGTTCCGGCGCCCGCAACCGCTACAAACTTGCCGCCGCCATAGTAGATATCGTCCCAAGTATTGTTTTCTGGCGCAGCGCGAGCCGTCCAGTTTTCTCCATCGGGCGAGGTCATGATGCGGTTCGTGCCATCGGTCGATAACGCCGCAAACATGCCGTCTCCGTAGGCCACCGCAGCCCAGCGGTTATTTTCCGGTGCGGCGCGGGCTGTCCAGTTTTCTCCATCCGTTGACGTCATGAGGCGGTTCGTGCCGGACCGGGCAACAGCGACAAATTTCCCGCCACCGAACGTGACATCCATCCATTGATTGTCCTCCGGCAGTGCGTGTGCCGCCCAGGTCACGCCGTCCGGTGAGGTCATAATACGGTTTGTATTCCCCCCCGATCTTGCCAGAGCAACGAATTTTCCGTTCCCGTAGGTAATGCTGGTCCAATAGTGGCTGGTGGCAGGCGTTGCCACGGTCCACGTAATACCATCTGACGAATGCATAATGCTGTTGCCGGGCGCCTGAGCAACAGCAACAAATTTTCCACCACCATATGCTATATCGACCCAGGATTTTGACGGTGCACTGCGCGATGTCCACGTAATACCATCAGGAGAGGTCATCACGCGGTTTGATCCGTTATAGGAAACAGCGACAAATAACCCATTGCCGTAGGTGACGCCGTACCATTGGTTGGTTTCCGGCTGTGTTCTGGCCGTCCAGTTGACCCCATCCGGGGATGTCATGATGTAATTTGTCTCACTCCCGGTATAGGCGACCGCAACAAAAATGCCGTTGCCGTAGGTGATGCCTGTCCAGGCATTATTTTCGGCGGCAGGATGTACTTCCCAGTTTACGCCACCCTCTTCGCAAACTTGTTCTGTCCCGGTGTTGTTATCGGCTGCGCAAACCCAGCCAGAACCATTATATTTAGCCACTTCACCAGCCTCGCAGCTCATATTCGCGAGAATATCACTGTCGGGTGGCAGGGGCAGATTGTCGGTGCAGTTGATGACGCTACCATCCGAATTACACCATTTGCCGTTGGTGAGCGCTCCCACCTTCGGGTCGGTTTCCGTGTATCCGGTTCCCGCCGCAATATTGGTATCGACATAAGCTTTGGTTGCGGCGTCAGCGCCCACCGTCGGCATCGCAAGATTAACAATCTTATTGCCCGTCATATTCAATTGGCCGTTTATTTCGGCGGTTCCGGCAACATCCAGCCGCGCGGACGGAGCACCGGTTCCAATGCCCACTTCACCAGTTTTCAGGATAGCGATGGCGGGACTACCTGGGACGGTCGTTTGACCGATTTTGAGCTTGTTACCATCTGCGCCGTCAGAAATTATATGCCAGTAGTGCGGAGTGCCTCCGGACTCAGCCGTCCGCAGATAGACTATCGCTCTCGCACCGGGTTGGGAGACATGCGCCCACAGCCCGGCATTCCCGCCGCCCTCGTTGATGACGTGAATATATGCAGGGTCAGTAGAGTCATGCTTGACGTGGAGTATATTGGTTGGCTCATTTGTTCCGATGCCGACAAGGTGTTTTTCTTCATCAACGAAAAGCGTGTCGCCATCCACCGCGAGGCCGCTATAAAGAGTGGTGTCACCCGTAACGCTGAGCGTACCGCCTAGCGTGGTTGAGTTGGTTACCGAAAGACTATGTAAGTCAGCCAACCCCGCTGCCGTAAGCGTGCCGACATTGGTCGCCCCGGCATTGAGGCCTTCGAGCGTCGTCGTGCCGTCGACATCGAGATTGCCGACCACATTGGCAGATCCCATTGTTGCCGCGCCACTGATGTCAAGCGCGCCGTCAACATCAACGTCGGCCGTTATTAGCTTGGACAGGAGCTCAACGGCTGTGCCGCCAAGCGCCTGGATATAATCCACCTTGATGGCAGGCCGAGCCGGATCGGAGGCGGCATCAACACCAAACACCACGTCCCCTCCATCATTCTTGACTTGCAGATTTTTGGCGATTTCAGCCGTTTCCGGATCGCCTGATTTCAGGTTCCACAGTCCGCCGCCCATGATGGCAGCTTCGCCATAGGTGTAGCTCATCACGATGTCGTCACTGCCGCCCACGCGGATCAGGTAATCCGGCGCATCACCGCAGCCTGTCTGGAAAATCCGGTCTGCGCCGGATGAGATAATGGCAATGGTAACTTGTTCTTCAGTGTTGGCTCCGGCGAGACGCCGCTGCGAAGTCCCGCCGCAGCCGGTTCCATCAACCTGCGCGCCGTGGTCCCAGACACAATATCCATAGCTATCGCCCCAAGGGTCGAGTTGCGAAGCACCCAATGAAGTGGGCAAGAAGCCGCCACCATCTGGCGGTGATCCAATACCGGTCGTTTCCCATTCAATCGGCTCTAAGAAACCATCCGCATCACAATCACCCCCGGCGTCCTGCTGCGCCGCAGCCACAAGAGCCAGCCGGCCGGCCGCGATCATCGCATTCTCAGCCACCGTGCGCTGGGTTACATTATGCATCGAGCGTACCGGGCCCTTCATGATGGTCATGGTGGACGCGCCGATCACGCCAACCAGCCCCACCGCGCCGAATAAGGTAAAGAACACATTGCCTGATTGGGTCAGAAAGCGGCGGTGATTATCCATGGTGGCTGCCTTTTATGCGCTGCCCCGCGCCCCGCTCTTCAAACCTGCGCCACAGGCGCGCCGCCAATACGCCAACAACCGCCCCCGTGGTGAATAATAACCCGCACCCCAGATAGAATTGCGTCAGCGGGGTGAGGAAATAATGGAACTCATCGCTTAATACAATCGTAAGTGTCGGTAGAAAAGATATTATAAAAAATAAAAACAGAATAGATTTATTCATTCAAAACCCGTCCCTTTTGCACTTTTTATTATGTCACAAGATATGAAATATAAGCAACTTAAAATAATAAATAATTACATAGGCTTGATGCGGGCGCGCGTCAGCGGCCGGATCGCCTCGATAGGAAAAAACCGCCCCGGCAAAAGGGACCCTTTTCGCACTGACCCGGTTTTTCTGTGTTTCTCCGTGCAACAGGAGATAAAATCTTGAGTGCCCGCTACCCCGGCATGAAGATCGGCTACGCCCGTGTTTCCACGGATGAACAAAATCTCTCTCTACAGTTGCATGCTTTGGAAAAAGTGCCGTGTGATATCATCCTGACAGATAAGGCTTCGGGCGCGGATGCAAGCCGCAAGGGCTTGCGCCGGGCGCTGCGGCGGATCAAGGCGGGGGATATTCTGGTTGTCTGGAAGCTCGACCGGCTGGGGCGCAGTCTGATGGACCTGGTCAAGATTGTTGAGCATCTTAACCAGAAGCGGGCGGGGCTGCGTATTCTTACCGGTCAGGGATCAATGATCGACACCACCCATTCAGAAGGGCGATTGATGTTCAGCCTGTTTGCGGCGCTGGCGGAGTTTGAGCGTGAACTCATCCGCGAGCGCACCATTGCCGGGATGAAGGCGGCGCGGCGGCGCGGGGTGCATATCGGCCGGCCGCGCAAGCTCTCCCCCGCGCAGCTTCACACAGCCCGCCGCTGGATCGAGCGCCGCGCCAAAACCTACAAACAGGCCGCAGATAGTCTGGACGTCAGCGTCACTACCCTGCGCCGCGGGCTGGATTCATTCTCCGGCTAGTAACCCACCAAAAGTGGCGGTTACTCCTTCATTTTTCTGCTGGGTAGATTATCAGCGCTTGTTGCAGGTGAATTTTGTACCCTTGGTAAAGCGAGGCTTATATCCTGATTTACACGCAGCCGCTGCGTAGCGCGAACTGCTGGCAGCAAATGCCAGACCCGAACTATTGCGGTTTGTCCAAATTAGCGTTTTAAACTGCTTGCCCGGCTGAACGTGGTGATGACGACAGTCCCACTCGCCTGTCTTGTATCCGAACCATTTCCCGATCTCTCCAAGAGTCCTTTTCTGGCAGAAAAGGACGTTAATGGGTTTGCGGCAACTGTTGTAAAAATACAGTTGGCTCCAGCCTTTGTTCTCGCGCGTTGCAAGGCAGCTCTGCGCGGTCGGATCGAATTCATTCATAAAGAAGCCGGCTGCTACAAAGCCTCCGGCACAAAGGAGAGCTATCTTTCCCCATCCCCACTGCTTGCTCATCGTCTCACACCCCTTATAGCCGCCAGCAATCCCGGCTCGCTTGCACGCCCCCGAATGGGACTGCCACGTAGCGCGCTCGATGCTGCCTTTTTAACCGTTCAGTGTTTCCTCTTTGCGTGTTAGGCCGATGGCAGCGGCTGGCTTTTGTTTTGCGGCCCGGTTCTGGCTGTTTCAGCGGTCGTTATCTCCTTGATAAGTTCGATCGCAGCGTAGACTTGGATGGCCTCCAACACGATAAGAACGACAGTCCACCAGTAGTACGAAGAGAGGTTGGACGCGGCGGCAACGCTCTCGGGAAGCAGGGTAACAATAATGAAGCTGATGCCGAGGACGCCCCAAAAACACGCCCACCACCCTGTGACCTTTTCGTAATTCCCGTTACCGACAAACACCGAGTGCAGGTTCTTCATGGCCTCGTAGGGCTTCCAAAACCACATGACCGGTACAAAATACCAGTAGACGGCCCCTGCCGGGGTCACCGATTGTGGCCCTGCAATGGCGTGGGCAGTGACGGTCGCGCGATACTTCCAGACCAACCAGAGGATCAGGGCGACAAGAGAGGGGACAGCGTAAATCATGGTAAAGAGCTCACTCTCCAAAACCGTCAAGGCATTAAAGCGCAATTGGTCGTCGCTCCGGGCCTTAAGCAGCATGTAGCCGGCAACGGCCGTCGGAAACATACATACAAAGTGCCCAGTAGAGCAGCTTGCCCACCAGCCTGTTGTCGTAGACCCGGTAAGATACGGGAATGGTAACCGGCGCAACCGATGCCTTTGGCGCTTCGGAAGCTACCTGAGGCGGTTCTATCGTTTTTTCACCGAGCAGTTTTCGCAGGTCGGTGCGAAAAAGCGGTGTCCAGTCCGCAATCTTTTCCGACCAGACTTTTGTATGCGCATTGACGACACCGGCAGTCAGGAGAGCGCCCATTTGTTCTTCGGTGAACGGCCCTTTCCGATCTTCACCTTCGCTGTTGTAAAACCAAATGGCCTGTGTTTCGGACACTGCGAATTCCTCCTGTTGTTCAGAGTCTATGCCGTTAAGGCTTGTCGTCTTCCTGACGGCGCATAGCGCGGGTGAGCGTCCAGGGCGCGATGTCGAAATCACCGGCAACGGCTGTGATCGTTTCGCCCGCGCGCACGCGTTGGCTCGCAGCGAATAGCTGGGCGTCATTCAGCTTGCGCGGGCGGCCCAGGCTCTTGCCACGGGCTTTTGCAGCGGCCAGCCCCTCTTTCGTGCGCTGCGAGAGAGTGCGGCGCTCAAACTCAGCGAGCGCGCTCATCATGGTGTAAACGAAGATGCCGGCCGGCGTGCTGGTATCGATACTCAGACTGGCGATGCGGAAATGAATGCCGCGTTTGCGTAGTTTTTCGGCCTCGGCCAGTGCGTCGATCACTGAACGGAAAGCCCGGTCCAAATCCCAGACCACCAGCATGTCACCCTGATTCAGGGATTTGATGACACGCTCATAGACCGGCCTGCGCGGGCAGACCGCCGAGAGTTTTTCGATGTGCAGTTCGTCGCAGATCATACGTAGCCCGTCTATCTGGCGGTCCGGACGCTGCTCTGCGGTCGAAACACGCAGATAGCCGATGGTTCTCATCGCCTTGGCTACTTTGCTTGACAGTTGGCTGGGCTCTGAGGTCTCCACAATATGGTTCGTTTTCGTGCGCGGCCTTTCAGGCACGCGGACGCCTTGGATGGGTTTTCGGGGTTGGCGCTTTTCCGGGCACCTGAAAAAATCGTATCAAATCCCGCAAGGGGGATTCAAATTTCAACGAAAATGAACGTTTTTGTTGACCTGGGCGTGACTTTCACATGGGCGGTACAGTGCCGTCCCGCCTGCGGCCTTCGATCAATCCGTGGCTTTCGGATTGAGAGAAACCACGCGTCCGCTCGCCCAGCCAAGGTCAAGAGCCTCGCTGTCCCAGGCGCGTTCCTGATCGGGATAAGCGCGGCGCATGACCAGTTCGAATATCGCCGCGCTTGCCGAATAGGCGAGCATGTCCACGGGCGTGCGCCCGAAACTATCTGCTTGCCATAGATCGCAGTCAGGAAATCCGAGCAGAAGAGAGACAGCATCTTCGCTTTGCCGGAAGATGGCAATGTGCAGCGGCGTCAGCCCGGCATAGGGATCGCCGCGATTGAGCTGTCTCGGGTCCGCTTCCAGGATCGTCGCCGCCAGTTCGATGTTGTCCATGTAGATGGCGCGCAGGAGCGAATAGCTCGCGCGGCGGTGTCCGTCCATCGGCTGGAACCGGGCGAACAGTCTCTGTCCCGCGACCTTGCGCTTGGGCTGCAAGCTCATAGCATCGCTCCGATAGCTAGCGGGTTGGAAATCAGTCTTTCAATCTCGGCGGTGTTCTCAATGCCAGGCGCAATAAAATGATCGCCGGGCGCGCGCAGAAAATCTGCCGGCTTGCGGTGATAGACATATTCGCGGGCGTAAGTCATGACGACGCGGTTTTGCACATCCGGCAGCGGCGACACATTCACCTGTGCGTTGCCGTCAAGATGAAACCCCAGGCCAAGCGCGCCTGCGAACTCCCGGTGCATGTGGGCGAGATCGCCTGCCGAAAGCGCGGTCCAATCGTTGCGGACAGCCTGACGGACTTCGCCGGGCGTGAAGAGCGCCAGTTCATGGGGATTGGCCGCTTCATTGGGGCCGTTGGCGGTAATCAGGATCGAATGAAACTTTCCGACGCGGGTCAGGCAATCGCGCAGGAACAGGTGAATGCTGTTGCCGGACGCGATCCCCACACCTTCATAGATCACGCGCGTATCAAGCGTTACAAAGTCCGGCGGGAAGAGGATCGACAGCGGGAATTCGGCGGCATGATAGTACCCCATCGGGGTTGCGCGAAGGATCAGGATGGAACGCTCTGCAATGTACTGTTTGATGTCGGCTGAGCGTTTGAGCCGCGCGTCACGGTCGAACGATGCCGGATCGTCCAGGAAGCGGCGAACAAGCGGCATCGGCAAATAGGAATTGCGGTCCTGCGCGGGCGCGCAGAGATAGACACCCGCAAAGCTGTTCAGCACTTCCTGTTCCCAACTATCGTAATCATCCATTGCCGCCAAATGGAAATAGAAGTCGAACGAGCTTTCACCGACCTGCGCGAAGATGTTTTCCGGTGAGAGTTTTTGACGGAACTGCGGATCGTGATGCGCGGCGATCCAGTCGATCACCGTATCAAGGTGAGGGTCGGCCAGCGCGAATTTACGCAGCCGGGTCAGATATTCCCGGTGAAACGTTACGCCGCGCCAATCGCTGATGGCGTCGGCAACAGCGCTGAACGATAGATGCGGATGGGCCTTGATGAGCGCATTGAGTTTTTCAATCACGCGCTCATACGCATAGCGATCATATTTTCCACGCTGCGCTCCGGCCACGCATCCTGCCCCCATTGTTACAAGTCTGTCTCGGACTTTCCGCCACGTACTCTCTAATCAGTTCGAACCGGCAGAAACGCGCGGCTCGCTTCTTTCCATACCGCTGCGCGCTTCTCCGGCCAAGGCAATCACCCGGCTCCCAAGGAGAAATCGTTTGTTCAAGGAGTTTTCCGACATCGCCCCAAAAGCGGTCCTCGCGGCCGCGCTCGTGTGGGGCGGGACCAACTATCTGCTGATCGGCCCGGAAGTGGCGGCGCGGGTTGCCCGCGCCGACTACCTGCCAGCCTGTGAAACGGACTTCGCCGCGATGGTGGCAAGGGCGGAAGAGGCCCGCATCCGCGCGGTGCCGAAGCCGCAAACGCATTCGCAGCAGGACATGGCCGCCGCGCAATATAATGCGCTTCAGTCCAGTCCCTTCATGCAGCAGCTCCGCCAGCTTAGCGGCGGCGGCGATCCGTTTGGCTTCAACCGCGCCGCCAATGTCGCGCTGGGGCAGTTGGCCGAAAAGAAACGCATGGCGCAGCAGGCTTACGAAAGCGCCATCACGCGGATCAAGGAACAGACCGCAACCGATCTTGCCCGCTCGGGCACGGTATGCGGCTGCGTGGCCGATGCCGCCATTGACGATGCCCGAACCGAGTGGGCGGTGTTCTCCGGCACGCTCGGCCTGATCCGTCCCGCTGCCGTACGCGAATTCGATGAACAGCTCTCCCAAGTTTTCGAGACCGGTCAATGCACTGGTGATGGAGGCCGCTCATGAGCGCGCACGTCTATTATCGCGGCGGCGGTTTCGAGGTGAACGAAGCTCTCCTTAAAACCCCGCGCAAGAGCTATGCGCTGGAACGCATCGAATATGTATCGGTCACACGGCCGCTGCTCCTGTTCACCGGGCCGCCCGCCATCGGATTGATCGGCTTCGCCCTCTCATTCTGGCGCTATCTGCATTGGGGCGAAATCCTCTCGCTTGCCGGTCTGTCGGCAGCGGCGCTTATCCTCGCCACCAGGGTTGGCACGCTGCGGGTGCATTCACTCGCCTTACGGGACGATGAAGTGGCGCAAAGCTTCGGCCC
>NZ_BAMP01000123.1 GCF_000615975.1 Nitratireductor aquibiodomus NL21 = JCM 21793 | reverse complement strand
GGCAGCCGGCGTGCAGGCGGCGCTGCGCGAGATGGGCCGGGGGTTTGAGATCCTGGGTTTTCGCGTGCCCATCGTGCCTGGCGCCATCCTGTTCGACCTGCCCAATGGCGGCGACAAGGACTGGGGTCGCTTTTCCCCCTATCGGGATTTCGGCTTTTCCGCCGCCATGGCCGCATCGCAGGATTTCGAGATCGGCACGGCAGGTGCCGGCACAGGCGCCACCACCGCCACGTTCAAGGGCGGGCTCGGCTCGGCCTCAACGGTTCTTGAAAACGGCATCACCGTCGGTGCACTGGTTGCCGTCAATGCCGTGGGTTCCGTCACCATCGGCAACACACCGCATTTCTGGGCCGCTCCCTTCGAGATCGGCGACGAGTTCGGCGGCCTTGGCATGCCCCACCCGCTTCCGGCGGATGCTTCGAACGTCACCACCAAAATGCGCACCGCTGCGCGCGGAAACACCACCATTGCCGTGATCGCCACCGATGCAAGGCTTGATAAACCCGCCGCAAAACGCCTCGCCATCTCAGCCCATGATGGGTTCGCGCGTGCCATCTGGCCGGCCCACACGCCTGTCGATGGCGATCTTGTCTTCGCGCTCTCGACGGGCCGCAGCGAAACCGTGCTCGATCTGGACGGTGTGATCGACCTCAATGCGGCCGCGGCCGCAACCATGGCGCGGGCCATTGCCAGAGGTGTTTTTGCCGCCAGACCGGACGAACGTGATCTATTTCCCACTTGGGCGAAACAGTCTGTCGTAGGGCATTAAGATCAGAATTCAGGCCGAAAGGAATTTCAGCATGAAACACCTTCCCGCAATCGTCTGCACCGCGGCGCTTCTTGCCGCCTCCGCCACGGCGCATGCAGGCGACACCGCCTCCGTCGAGATCCTCGGCTTTTCAGCCGACGGCGCCACCTTCGCGTTTGAGGAGTACGGCGTGCAGGACGGATCCGGCTTCGCTTACGCCAACCGCTACTATATCGACACCGCCAATGACAGTTTCCTGCCCGGCACGCCCATCCGCGTGACCGTCGAGCAGGATGGCGCCAGCGTTTCCGATGCACGCGCCCAGGCAAAAACGCAGGCCCAGTCCGTCATCTCCGATACGGTGCTCGCCGACAATCGCGGCTTTACCGCCGGCTGGAACGCCGTCACGGAACAATCGGCCGATCCCTTCCGCATGGCCGTCAGTCCGCGCCCGGTCTTTCCCGCCATCGACAGTTCTCTCGAATTCCGCCTGACGGAGCTTCCCATGCCCGATGGCGCCGAATGCTACGGGTTCGGAGAACCGGCCGGCTTCCGCCTGACACGCATCGCCACGGAACCAGGGGCCGAAACCGCGCTGGTGCATGAGGACAGCACGATCCCGCAGAGCCGCGGCTGCCCGCTCGGCTACGGCATCAGCGGCATCCAGACCTTCTATCCCGAAGGCGGTGCACCGGTCTTTGCAGTCATGATCGCAGTTCGCAAAGTGGGCTTTGAGGGCCCCGACCACCGCTTCATTGCCGTGACAGGCCGGCTCTAGCGGCTGATGTCCGGGGGCGGCAAAAGCATCGGGTTTCCATGAGGCAGCGTCTCGCCACCCTAAGGCAGGCGCTGCCGTCACCTGCGCTGGCGTTGAAAGGCGCGTTTCTCTGGGGCGCGGCAATGGGCTTCAATGCGCTCGGCTCCCTCTGGATGCGCGGCTGGCAGTCGATGCCGCATATGGTTGCCCTGACATCCATCTTTGCGCTTGGCGCGGCCCTCGCGTTTCCCATAGGTCACACGCTGCAGGCGCTCGTCGCGCGCAAAGCCCGCCCCGAATCCCGTTTCGCCGCCGCGTTTCTGTGCTTTGCGCTTGCCACGATCTGCGTCACGGCCGCCCTCTATGCGCTGCAATACCGCGCCTACTATGCCCAGTGGCATGGCGCGCTCCTCTCGCCGTCATGGGTGATCCATTTCATCTTCACCACAGCCGGAGCGGTCTATCAGTTCGCCGTGATCGGGCTCCGGTTCTATTTTCCCTGGGGATTGGCCGCACTTTTCGCCCTCTCCTGCATCTATGCCGCCAGGCCGCGTTGAGGAAAACGCCAAGCTCTGCTAGTCAGGCGCCGACCCCACTTTCATGGAAGGCAAGGCACGCATGATCCCGCGCTATTCGCGGCCGGAAATGGCTGCAATCTGGTCGCCAGAGACCAAGTTCCGCATCTGGTTTGAAATCGAGGCGCATGCCGCAGACGCGATGGCCGAGCTCGGCATCGTGCCGAAGGAAGCCGCAAAGACCATCTGGGACAAGGCCGGCAGCGCCACCTTCGACATCGACCGCATCGACGAGATCGAGCGCGAGACCAAGCACGACGTCATCGCCTTCCTGACGCATCTAGCCGAGATCGTCGGCCCCGAGGCGCGCTTCGTGCATCAGGGCATGACCTCCTCCGACGTGCTCGACACCTGTCTGAGCGTCCAGCTCGTGCGCGCCACCGACATCCTGCTGGATGATCTCGACAGGCTGCTCGCCGCCCTGAAGAAACGCGCCTTCGAGCACAAGGACACCGTCACCATCGGCCGCAGCCACGGCATCCATGCCGAGCCGACCACATTCGGTGTCAAGCTGGCGCAGGCCTATGCCGAGTTCGAGCGCTGCCGCACCCGCCTCGTCAATGCGCGTGAGGAAATCGCCACCTGCGCCATTTCCGGCGCTGTCGGCACCTTTGCCAACATCGACCCCAGCGTCGAGGCGCATGTCGCGGAAAAAATGGGCCTGAAGCCGGAGCCGGTCTCCACACAGGTCATCCCGCGTGACCGCCACGCCATGTATTTCTCCACGCTCGCCGTGATTGCCTCTTCCATCGAGCGGCTCTCGGTCGAGGTGCGTCACCTGCAGCGCACCGAGGTTCTGGAAGCGGAAGAGTATTTCTCGCCGGGCCAGAAGGGCTCGTCGGCCATGCCGCACAAGCGCAATCCGGTGCTGTCGGAAAATCTGACCGGTCTTGCCCGCATGGTGCGCGCCTATGCCATGCCTGCCATGGAAAACGTGGCGCTCTGGCACGAGCGCGACATTTCCCACTCTTCCGTCGAGCGCATGATCGGCCCGGATGCGACCGTCACGCTCGATTTCGCGCTCATGCGCCTGACCGGCATGATGGAAAAGCTGGTGGTCTATCCCGAGACGATGGACAAGAACCTCAACAAGTTCCGTGGCCTCGTCCATTCGCAGCGTGTGCTTCTGGCGCTCACTCAGGCAGGTGTGTCGCGCGAAGACGCCTACCGCCTCGTCCAGCGCAACGCCATGAAGGTCTGGGAAGAAGGTGCAGACTTCCTTGAGGAACTTCTGGGCGACAAGGATGTGCGCGCCGCACTTTCGGAAGACGAGATCCGCGAAAAATTCGATCTCGGTTACCACACCAAGCATGTGGACACGATCTTCGAGCGGGTTTTCGGCGAAAGCTGATTGTTTTGTCATGAAACGTGAAAACGCCGGTGCATCATCCGATGCGCCGGCGTTTTTCATTGGATCACGCAAATGGGCTCAACCCGTCGGAGACACGCGGATCACCGTGCCCCACGGGTCGGCGAATTCCTTCTCCGCCGTCGCATTCCTGCTCTTCAGTTCAAGCCAGGAAAGACCCGTGCGCTTCGGGTTGCGCTTGCCGGCCCCGGCGCTTCGCCAGCTGTTTGCGCCGATATGGTGGTGATAACCGCCCGTCGCCAGAAACACCGCCTGCGATCCATAGCGTGTCATCGTGTCGAAGCCCTGCGCCTCATGCCACCATGTTTCCGCCGTCACCGGGTCGCCGACGCGCAGATGCACATGGCCGATTACCGTGTTCTCCGGCGCGCCCTGCCAGCCTGCATCGCCATCGGGCACCGTGGACAACAGGCTGCCGAAATCGAGACGCTCGGTCGCCATGGCGATCCCGTCTTCGTTCTTCGTCCAGCTTTCAGGAGCGCGGTCGGCATAGATCTCGATGCCATTACCTTCCGGGTCCGAAAGATAAAGCGCTTCGCTCACCAGATGGTCGGACGCGCCCTCAAGGCGCATGTTGCGGTCGCGGGCAAAGAGCGACCAGCGCGCCAGATCCGCCCGTTCAGGCAGCAGGAACGCCGTGTGAAAGAGCCCGGCCTCACGCGGATCGTCCGGCTCGGCGGACCTGTCTTCGGCAATCTCCAGAAGCGTGTGGCCACCGACACCCAGCGCAATCGCGCCATTGTCGCCGTCCATCTCCTGAAGCCCCAGTATATCTGAATAGAACGCCGCCAGTTTCTGCGCGTCGCGCGCTTTCAGGCCGACACGGCCGATGCTGACCGGCGTGGTTGCGGCAAAGGGAAACCCACTCATCGCTTTATCTCCTGCGAAGCGGCAGCCGGCCTCTCTGGCGGGCCGCCTCATGTCCCCCTGAAACTGGCGCGCCATCCCCCTCCGCGCAAGCGCCCGCCCGGCGAACACGCTGTTCATCGAATGAAACACAATCTTCAAGAATCGTTCGAAAACGAATGCAATCCGCATTGCAAACCGCACCAGCGCTTGCATGCCTCCGACACGATGGCTACATGGCCGGCCATGAAAGTATCAGACGCCGACATCCTCATCATTCCCGGCTACACAAATTCCGGGCCGGACCACTGGCAGACACGCTGGCAGTCTCGCCTGTCCACCGCGCGGCGTGTCGAACAGGAAGCTTGGTCCAAGCCCGTGCGGGAAGACTGGGTCGCCAAGGTGGTGACGGCCGTCAACGAAGCGGAAAAGCCCGTCGTTCTGGTCGCCCATTCGCTCGGCGTCGCCACCGCCGTTCAAGCCATCCCCGAGTTCAGGAAGCCGGTTGCGGGCGCATTCTTCGTCGCCCCGCCCGACGTTGCCAACAGCAGGATCCGGCCAAAACACCTGATGACATTCGGCCCCTACCCGCGCGATCCGCTGCCGTTCCCGTCGATCACCATTGCGAGCCGCAACGACCATTTCTGCGCGTTTGACGTCGCGGAAGACATTGCCGCCGCCTGGGGCTCGCTGTTTCTGGACGCGGGCGAATCCGGCCACATCAACGCCGAATCCGGCTTCGGCCCCTGGCCCGAAGGTTCCATGACCTTCGCCAAGTTCATCCAGCAGCTCTGATTTCTCTTAGGGTCAGGACCTGACCCTAACTCTGGATGGAGTCCCGCGCAGCCTGCAGCATGGCCGGTGCGCCCTGTGCCATATAAGCCGCTTCCGACCCCATGGCGAACAGCCTGTACCCCATCGCATAGAAGCGACCGACCAGCCGTGGATCGACCACGTAGATCGCCGCATGTTTGCCGATCGCCCGCGCCTTTTCCGCAATCGTTGCAATCGCCGGCATCATGTCTTCGAGAGCCGGATCGACCGTCCTGCCGTTTGACCAGGCGATGGAGAAGTCCGACGGGCCGACCAGCACACCGTCGATGCCTTCCACTTCAAGAATGTCGTCAAGTGCCGTGAGCGCCTGCCGTGTCTCGATCATGGCGAAGGCGACCGTTCCGGCATTGGCTGTCTCGAGCCAGGTCTGCCCGTCAGTCGTTCCCGCGCGCGGCATGGCGAAGCTCGGTCCCCAGGATCGCAGCCCGACGGGCGGATATTTCATCGCGGCAGCGAATGCGCGGGCATCCTCCAGCGAGTTCACCATCGGGGCGATCACGGCTTCCGCGCCCATGTCGAGCGCACGGCTCGCCATGTCGAAACGCCCGACAGGGATACGCACCAGCGGATGCCTGCCGTTCAAACGGATGCCGCCAATGCCGCGCAGGACGCTGTCTTCGTGATGTCCGCCATGCTGCATGTCGAGCGTGACAGCGCCGAAATCCAGTCCGGCAACGAGCTCGACTGTCTGCGAATCGGGAATGGAAGACCAGGCGGAGAAGACGCTCTCCCCCGCTTTAAGGCGTGCGGCCAGCGACGGGACCGACAAGGACCTACTCGCCTTTCTTGATCTGCTCGAGCGCGGTGGCGAGCAATTCATCCATGGTGCGGCGAATCTGGTGATCCGACTGTTCCACACCGGCGGCGTCGAAGTCCTTGCGGACCTTACGGAACACATCCTCGTCGCCGGCTTCCTCGAAATCCGAGTTCATCACTTCACGGGCATAGGCGTCCGCGTCGTCACCGCTCTTGCCGAGCTTCTCAGCGGCCCACAGGCCCAGAAGCCTGTTGCGGCGTGCCATGGCCTTGAATTTCTGGGTCTCGTCGTGAACGAACTTGTTCTCAAACGCGTCTTCACGGTCTTTCATGTTGGCCATCTAGCAAATCCTCCGGCTCGGGCATCGTCTGGCGATGCGGAAACAACTGTTTGGCAAGCAAAAACCAGAAGCCCCGCTCCGGGTCAATACGCTCGTTGGGTGCATCCGCGCTTTGCCGGCAGGGCACAAACACGTTGGCGATGACAAATGGCAATTGTGGTATGAGTGGGTTTGCGCTAGAGACCGCGTGAAACGATGCATCCATGAAACTGCCGCATTGCGGAACTTCCGCGCGAAGTTTCCCTGTCTAGGCAACGGACCAGGAAAAGCCATGAACCGTCGTCGCCGCATTTATGAGGGCAAGGCCAAGATTCTTTATGAAGGCCCGGAGCCCGGCACCTTGATCCAGTTCTTCAAGGACGACGCCACAGCCTTCAACAAGAAGAAGCACGAGATTGTCGATGGCAAAGGCGTGCTCAACAACCGGATCTCGGAATACATTTTCGAGCATCTGAACCGAATCGGCATTCCGACCCACTTCATTCGCCGGCTCAACATGCGTGAGCAGCTGATCAAGGAAGTGGAGATCATTCCGCTCGAGATCGTTGTGCGCAATGTCGCGGCCGGCTCACTCGCCAAGCGGCTGGGCATCGAGGAAGGCACCGTGCTGCCCCGCTCGATCATCGAATTCTACTACAAGGCCGATGCGCTGGACGACCCGATGGTCTCTGAAGAACACGTCACCGCGTTCGGCTGGGCCAGCCCGCAGGAAATCGACGACATGATGGCGCTGGCCATCCGCGTCAACGACTTCCTCACCGGCCTTTTCCTCGGTGTCGGCATCCAGCTCGTCGACTTCAAGATGGAGTGCGGTCGGCTGTGGGAAAACGAGATGATGCGCGTCATCGTGGCGGACGAAATCTCTCCAGATTCCTGCCGCCTGTGGGACACCACCACGCAGGACAAGATGGACAAGGACCGTTTCCGCCGCGATATGGGCGGTCTGGTCGAGGCCTATCAGGAAGTCGCGCGCCGTCTCGGCATCATGAACGAGAACGAACCGCCGCGCGGCAGCGGTCCCGTCCTCGTATCCTCCAAGGACAACAAGACGCGCCACTAGTGCGCGTCAGGGAAATCAGGGAGCACCAACGTGATCAAGGCCCGCGTCACCGTGACGTTGAAGAACGGCGTTCTGGACCCGCAGGGAAAAGCCATCGAAGGCGCGCTCGATGCGCTCGGCTTTTCCAGTGTCGGCTCCGTGCGTCAGGGCAAGGTTTTCGATCTGGAGATTGAAGGCGCTGACAGGGCCAAGGCCGAGAGCGACCTCAATGCCATGTGCGAAAAGCTTCTGGCGAACACCGTGATTGAGGACTACACTGTCTCCGTTACCTGAGGTTGTGGAGAAGGACTATCATGGGCGACATTACCAATGATCTGCTTTACGAGGTTCTCAAAAGCATACAGGGTCGCCTGGACAAACTCGAAACCGGTCAATCGGAGATCCGCCAGGAGTTGATCTCCATCCGGGGGCATATGATTGCGATCCAGCAGGATACCCACAACATCTACGGTATGCTTGGACGTCATGATGATCGCCTCGAACGCATACAACGCCGCCTCGAACTCCGTGAAATGGCCGAAGGCCCGCAGAATCCATACGATCCCAGCCCGAGCGATCAGACCCCATGAAATCAGCCATTATCCAGCTTCCCGGCCTCAATCGCGACCGCGACATGATCGCCGCGCTCACCCGGATTTCCGGCAGGGCGCCGGTGACGGTCTGGCAGACGGAGACCGAACTGCCCGATGTCGACCTTGTGGTCATTCCCGGCGGCTTCTCCTATGGCGACTATCTGCGCTGCGGCGCCATTGCCGCGCGCATGCCGGTCATGCAGGCCGTGGCCGAGAAGGCCCGCCAGGGCGCGCTCATCATGGGTGTGTGCAACGGCTTTCAGGTTCTCGTCGAAATGGGACTCTTGCCCGGTGCGCTGATGCGCAACGCCTCGCTGAAATTCGTGTGCCGCGAGGTGAAGCTTGAAGTCACCAACGCCAACACCGCCTTCACGCGCGGCTATCAGCCCGGTCAGGTCATCCGCTGCCCGGTCGCCCATCATGACGGAAACTATTTTGCGGACGCCGAGACGCTGAAGCGCATCGAGGGTGAAGGTCAGGTCGCCTTCCGGTATGCCGAAGGCACAAACCCCAATGGATCGGTCAACGACATTGCCGGCATCGTCAGCGACAGCGGCAATGTGCTTGGCATGATGCCGCATCCCGAAAACCTGATCGAAGCCGCCCATGGTGGCGATGACGGCCGCGCACTCTTTGCCGGCATTCTTGGAAAGGCCGCCTGATGGGGGGCGCCGGTCATACCGGTTCAAACCTGCAATACCTTCTTCGCTGCGGCGCCGGCGCAGCGCTGATATCGGGCCTGCTTCTTCTATCCGCCTGCCAGACGGAACCGATGGGTGGAACCCTCAACCTTCAGGTCGAGGCTCCGAGCCCCGTCGCAGCCCTTCAGAAAATCAACAGCAATGGCGCGAAATGCTGGATGCGCTCGGGCGACCGGCGGTTCCGCGATCTTCACATGATCCCCGAGCTCGATACGCGCGTGGGGCGACCTCGGCTTCTGATCATGCGCAGCAAGAAGCAGCAGGGTCTGCCGCTCCTCGTCATCGAAGCCTCCGGTTCACCAACGACAATATCGACCTATGGTCCGCTGGCTTCGACGCGCACCGGGGCGCAGATCAACGCCGATATCATGCGCTGGTCCGGCGGCGAGGCGAGCTGCTGAAGCAGAAGACGGGCGAAAATGGCGTGAAATGCGATTTCAATCGCTTTAAGCCTAAACTTTAAATTTAGATTCTCGAACTATTGCAAGCGCTCGGAACTTTTCCCGGGGGAAACCGCATGGCAAAAATCCTGAATGTCGCCGGCCTTGTCGTCGGACTGTCCGCTCTTGTCGTGCAGTTTGCCCTGACGATACCTGCTTCCATGGAAGCAGGACGCAGCATCGCCGGTTCCGTCATCCACTATTTCTCGTATTTCACGATCCTGACGAACATTCTGGTGGTTTTCGTCCATCTGGCCGCGCTGTCGGGCGCGCCACGTTTCTTCGGGCAGGCCTGGGTGCGCGCCGGCGTCGCCGTTTCGATCCTTCTGGTGACCATCGTCTACTGGCAGCTTCTGTCTGCGCTGTGGCAGCCGGAGGGCCTTCTTCTCATCTGCGACATCGCGCTTCATTACATCGCGCCGGCGATTTACCTCGTCTGGTGGCTGACGGGCGGCACGGATGGCAGCCTTTCCTGGCGTCACCTGCCCCTGTGGCTCGCCTACCCGCTGATCTATGTTGCTTACGTGCTGGTCCGCGCGCCGATCGCGGGCGAGGTTCCCTATTACTTTCTGGACACCGGACTGAACGGATGGCCGAGCGTTCTCGTATACCTCGCCGCCATTCTGCTGACCTTCGCATTTCTCGGCCGCCTCGCCATGCTGGCAGACCGCCTCATTGCCGGCGGAAAGCCCGCCCGGAAAAGTGACGCCATCGCGCCGACCAGAACAGCGTCCTGAAGCCCTGGGGCTGGCTTTGCGTCCGGAATTGCACTGAAGCAGAGACGCTGAACCGTTCATCGTTTCACGGAAACGGTGAAGCTTCTAATCCCAGAACGGGCGGAGCCCTTCCCGTCGCGCCTCGTCGCGCGAGATGCCGACATCGCGCAATTGCTCGTCCGTGAGCTGCAGCAGCGCCAGCCTGCTGCGTCGCTTGCCGAGCCAGTTCTCCACCCGTTCCAGAACAGACCGCAGTACGAAGCCGGAAGCCCTCCGCCCCAATGGCGGCGCAGGCGGCCTGCGCTCATTATCGATTGTCTTGATTGCATCCATTGTATCACTCCTTTTTTTCCTGAATGGAGCGATTGAACCTATGCATTGACTCAAAAAACGGCGCAATATAGATAATTGTCACCATGACAAATTGGCTTCCGAACCTTCAGCGGGGCGCTGGCCCCCTCTATGTGCGCCTCGCCGACCAGATCGAGCGCGACATTGAGAACGGCACGCTCCCGCCCGGCACAAAACTCCCGCCGCAGCGCAACCTCGCCTATGATGTCGGCGTCACGATCGGCACCGTCAGCCGCGCCTATGCGCTTGTCCGCCAGCGTGGTCTTGTGTCAGGCGAGGTCGGCCGCGGCACCTATGTGCTCGAGCGCATCCGTTCTTCCCGGTCCACCGGGGCGAACGGCCAG
>NZ_BAMP01000124.1 GCF_000615975.1 Nitratireductor aquibiodomus NL21 = JCM 21793 | reverse complement strand
CGGCGTCGGGGCGGCGCTGCTCATGGCAACGCTGCAGGCGATGCGCGATGCAGGCTATGTCTATGCGGTGATTGGCGGAGCCGGGCCCATCGAATTCTACAAGAGCCAGTGCGGCGCAATCGAGATCCCCGGCTCCACCCCTGGCATCTATGGCGACATGCTGCGCTGATCAGCTTTGCGCTCTGGGGCTTTGCCTCACGCGAAAATCATTTATACGTGGCGCCCAAACGCATCCTTTGAACTGGTGGGTGAAAATGTCGAACCGCGTCGCCTGGCACGAATTGTCAAAACTGTCCGCAGATGAGCGCAAGACGCTCTTGACGCGAACGGAAGACGACCTCACCCATTTCCTCGAAAATGTCGCCCCCATCATCGAGGCGGTGCGCAAGGAGGGCGATGTGGCGCTTTCCCGTTTTGCGCGCCTGTTCGACAAGGCGCAGGTCGAGCCGGACGCGATCGCCGCGACGGAAGAAGATTTCGATGCTGCCTTCAAGACGCTCGATCCGGAGATGATCGAGACGCTGGAATTCTGCGCCGACAACATTCGCCGTTTCCACGAGGCGCAGCGGCCTGAAGAAATGTGGATGAAGGAAATCCGCCCCGGCGTTCTGGTCGGCGAGCGCGCCACGCCGATCGACAGCGTTGCGCTCTATTCGCCGCGCGGCAAGGGCACGTTCCCTTCGATGACCCTCATGACGGCGATCCCGGCCGTGGTTGCCGGAGTGCCCATGCCCATCGTGCTCACCCCGCCCGGGCCCGACGGTAGGGTGGATGCGGCAACGCTGGTTGCCGCGCGCATTGCTGGCGTGAAGCATGTCTACAAGGCCGGTGGCGGTCAGGCCGTCGCCGCCGCTGCCTACGGCACGGAAACCATTCCACGTTGCGCCAAGTTCGAGGGACCGGGCAGCCCGTGGATCGCCGCCGCCAAGCGCCTGCTTCAGGGCCAGATCGCTTCGCGTCTCCCCGCCGGCCCCACCGAGAGTATCGTCCTGGCCGATGAGACAGCTGATCCCGAAATCGCGGCGCTCGATCTCTTGGTCGAAGCCGAACACGGCAGCGACAGCTCCAATTTTCTGGTCACCTGGTCGCGCGAGATTGCGGAAAAGGTGCGCGATGCGCTTCCGAAATACTGGGCCGAGATGAATGCCGAGCGCGTGCGCTATTCCTCCGATGTGCTCGGCGGTACGAGCGGCGGCATTGTGCTCGCGGACACGCCCGAACAGGCGTTCGACTTCGTCAACGATTACGCGCCGGAGCACCTGCAGATCCTGTCTAAGACGCCCTTCGAGTATCTGTCGTGCGTGCGCAACGCATCGGAGATCCTGCTCGGCGAACATGCAGCAGGCTCCATGGCCAATTATGCCATGGGGCCGAACGCCGTTCTGCCCACTTCGGGCATGGCGCGCGCGCATTCCCCGCTCGGCGTGCACGATTTCATGAAAACCTCGTCCATTGGCCATGTAACCGCGCAGGGTTATGCCGAATTCGCCCCCCACACGCTGCGCTTTGCCCGCTATGAGGGCTTCGACGCCCATGGAAATGCGGTAACGAAACTCAGGAACAATCACGTGGAGAAGGGCGAGTAGGGCGCGAAGCGGCCTTCAAGGAAACGCAACCAGCACACAACGCTTGACAGAACCACCCGCAAAGCGCATTGCAACCGCCCCTTGCAACCCACCGGTGTTCTCATGTTGCCCCTTGCATCGCTCGGCGAGCGCATTGTCATTCTCGGCCCGTCCAATGCGGGTAAATCAACGCTGGCTCTCGCCCTGTCCGAAAAGCTTGGTCTTCCGGCAGTCCATCTCGATCAGCTACAGCATCTGCCGGGCACCGACTGGCAGACGCGGCCGGAGGCCGAGTTCAGAGCTTTGCACGATGCGGCGATCGAGGAAGAAAGCTGGGTGATGGAGGGAAACTACTCCCGCCTCATGCCGCAGCGGCTGGCCCGCGCCACCGGCATCATCCTCATCACATCCAGCCCGTGGCTGCGCATCGGGCGCTATCTGAAGCGCACGCTGGTCAACCGGGCTGACCGCGCCGGGCATCTGGAAGGCGCGCAGGACAGCATCAAATGGGAGATGATCCACTGGATCCTCGTCAAGACCCGCAACAGCGATGCCAAATACGCAGATGTTGTGCGGAGGTCCGGCTTGCCCGCGGTTGAATGCCAGTCGGCCCGCGCGCTGAACGATCTGTACTGCGCCTGGGAGCTTCAGTCCCCGGTCAGATAGCGGGGAGCGCGCGGCACACCCAGCCCCTGAAGCTGAAGCCCGCATAGAATAGCTCGATATCGCCGAAACCGGCTTCCGCCAGCAGGGCTTCGTCTTCCTCCGGTGCCAATGCGGGCAGGTTCTGCCGCATCGCCGCGATCTGGGCCATCACCTTGCCCGATACCTCACCCGATGCTGCGTGAAAGGCCGCATTGCGCCTGAGCCAGCGTTCGCCGGCTGGCGTTTCGATGGGAAAGCTGTGATGTGCCACGACAAGCGGCGCTCCGGGCTGAAGCCGGGAATGCAGCGTCCGCAGCGTGTCGAGCCGGGCCTCGCGCGGCAGAAAATGCAGGGTGAGGAAGCATGAAGCGCCATCGAAACGCTTCTCGGGTGCGTCCTCGATATAGCCCTGGTGGAAGGTAACCCGGTTTTGCAGGTCGCCAAGCGTGGCACGGGCCAGCGCCAGCATATCGGCAGAAGGGTCCACTCCCTCGAAGCGCCAGCCGGGATGGGCGAGCGCGAAGGCCCGAAGCTCAACTCCGCCGCCCGCACCCAGCACAAGAACGCGGCCCTTCTGCGGAATATGCTCTGCCAGAAGAATACCGGCCATGCGATGCATGTCGGCAAGGCCCGGAACCTGCCGCATCACCCGGTCCTCATACCCGTCTGCCGAAGTCGTGGCTGTCATTTGTGAAGGAGGCATGTCACGTCCTATCCGGGCCAGACCAGCGAGCGATGAACCTGCGCGCCGGCCATCGCCCCGTCCGCCACGGCAAGCGAAACGGAATGCGGCACCAGCGCGACATCGCCGCAGGCAAAGGCGCCCGACACGCTGGTTTCCTTGGACGCATCCGTTTCGACCTGCGTCCCCATCGGCGTCTCCTCAAGTGCACAGCCAAGCGCTACTGGAAGGTTGCTGGCCGGCTCCACCCGCGGCGCCACAAAGAGCCCCGAAAAAGTGAGAACCCGCCCGTCCGCAAGTTCCACATCCGCGTCATTGGCGATGCGTGCAATGCCGGTCGTTTCGATGTTTGCACCACGCTGGATGAGCCTCTCCCTTGTGTCCGGATCGAGCGCCAGCGCGTCGTTGGGCAGGAAGGTGACCTCACCCCACTCGGTCAGAAGCTCGGCCTGATGGGTCGACATTGCGCCGCTGCCAATCACGCCAATGCGCCCCTGGTTCAGCTCATAGCCATGGCAGTAGGGGCAATGGAAAATGTGGCGGCCCCAACGCTCTGCCATGCCCTCGATGGCCGGCAGATGGTCGCGCACGCCGGTGGCAAAGATCACCCGGCGGCCGGGATGGTGCGCGCCGTCTGCGCATTCGACGACAAACCGGTCGCGCTCGCCGGAAACGGCAGTGGCCCGGGCGGCGATTACGCTCACGGTTGGATATGCCTGCAATTGACGCCGGGCCTCCAGCGCGATCTGTGCCGGATCGTCGCCGTCGCGGCTCAGAAATCCGTGGGAGTGTCTGGCCGCGCGGTTTCGTCTTTCGCCCGCATCAACCACCAGCACCCGGCGCCGCGCTCTTGCAAGCTGCAGCGCCGCGGCCATGCCGGCATAGCTGCCGCCGATGATGATGACATCCTGTTCCATGTGCTAGGCCCCCTGCCTGCGGCGCTCGGCGTACCGGCGGGAGAAGTCGGCGGCGAGGTCGGCAAGTGTGATTTGTGAAAAACGTTCCAGAAGCAGCGCTTCTGCCTTGATGAATGTGTCGTCGAGCGCTGCATTGACCGCCTGCTCCACCAGGCATTCGGGCGTCTCATTGCGGTTTCCGATGGCAAAGAATGCGGGCTCGCCGAGGGCAGCATGCAACTGCCGGAGTGTGACGGTTCTGAGGTCTGCCGCGATGCGCCACCCGCCGGCCGGCCCGCGATCCGACGTCACGATCCCCGTCTTGCGCAACAGCCCCATCGTGCGCCGCACGACCACGGGATTGGTGCCAAGGCATTTGGCCAGCGTCTCGGATGTCATCGGCCCGTCCGCTTCGTGCATGTGAAGCAGCGCGTGCAGGACGGAGGAAAGGCGGCTGTCTCGTTTCATGTAACTTATGTAGTTACGATTAGAGGCATGCGTCAAGGGGTATCAAAATTGCAATCAGGAAGTGTTTGAAGGCGTGAGCCGGCGGGCAGGGATCAGGCCTTGCCCGCACACCCGCCGCAATTGCCACGAATCTCGATTGTCGTCTTGGCCGGCCTGAAACCGTGCGAGCGGGTCCAGCCGTCCAGCCGGTCCTTCACCACGTCGTCGGAAAACTCTTCCACCTTGCCGCAGTCCTCGCAGATGGCGAAGGCGATCAGCTCCTGTTCATGGCAGTTGGGGTGCGCGCAGGCGACGAAGGCGTTGAGGCTCTCCAGCCGGTGCACCAGCCCCAGCTCCGTCAGTTTTTCGAGCGCGCGATAGACCTGCAGCGGCGCGCGCAGCCCGTCGCCGCGAAGCCGGTCGAGGATCGTGTAGGCGCTGAGCGGAGCTTCGGCACCGGAAAGCGTTTTCATTACCAGCGCCTGGTTGCGTGTAAGATCGGCACTCATGGTTTTGTCTCCGTGGAGGGCGCTTCACCTTTCGCCACGGGTGAGGGCGTCAGGCTCAGAAGGAAGAGCACAAGCGCCGCCACCACGATGGACGGTCCAGAAGGTGTATCGAATTGCAGCGACGCCGTCAGCCCGCCGACAACCGAAAATGCACCGATCAGTGCGGCGAGCACGGCCATGACCTCCGGCCCGCTGGCAAAGCGGCGCGCCGTGGCCGCCGGGATGATCAGCAGTGCGGTGATGAGCAGGATGCCCACAAGCTTCATGGCAATGGCAATCACCGCCGCCATCAACAGCATGAAGACGAGGCGCGAGCGTTCGGGCTTCAACCCCTCTGCCTGCGCGATGTCGGGGTTGACCGTGGCTGCCAGAAGCGGCCGCCACAGCCAGACGAGCAGGGCAGTCACCGCCGCTCCCCCGGCATAGATCACCGCAATATCGGCCTTCGACACCGCGAGAATGTCGCCAAACAGAAAGCCCATCAGGTCCACCCGCACCCAGGTCATGAAGGCGACCATGACAAGGCCGAGCGCAAGGGTGGAATGCGACAGGATGCCGAGCAGCGCATCAGTGGAAAGCGCCCGCCGCCGTTCCAGAAAGATGAGCGCCAGCGAGGCAAGCGCCGCCACCAGGAACACGCCCACCATGAGGTTGATCTCCATCACCAGCGAGAGCGCCACGCCCAGAAGTGCGGAATGCGCCATCGTGTCGCCGAAATAGGCCATACGCCGCCACACGACGAAACAGCCGAGCGGCCCCGTCACCAGGGCAAGGCCGATACCGGCGACAAGCGCGCGGATAAAGAAATCATCGAGCATCGCTACTCCCCTTTACCGGCGCTTCGGCTTCCGCATGGTGGTCGTGGTGGTGGTGACCGTCATCCTTGTGACAGTGCTCGGTGATTGTACCATCCGCATGGCGCACACGGCCATCAGGGAGATGCGTGTGGTCATGATGGTGGCGATAAAGCGCCAGCGATTCTGCGGCGCGCGTGCCAAAGAGCTTTCGGTACTCGGGGCTGTCCATCACGCTCTGCGGCTCGCCGCGGCAGCACACATGGCCGTTCAGGCAGATCACCGTGTCGGTGTCGGCCATCACGATGTGCAGATCGTGCGAGATCATCAGTATGCCGCAGCCCGTCCGGTCCCTTATGTCGCGGATCAGCTCGTAGAGCGCCACCTCGCCCGTGAAATCCACGCCCTGAACCGGCTCGTCGAGCACCAGGAGGTCCGGCTTGCGCAGCATGGCCCGCGCCAGCAGCGCGCGCTGGAATTCGCCACCGGAAAGGGCAGCCACCTGCCGCTCCGCCAGATGTCCCACGCCCGCAGCCTCAAGAGCGGTACGGATCTCCTGCCTGCCTGCCGGTGCCGTCAGCGTCATCAGCCGCTCCACGCTGAGCGGAAGCGTCCAGTCGAGCGCCACTTTCTGCGGCACATAGCCCACTCTCAGCGTGCTCGCCCGGTGCACATGACCTTCGCTCGGCTGGAGGATGCCGATGGCCGTCCTGGCCGTTGTGCTCTTGCCAGAGCCGTTGGGCCCGATCAGCGTCACGATCTCGCCCCGCCGCACCGAAAGATCGACCCCGCGCACCAGCCAGCGCCCGCCACGGCTGATCCCGGCATTGTGCATCTCCACCAGCGTGTCACTGGAGGTCTGTGCCAATGATTTTGATTTTTCCAGCATGTGAATATTTCCGACTTGTCAGCGGATATGGCACACGTTATAGCGTAACGCAAGGATGTGTAATATCATAACATTTGTGTCGGCACGGGCCAAGTGGGGAGCCGGCGTTGTGGCTACATGTCCGATTGTTCGTTCGACGCCTGACAGGAGCCAGTCATGAAATCGTTTCGCCTTTCCCTCGCTGCCGCAGCATCCGCCCTCACGCTGCTTGCTTCAGCCGGGACAACCGGCGCTTCCGCAGCCGATCTGGAGGTCGTAGCTTCCATCAAGCCGGTACACTCCCTGGTGGCCGGGGTGATGGAAGGTGTCGGCGAGCCGCAGCTCATCCTGCAGGGCGCCGGCTCGCCGCACACCTATTCCATGCGTCCCTCCCAGGCGCGCATGCTGGCCGGCGCCGATGTCGTGTTCTGGGTCGGCCCCAGTATGGAGGTCTTTCTGGCGAAGCCTCTTGAGACGCTGGCGGGCGAGGCAAAGCTGGTGAGCCTCTCCGAGAGTGAGGGCATCACTCTTATCGACATGCGCAAGGGCGGGGCGTTCGAAGCGCATTCCCACGGCGATGAAGATGATCACGAGGCGCACCAAGCTGGCCATGACCATGAAGAAGGCCATGATCACGAGGAAAAACATGCTCATGACGATGGGCACGATCATGAGGAGGGTGAGAAGGATCACGCCCACGAGGACCATGCACATGAGGGACACGATCACCACGATCATGGCCCGGACGCGCATATCTGGCTCGACCCGGAAAATGCGAAAAGCATCGTCAATGCCGTCGCCGAGGCCCTGAGCGAAGCCGACGCCGAAAATGCCTCGACCTACGCCGCCAATGCTGCAAGGCTCAACGAGCGCATTGAGGCGCTGGAAGCGGAAATCGCAACCGGGCTGGAGCCGGTGAAAGAGCGTCCCTTCATCGTCTTCCACGATGCCTATCAGTATTTCGAAAAGCACTTCGGCCTTGCCGCGGCCGGGTCCATCACCGTCAGCCCGGAAGTCATCCCGGGCGCACAGCGGGTGGATGAAATCCGCACAAAGGTGAGCGAACTAGACGCTGCCTGCGTTTTCGCCGAACCCCAGTTCGAGCCACGTCTCGTGGAAGTCGTCACCGAGGGGACCAATGCCAGATCCGGTGTTCTCGATCCGCTCGGTGCCGAGATCGCCGATGGCCCGGATCTCTATTTCGACCTGATGCGCGGCATGGCGGCTTCCTTCAGGGGTTGCCTGGCGAAGTAAGGAAAAAGCGGGGGCAGGCTTCTTTCCGCGATTGCTGGGGATTGGGGCCCCACCGCGTCAGCGTTTCCGCGAAACGGTGAGCCATCCCTGCCTGCGGCTGGCAAAGCCAGATGGATCGCCTGGCACACAAGCCCCCAGGGTCAGGCGGGCGCCCGGTTCAGACAGTGCCTGTTCCGGGCGCCGTTCACTGCACCATGGCGACCATGCCGATATCGAGGCCACTGCACCCGCTCAAGAGCGTTGTCCATGCGGTCGAGGGCATGCCCTACAGCATCGTCGCCGTTGGCGGCTCGGGCGAAAGCCACGAAAACCACTGATCGCGGGCCAGCCGCGCAAAAAAAAAGCCCCGCCTTTCTTTCCGGCGGGGCTTTGCATTCTCATGCCATGGTTCGATCAGTGACGGGAAAGCCAGTCGTCGATCTCGCGCTCGGCCTCTTCCTGGGCTTTGCCGTAGCGTTCCTGTAGCTTGCCGGCGAGTTCCTTCCGGTTGCCGCGAACGACATCCAGATCGTCATTGGTGAGCTTGCCCCAGTTCTGCTGGACCTTACCCTTGAACTGTTCCCAATTGCCTTCGATCTGATTCCAATTCATGACGGTTCCTTCCGCATCTGAATGGAGTGCACTCCGGTTGAAGTCATCGGCCTAGGTGGCTCGATAATGCGCGAGACGTGATGTGGTTCCCGCATTTGTTTTCGCCGCCATCGGGTTTGAATGCGGGTGCAGCCACCCTTAGATTGAGGGGGGAAAGGAAACCTCTATGGAAAGCCAGCCCGCGCCTTTCGTGCCGCCTGCGCCGCGCCCGCGCACCAGCCCGCCCTCCACCTTCGAGATGATGCGCATTGTCTATCGCAACCCGCTCGAACTGTGGGGCGAGCCCTCCTACAACGAACCGTGGATTTCCATCGACAACACGATCGGCGGCCCGCTCGTCATCGCCAATGATCCGGGCCTCATCCGCCATGTCCTCGTTGACAACGCGAAAAACTACAGGATGGCCCGCGTGCGCCAGAAGATCCTGCGCCCCATCCTGCGCGACGGGCTCCTGACGGCCGAAGGCGCGGTCTGGCGCCGCTCGCGCAAGGCCATGGCGCCGGTCTTCACCCCGCGCCACATCGCCGGCTTCGCCAGACCGATGCTTGAGCGCACCCAGGCCTTCGTCGCGCGATACGAAAACGCAGACGAGCCCGTCGACGTCTCGCGCGACATGACCCTTCTCACCTTCGACATTCTCGCCGAGACGCTTTTTTCCGGCGAGATCGCCGGCGAGCCCGGCAGTTTCGCCTATCAGGTGGATCGTCTGTTTGAGACCATGGGCCGCGTCGACCCGCTCGATCTTCTGGGCGCGCCCGACTGGCTCCCGCGCATCACGCGTCTTCTGGGCCGCAATTCGCTGAAATTCTTCCGCGACATCGTCGCCGAGACGATGGCCATGCGCCGCGAGAAGATGGCGTCCGGCCACGACGTGCCGGAAGATTTCCTCACCCTTCTCCTGCGCGCCGAAGGGCCGGAAGGCCTCACCCGTGCGGAGATCGAGGACAACATCATCACCTTCATCGGTGCCGGCCACGAAACCACGGCGCGCGCACTCGGCTGGGCGATCTACTGCCTCGCCTCGGCCCCGTGGGAGCGTGAAAAGATCGAGGCCGAGATCGACGCGGTGCTCGCCCGCGAACCCGATCCCGTTCGCTGGCTCGATGCCATGCCCTTCACCCGCGCCGCCTTCGAGGAGGCGATGCGGCTTTATCCGCCCGCGCCCTCCATCAACCGCGAGGCGCTGGCCGAGGATCGCTACCGCGATTTCACCATCGTCAAGGGCGCGCAGGTGCTCGTCATGCCGTGGACGGTCCATCGCCACCGGCTGTTATGGGCGGAGCCGGATGCCTTCATGCCGTCGCGTTTCCACCCTGGGAACCGCGAAAAGCTCGACCGCTATCAATATCTGCCCTTCGGCGCCGGCCCGCGCGTGTGCATCGGCGCCACTTTCGCCATGCAGGAGGCCGTCATAGCGCTCGCCATCCTCCTCTCCCGCTTCCGCTTCGACACGCTGCCCGAAACGAAGCCCTGGCCGGTTCAAAAGCTCACCACCCAGCCCCAGGGCGGCCTGCCGATGCGCGTGTCGCGGCGCTGAAACCGCATCAGGATAAGGATCACCACCAGAGCCGCTTTCTGCCCACATCCCCCCAAACCTTCGCATCCTCGGGCTTGACCCGAGGATGCATCCCGTAGCGCCGGGGATAAACCGCCGTCCTTCAAGGCGACACGCAATTTTTCTCACCCGCCCCCTCATCACCAGCGCAACGGCATGGCTCCCATGGTCAAGCCATGGGATGAAGACGTGATTGAAGTGCGTTCCCTACTCGCTATTCGCCACTCCCTATTCGCTCTTTTCTCCCCCACCCCAAAACCTCCACTACACTCCCACCCATCGCCCCTGTCGGGAACCGGGTCCGGAGCCGGGGATCAGGAGGAGCGACGGCAGCCTCCCCCTCGGGTTCGGTAACCCGAGGCCTGTGAGGGCCCGCGAAAGGCCGGCGGCCGGTTTCAGACCGGTTGCGGAAAAGCCGCTAGGGCACAGATCGCCCGAGTGACCGGTCGGCAGTCGGGACAGCGGCCGGCGGGGCGCGCTTTTCGCGCCACTTATTTCACAACAGAGAGGCACGAAAAACGCGCCCCGTTTCCCGAACGATGCAAACCCCGGCGGAACC
>NZ_BAMP01000125.1 GCF_000615975.1 Nitratireductor aquibiodomus NL21 = JCM 21793 | reverse complement strand
GCTCGCGCTCGACGGCGGTGGATGGCGCCCGGTTGAGCGTTCGTTCTCGGTCTCGGCCGGCTCGGCTGGGCCTGGTGTCGCCGGCTCGTAACGCGGTGACGGAAGCCCGGTTTCAGCCGTGCTCTGGATGGATGATGTGATATCCGTTTCGGAGACGAGACCGCGCAGGCCTTCGGCCTGCTGCGCTTGCGCGGCAGCGGGTGTCAATGCCGTGAGACATGGGGCAATGAGGCACGGGGTAATCAGACACAGGCCGAGTGCGGTCGACCTGTACCATCCGCGTATGCGGGAACCCACTCTGACACCGGGACGAGACATACAGATCCAGACTATCAAGACGCGCCATGATTATGCTTACCGAAATCTAAAGCTCCATGGTTAACGGAAGGTTGAGCCTCGTCGCGTTATCCTCCGTCACTTGCCTGTGAACAATCTGAATGGACAGCAGGTCATCAAGGCGGTAAGGGCAGTGCCATGCTGAAAGACTCTTCCATGAACATCGACCGGAAAAGCGTTGTCGCTTCCGCCGTTCGCACGCTTGAAACGGAACGCGCGGGCCTGAAGGAACTGGCCGAAGCCCTCGACAACGGACTTGCCGACCCCTTCGCGGAGGCGGTGCGTATCATCGCCGGGATCAAGGGACGGCTGATCGTGACCGGCGTCGGCAAGAGCGGCCATATCGGCTCCAAGATCGCCGCTACACTCGCTTCGACGGGAACGCCGGCGTTCTTCGTGCATCCGGCGGAGGCCAATCACGGCGATCTCGGCATGATCGGGGATGACGACGTGATCCTCGCCATGTCATGGTCGGGCGAAACCACGGAATTGCACGGCATCGTCGCCTATGCGCGGCGCTTTGCCATCCCGATCATCGCCATCACGGCAGGCAAATCATCCGCGCTTGCACGGGAGGCCACGGTCGTTCTCGGACTGCCGCGTGCGCCCGAAGCCTGCCCGCACGGGCTCGCGCCCACCACGTCGACGGTTCTGCAACTGGTTATCGGCGATGCGCTGGCGGTGGCGCTGCTTGAAGCGCGGGGCTTCACGGCCGATCATTTCCGCACGTTTCATCCCGGCGGTCAGCTCGGCGCGAAACTGACACAGGTGCGCCAGATCATGCATTCGGGCAGTGAACTGCCGCTTGCCAGCAGTGGTGCGCTGATGCGCGAAGCCATTCTGGAAATGACCCAGAAAGGGTTCGGCTGTGTCGGTATTACCGATGCGGACGGTGTGTTGATCGGGATCATCACCGATGGCGATTTGCGCCGCCACATCGACAGCGAGCTTCTTTCCATGACGGTCGATCAGGTGATGACGCGCAATCCGAAAACCATCGGGCCGGAAACACTGGCGGAAAGCGCGCTGCAGGTTGTCAATTCCTCGGCCATCACCACGCTGATGGTGGTTGAAGACGGCAAGCCATGCGGCGTGGTGCATCTGCACGATCTGCTGCGCATCGGCGCTGCCTGATCAGGCGGGAACACATGCTTTGGCCGGTCTGACCGGCCAATTCGTCAAACCGCTTCCACGCGCAAGGTGCCAGCGTCCACCGAAGCGACCCTGACACGCGTGCCTGCCGGCAGTTCGGGCCCCGCGACACGCCACAGGGTGTCGTCAAGCCGGATACGGCCGAAGCCGTTCTCGATGGCTTCCTCGAGCGTTGCCGTGCGTCCGACGAGCTGCTCCCTGCGACGATTGAGAAGCGGTTGGTCGGTTTCTTCGTTGCGGCGCGAATCCATAAGGCGTTTGCCGGCATAGGCCGAGATCAGCGAGAGCGCCAGGAAAACCAGAACCTGCACCTGCCAGCTCCAGGCCGGCAGGTCCCACAATTGCAGCGAAAGCGCGCCGGTCAGAATGGCGGCGATACCGATCCAGAGCAGGAAGACACCGGGTGCCAGAATCTCGGCTGCAAGAAGCACGAAGCCAAGCAGCATCCAGTTCCAGGGGCCGAGTTCCGCGACAACATGCTCGATCATGGCGCTACTCCTGCGACGGTCCCGTGCGGGGCGGACGGGCCGATGAGACACGGTTTGACGGCGCCTGCGGTGTGCTGCCTTCGCCAAACACTTCGCGCGCGATTGAACCGATGCCGCCCAGCGAGCCGATCAGCGAGGATGCCTCGAAAGGCATGAGAACGATCTTGTTGTTGCTGGAGGAGCCGATGGTGGCCAGCGCTTCGGTGTATTTCTGCGCGACGAAGTAGTTGACGGCCTGTACATCGCCGGCGGCGATGGCTTCCGAAACGACCTGGGTGGCGCGTGCTTCGGCCTCGGCGGCACGCTCGCGTGCCTCGGCATCGCGGAAAGCTGCCTCGCGGCGGCCTTCGGCCTCGAGAATCTCGGCCTGCTTCAGGCCTTCCGCCTCCAGAATCTGCGCACGCTTGTTGCGCTCGGCCATCATCTGGCGTGCCATCGATTCCACGAGATTGGCCGGCGGATTGATGTCCTTGATCTCCACACGGGTCATCTTGATGCCCCATGGGCTGGCTGCGTCATCGACAATCCGCAGAAGCTTTTCGTTGATCGCATCGCGGTTGGACAGGAGTTCATCAAGGTCCATGGAGCCCATGACGGAACGAATGTTTGTCATGGTCAGATTGAGGATCGCGTTCTCGAGACCGGAGACCTGATAGGCTGCCTCGGCGGCGGTGAGCACCTGGTAGAAGGCAACACCGTCGACGGCAACAATCGCGTTGTCACGGGTGATGACTTCCTGGGTGGGAACGTCGAGCACCTGCTCCATCATGTTCATCTTCGCGCCGACGCGATCGATGAAGGGGACAATGAGATTGAGGCCGGGCGTGAGCGTTTTCGTGTAGCGACCAAAGCGCTCTACGGTGAAGTTGAAGCCCTGCGGAACGGTCTTGATGCCGGCAAACAGCAGGAGCAGGACAAGGACAACGAGTACTGGAATGATGAAGTCAAAACCGGAGAAAGGCATATTCGGCTCCTGGGACCGCTTCAGCGGGGCATGAGTGACACGCGGGCGTGCAGTTTAGGGCACTGCGCCACGATGTGAATAGAAAGACCACGGATCGCACCACCACGGAAACAGACTGCACGGAGGCAGAGCCTGTTTCCACAGCAAGTTGCATCGCGGTGCATATGCCTCGCCAAATATGACGTGCCTGTGGCAAGGCGGGGTCCGATCCTACAACCAGCCAGAAAGCTCGCGCCGTACAAGTGTCTCGATCACGGCCATGCCCTCATCCGCGTCGTTGAGACAGGGGATATGTGTGAAATTCTTGCCGCCGGCTTCATGAAAAATCTCTCCGGCCTCACCGGCGATCTCTTCAAGCGTCTCCAGACAGTCGGACACGAAGCCGGGATTGAACACGGCGATGGATTTGACGCCCTCTCTGGCGAGCTTTTCAACGGTCTTGTCGGTATAAGGCTGGAGCCATTCTTCCGGGCCGAAGCGTGACTGAAAGCAGGTCATGAGTTTCTTCTCGTCCCAGCCGAGGCGTTCGCGCAGGAGGCGGGTCGTTTTCTGGCAATGGCAGTGATAGGGGTCGCCGCGCCTGAAATAGCTTTGCGGGATGCCGTGATAGGAAGCGATGACGACTTCCGGCTCGAAATCCAGGCTCTCAAGGTGCTTTTCGATGGAGCGGGCGAGCGCCTCGATATAGACCGGCTCGTCCTGATAGGAGGGCACGGTGCGGATGGCCGGCTGGAAGCGCATCTTCGCAAGCGCTTCAAAGAATTTGTCGTTCACCGTTGCGTGGTGGTGGCGGAATATTGCGGGTAGAGCGGGAACATGACGATGCGGTCGCAGCCGCGTTCCATCAGGCTCTTTGTCACCGTTTCGATGGAGGGCTGCCCGTAGCGCATGGCCCAGTCGACAATGACATGCTCATGCCCCGTCAGCGCCTGGGCGAGTTTTTCGCCCTGTGAACGGGTGAAGGTACGCAGCGGCGATTCATTGCGCTCATGGTTCCAGATTTCCGCATAAGCCGCGCCTGACTTTTTCGGCCGCGTGTTGAGAACGATGCCGTAGAGGATCGGATACCAGATCGCTTTCGGCCATTCGATGACGCGGGGATCTGATAAAAACTCCTTCAGATATCGCCGCATCGGCGCGTAGTCGGTTCCGTCTGGTGTGCCGAGATTCACAAGCAAAACGCCTACCTTGCCGACGCGGACAGGTGGGTGTTCTGCGGGCAGCGGGCCAATGGCCTTTGCCGCTTTTGGGTCGATTTTCGTGGGGAGATTCATGCTTTGGCTCCGATCATGCAGGGGAAGCTAGCGAAGCCGGGCAGGTTTTCAATGGAGCGCGTGGCCGCAGGGGCGAAAAAAAGAGCCCCGCCGGGTGGCGAGGCTCCGTGAAGCTCTGGAAGCGACCGCTCAGTTTGCCGATGGCAGGTTGAGTTCCATGCCGACGTCGATCCGGTTGGGATTGATCTGCGGGTTGGCTTCCGCGATCGCGCGCCATTTGGCCGGATCGCCATAATGTGTGCGGGCGATCTCCCAAAGCGTGTCGCCGCGTGCGACGGTGTGGGTTTTCTTCTCGCCCTCCATGGCTTCACCGGCCTCTTCAGCAGCCTTGTCCGCCATTTCCTTGGCGCCTTCAGCCATGCTTTCGACGGCGTCGCCCGCCTTTTCAACGGCCTCTTCGATCGCTTTTGGTGCCTCGCTGGCAATCGTTTTCGACATCTCCGGCAGATCGGGGGTTGTGGCCTCGGTCTCCGCCCCTGCAACGCTCGCCTCGACCATCGTGATGCGGCCGTCAATGGCTGGCGTATAGGGGCTGTTTTCGGCCAGATAATCGGCAAGAACCTGTTCAAGCCCCGGGCCGTAATCATAGGCGTTTTCGGCATTCTCCGCGAAGAGCCTGTAGCCATCGCCGCCATTGCGCATGAAATTGTTGGAGGCAATGGTGTAGGTGGTGCCCGGGTCGATCGGAGCCCAACCGTCGCCGTCCTTCACCTCGACGGACTTGATGCGGCCTTCGCCGGGAGCGACGGACGGATCGAAGCTGTAACGCAGGCCGGAAACCTGCGGGAAACGGCCGGCACCTTCCTCGATCTGGCTTACGCCGCTTTCCAGCGAGGCGACGACATCGGCGCCCTTCAACTGGAAGGTGGCAAGCGTGTTCTGGAAGGGCAGGACACCCAGCACTTCACCCATGGTGACCTCGCCGCCATCGATGGAGGCGCGCAAGCCGCCGCCATTGGTGATGGCGAACTGCACGCCCTGATCGGCAGTGCGCGCGACCATGGCGTCGGTGACGAGATTGCCCATCTCGCACTCACCGGCGCGGCAGGTCTCGCGGCTGCCATCGACGGGGGCTGCCGTTTCGGCGACGATCTTGTTCTTCAGTTCCTCGATGGGGCCGGCCAGTTCCTTGACGAGGGCGACAACGGCTTCGTCCTTGGCAACGGAAGCATCGATCAGCTTGACGTCGCCGGTGGCGGCGGTGACGACACCTTCGTCACTGAAGGTGAGCTTCAGTTCGCCCAGATACTTGGAATAGGACGCGGCCTGCACCACGGGCACCTGATGGCCGTCGGGATTGTCAACCATGGTCGGGTAGGGGCCTTCGGCACCTTCGACCGTGTTGGACAGGAGCGTATTTGAGTGGCCACCGACGACCACGTCAACGCCGGGGATTTTGGCGATGGCCTCAAGGTCGCGCGGATAGCCCACATGGGTGAGCGCGATGACCTTGTTTGCGCCTTCGGCGGTGGCAGCTTCGACGGCTGCGGTGATGCCGGCCACATCCTCGATGATGGAGACGTTTTCGCCGGGCGAGGAAAGCTCCGCCGTGTCATTGGCGACCGCGCCGACAATGGCGATCTTCTCGCCGCCGACATCAAGGATGAGATATTCCTTCACCCGGTCGCCAAGCGCGGAGGCTTCCTTGGCCTTGACGTTGGAGCCCAGCACGGGGAATTCGACCTTGTCGAGGAAGGTGGCGAGGCCATCTTCGCCATCATCGAACTCATGGTTGCCGACGACCATGCGTCGGTCTTCATGAGGTTCAGGAACTCGGCTTCGGCGGCACCCTTGTAGGTGGTGTAGAAGAGCGACCCCTGAAAATTGTCGCCGGCGTTCAAAAGCAGAACGTTTTCGCCTTCAAGCGCCTTGCGGGACTCGGCCACGGCGGTGACGAGCCGGGCAGCACCGCCAAAGCACTCGCCAGCTTCATCGTCTTCCGGGGAGCAGGTGGAATCGTATTTGTTGATTGGCTCGATGCGGCTGTGCCAGTCGTTCATGTGGAGAATGTTGAGCGTGTAATCGGCGAAGGCCGCGCCGGCGCTCAGCGTCAGTGCCGATGCGGTCAGTGATGCAAGGGCAGGGCGCTTTCTGAAGATCGATCTGTTCATTGTAACTTCTCCCGAATGGCTCTTTTGCGGTCTCTACCGCCGCATTGTGACGCCGTTTTAAAGGCTGTCCGGGCCGCATGTTTCCACCGGCTTGCAAGCGATGCAAGTGAAACTTGGGTGGCGGGCGGGAAGTTCGCGGCGCGTGCTTATGGTGCTATTCTGGGCGATGCTGAAGAGCCTGAACAGGTCAGGATCTAACCTCAGGGAAGGTGAACGCCATGGACGCTGCAGAACTGCGCGCCATTCAGGCGCCGATCAAGAACCGCTATCGCGGCGAGCCGGGCGCAGCCCTCATCACGCTTCACGCCAGAGGCGCGCTCGACGATCAGAATATTGCCTGCAAGGTGGAGACCGGCCGTGCGATGGCCATTGCAGGACTGCACCCGGCGACGGGCGGAACGGGGCTGGAGCTGTGCTCCGGCGACATGCTTCTGGAGGCGCTGGTCGCCTGCGCGGGCGTGACGCTGAAGGCCGTGGCCACGGCGCTGGAGATACCGCTTCGGGCGGGCGTGGTTTCAGCCGAGGGCGATCTCGACTTTCGCGGCACGCTGGGCGTGGTGAAGGATGCGCCGGTGGGTTTTGCGGAAATCCGGCTGTCCTTCGATCTCGACACGGATGCATCGCAGGAGCAGCTCGATCAGCTTCTGAAGCTCACCGAGCGTTACTGCGTGGTCTACCAGACGATTGCGAACGGCCCTTCGCTCAGCGTGGCGATGACGCGGGTGTGAGCCCGCCGCGCGGGCTTTCGATGCGCGCCATCTCGACGGAAACGGCCTTGAGCAGGGCGTGGACCCGGCTGCCCGGCTGAAGGCCGAGCGCATCTGCCGACTTTGCCGTGATGCGGGCCAGAAGCTGCTGCCCGCCAAAGCCGAGCGCGACGGTGGCGAATGCGCCGTCGCGGCGAATTTCCTCGACAATTGCGGGAAGCTGGTTGCGGATGGAGAGCCCGTCATGGGGCGCATTGGCGATGGCGACATCGCCTGCCCGCACGCGCAGCCGCACCGTCATGCCGGGTGCGAAACCGTCTCCGGTCAGCTCGATGCGGCCTTCACCAAGCGCGATGACGGCGGTGTGGTAGGCGGGGTTAACATCCGTGATGCGACCCTCAAGGATGACGCCGGCCTCGTCGGGATCGCCGCCGGCGGCAAGGCCGAGACGGGCGAGGATGGCGGCGGCGGGGCCACTGTCGGAAACGCGTCCGTTTTCGATCAGCACGACCGTGTCGGCCAGACGCGCGACCTCGGACGTTTCATGGCTTACATAGAGGATGGGAATGCCGGCCTCGGTGCGGATCCTCTCCAGATAGGGCAGGATCTCGTTGCGCCGTGCCTTGTCGAGCGAGGAGAGCGGCTCATCCATGAGAAGCAGTGCGGGGTCGGCAAGCAGCGCCCTGCCGATGGCGACGCGCTGGCGCTCTCCGCCTGAAAGCGTGGCGGGTGCGGCGTCGAGACGGTCTTCAAGGCCGAGCAGGGCCACCACTTCATCGAAGCCGCGGGAGGCCGGACGGCGACCGGCCCAGCGGGCATAGGTGAGGTTTCTGCGCACCGACAGATGCGGGAAGAGGCGGGCGTCCTGAAAGACGAAGCCGATGCCGCGTTTTTCCGGCGGGAGGTTCGTGCCCCTGGCCGAATCGAACAGCGTGTGCCCGCCCGCCACGATGCGCCCCGACTGCGGACGGGCCGTGCCCGCGATCATCTTCAGGAGCGTGGATTTGCCCGCGCCGGATGGCCCGAACAGGGCGGTGACGCCTGCGCCGGCCTGAAAGGCGGTTTCGATCTCGAACCTGCCGGCGCGGCCCCTGATGTCTACGTATAGAGCGGTCACGCGCGTCCTCCGGTGGTGAGCCTGCGGGCCAGATATTCGGACGCGACGATGGCGGCGAGCGCCAGGGCGACGGCGATTGCGATGAGGCGAAGGGCGGCGGCGTCGCCGGATGGCGACTGCAGCAGCGCATAGATGGCGAGCGACAGGGTCTGCGTTTCGCCGGGAATGTTTGAGACGAAGGTGATCGTCGCCCCGAACTCGCCAAGCGCCTTGGCAAAACCAAGCACGGCGCCGGCAATGACGCCCGGAAGGGCGAGCGGCAGGGTGACGGTGAAGAACACGGTGAGACGCGATGCGCCGAGCGTGCGCGCGGCCTCGCCAAAGCCCTGATCCATGGCTTCCAGTGACAGGCGGATCGGCCGCACGAGGAGCGGAAACGCCATGACGCCGGCGGCGAGCGCGGCACCTGTCCAGCGGAAGGCGAAGCTGATGCCGAACAGGTTTTCAAAGAGCTGGCCAAGCGGACCTTTGGAACCGAACAGGATCAACAGGCCATAGCCGGTGACAACCGGCGGCAGCACGAGCGGCAGGGTGACCAGCGCCTGAACGACACCCTTTCCGGGGAACTCCCTGCGGGCCAGAAGCCAGGCGACTGCAAAGGCCGGAACGAGCGCGCAGAGGATGGCGGTAAACGCCACCCTCGCGGACAGGAGTATGATCGAAAGTTCGGTCTCGCCCATGTCGGCAGTCTATTCCGTAGCTTCGGAAAAACCGAGATCGGTGAAGATCGCGCGGCCGGCCTCGCTTTTCAGGAAGGCGAGGAAGGCTTCTGCGCTTTCGGCTCCATCCTTCGTGGCGGCGGCGGGGTAGAGGATCGGCGCGTGGCTGTCTGCCGGGAAGACATAGGCGCGCACCAGATCGCCGGCGGCTTTCTGGTCCGACCCGTAGACGATGGCAGCTTTCACCTCGCCACGGCTGGCAAGCTCCAGCGCCACGCGGACGTTTTCACCGAACACGGCGTTCTTTTCGACGTCTTTCCAGAGGTCGAGGTTTTCGAGCGCCGTGCGGGCATATTTGCCGGCGGGCACATGGCTCGGATCGCCCATGGCGAAGCGTTCGTCGAGCAGGGCGTCGGGGCTCTCGACCGGTTCGGTGCCTTCGGCGGCTGCGATGACGAGATTGTTGCCGGCGATGATGATCTCGCTGTCGGCGCGGACCAGATCGCGCTCGACCAGATACGCCATCCAGTCGGTGTTTGCGGAGATGTAGACATCCGCCGGCGCACCGGCCTCGATCTGGCGGGCGAGAACGGAACTGGAGGCAAAGGAGACGACCACTTCGTCGCCACCGGCTGCCTGATATTCGCGTGCGGCGCGCTCAATGGCATCCTTCATGCTGGCAGCGGCGAAGACGGTGAGTCTTTCGGCGGTAGCCGCCGTGGAAAGAGACGCGAGGAGGACGAGGCTCACAAGAGCACGTTTGAACATGGAACCACCATAGGTCATTGGCGCGGACGGGTGCCGCGCGCCGGTCAACGGGAATGCATGGTGGTCAGGTCTGGACATTCGCGCCCCGAATGCCGCCCGAACCTTGGGACAGAGGCAGCCATCACGCGCTGCCCGGACCGGATATTAGGAGGGGCGTGACGGCGGGGTCAAGGGAGGATGGGGCAAAGCGTTGGGGATGCGGGCGCGTGAGGTGGTGGGCATCTTGGGAATGCCGGTG